>NZ_RDBR01000006.1 GCF_009663775.1 Lactobacillus sp. 0.1XD8-4
GCTTCTAAGCACGGGGTTGCGGGGTTAACCAAATCATTTGCGAGCGAGCTGGGGGCATACGGAGTACAAGTTAATGCGATTGCTCCTGGTTACATTAAGACTGCTAATACGGCCCCGATTCGGGCTGACAAAGCGCGGAACCAGGAGATCCTTGACCGGATTCCGGCTGGTCACTGGGCTGAGCCTCATGAATTAATGGGCGTGGCTGTCTTCTTAGCAAGTGACGCTGCTAATTACGTAAACGGAACGATTATGCCAGTTGATGGCGGATATTTAGTTCGTTAATAAAAAAGCTCAGCAAGGAGATCTTGTTTGAGCTTTCCATTTCAGTTATTTTGTGAAGTTTTGAATTAATGGAGGGGTAAAAATGGGAGTAATTAATTATATTATGTCCCTTGGGGCAAGTGTTATGATGCCAATAATTTTTCTAATTTTTGGTATCTGCTTAGGAATGGGTGTTGGTAAGTCATTAAAAGCCGGCTTATCTGTTGGGGTTGGTTTTGTCGGATTAAATGTTATAACTCAATTATTATCTGATAATATCGGACCTGCTGTTAACGCTATGGTTAAAATCTATAATCTTAACTTACACTCTTTAGATATTGGATGGCCTGCTGCATCAGCAGTAGCTTTCGGAACGCAAGTTGGGGCTATTATTATTCCATTAGGACTACTAATTAATGTAATTATGCTCTTAACACAAACTACTAAAACGCTAGACGTTGATCTATGGAACTATTGGCACTTTGCATTTATTGGATCGATTGTTTCAATAGCAACTCATAGCTTTATTTTAGGACTCATTGCATCTATTGTTACTATTGCTATCACGCTTGTTGGTGCAGATCGATCACAACACCGTTTACAAAGGTTTTATGGTAAAGATCTTGACGGAATTTCAATTCCTCAAGCATTCTGTGTAAGTTTTATTCCATTTGCAATTATAGTTAATTGGATTTGTGAACGAATTCCTGGACTAAATAAAGTTGATTTTGATGCTGAAAAAATGTCTAAACGATTTGGAATTCTTGGTGATCCGATGTTTCTCGGAGTAATCGTAGGAATTATCATCGGTTTATTAGCTCATTATTCCATAGCAAAAGTTTTGCAACTTGGTATTATTTTAAGTGCTGTTATGGTCTTAATTCCACGAATTACCAAGCTTTTCATTGAGGGGCTTGCTCCAATTTCACAACGAGCACAAGATATTATTTCCAAACATTTCAAAGGAAAATCATTTAATATCGGTATGACCCCTGCCCTTGTTATCGGACATCCTACAACCCTATTTTGTTCCTTGCTTTTAATTCCTATTATTTTATTCTTAGCTGTCATCATTCCAGGAAATCAATTTTTACCTTTAGCTAGTTTATCAGGATTGATTTATATTTTCCCACTTGTTTTGCCATACACTAAAGGTAACGTATTACGAACATTTTTAACTGGATTAATTAGTATGGTTTTTGGTGTTCTTTCAGCAACCATGCTTGCTGGCATCTTTACCACTGCTGTAAAGATCGTTCATCAATCTTTTATTCCCGCTGGTACAAGCTCAGTGGCAAGCATTGATTTTGCTGCTAGTCCATTAGCATGGGTAGTTTATGAGCTAACAGCAAATACAACTGTAATCGGTGTTGCTGTAATCATCATCATTACGTTTGGTTTAATGTTATGGAATCGTAAACATATTATACGTGAATCTAGACAAGATAAGTAATTTTAAACTTGTATTAAAAATAAGAAGTTATGTTCATGCATTTCGTCACGAACATAACTTCTTTATTAATTCACTTCATTGTCTCCTGATTGGTTTATTAAGCGTAAGACATTATTAGCCGTATCGTTTTCAGCTAGTGTACTTGTACCCTTATCCTCACCATTAAGCTCATTATCACCATCGTCTGTTTTAAGGTAGTAACCGTCAACTGTTGTATTAGTAACTGTATTATCACCGCTATCATTCTTTACGGTATAGTGACCATGAACCGTTAGCTGTTGCCCATTAAAATTCCCTGATTGAATATTGGTTTGACCATTGTTTAACGTTACCTGTTGGTAGTCGACATTTCCTGAGTCAACCTCAACATTAGCATTCTCAAGGTTAATACCTTTAACTGTTAAATTACCACTATCTAACTGAATTCGTCCTGCTAAAGCCTGATCATGAGGAATCGTAATTACAATTAAGTCTTGGTCACGGTAACTGTTAAGGCTGAAACCATATGAAGCACCACCAGATTGACGAATTGAAACGACACGATTATGGACAGTCGCCGCTGGCACATGGCCACCCATGCCATAGTATGCAACTTGGTACTTCTTTCCTGCACGAATAACCACATTCGCGGTCGAAGCAGAAATATCGACCCGTTCAAATTCCTTATTAGCACTCAAATGATGAACACGGTTATGAACGATTTGTGGCCGGTTACCATCAAAATAGACCGTTTTATTTCCGCCATTAAAGAGCCCAATTCCGAGGGCAATTAAGCCAATTACTAAAACTACCCAGCCAATCTTAAATACCTTCTTCATTTAACTTCCCTCCTTGCTTGAGTCTTGTTATATAAGAATTTTGCAAAGTTGGCGATTCCTTGTGCGATTAAGCGGATCAACCAGTATGATAATGGCACACAGACAAGGAATAGCCCAATAAACGTTAAACCTAAACCGACATAAAATAAACCACTAAAAGGTTCAACCGTCATTAATGCAATTCCAGCATATAACGCAACAACCGCCACGACTGCAATACTCATAATCATCGCAATAATTCCGATGATTAGTCCTAAGGCCGCAACACCAACACCAATTAATACGACTAATGCGGCAATCGCGAGGCCGAAAGTGATTGGTGAAGTAACAATTGCGGCCAAGACCCACCAAAAGACCCGCCAGCTTGATTTAGCAGAGGCCGGTCCCTGCTTTGCTGATTCATCATTCATCTTGATAGAATAATCAGCTAAGATTTTATGACCTAATTGTCGTGGCGTTCCTAATTTTTCCTCAATTGCTGACCGGGTATCAAGTCCTGCATCTGTAATATACTCATCATAAAATTCTAGAGCATCATCACGCTCTTCAGCTTTTAGCGGGCTTAAATATGCTGCTAAGTCATTAATATACTTTTGGGCCTCAGTCATCCTTATCTTCCCCCTCACGTGTTGCATAAAAGATTCCGTCTAAGCTTTCTTTGTAGTCATGCCATAGTTTGCGAATTCGCCTTAAATATTTCCGACCCTCGACGGTTATTTGGTAATAACGCCGATTACGACCCTGGTAGGGTTGATCATAAGTCGTCAAGTACTCGTCCTTTTTTAACCGCCGTAAGACCGGATACATCGTTGATTCTGAGATCGTAATCGCTGATTGCATCCGCTGGGTCAAGGCATAGCCATAGTAATCATCATGTTCGAGAATTGCTAAGACCATCCCATCAAGCAAATCCGCTGTTATCTGAATCTTCATGCGCCCTCTCCTTTTCTTTTTACTATATTATATGTCATATAATATCATTACAAGATATAGTATACAATACCAAATAAAAACATATTTTAAAAAATTTATAAACAAGGCTGTCAAGCTTGAATAGTCATATTTTATTAAAGACTTTTTGGTAAACTTGCAATATAAAGTTGTCTCCACCCTAAACAGAAAAAGGAGGAAAAACATGCTAAAAGAATTTAAAGAGTTTATCGCACGGGGGAATGTTATTGATATGGCAGTCGGGATTATTGTCGGGGCTGCTTTTACATCAATCGTCAAGTCATTAGTTAATAACCTTATTAATCCTCTTATTGGGATTTTCGTCGGCCGGATCGACCTTTCAAATCTAGTCTGGACAGTTGGCGATGCCCAATTTAAGTATGGAAGCTTCTTAAACGCGGTAATTAATTTCCTAATTATCTCTTTTGTTGTCTTTTTAATGGTAAAAACCATTAACCGTTTTCGCAAAAAAGAAGATAAGAAAGAAGAAGCCAAGCCAAGTGCAGAAGTACAATATCTTAAAGAAATCGTAGAATTATTAAAAGATAAAAAATAAAGAAATAGCTACTTTATCGCTAATAATGATAGGTAAAGAGCTATTTCTTTATTTATATAATTTATTTAAATTTTTATATCATATTATTGGCATTAATTTTATATCCTTGGTACTATCATGGTAGGGCAACAAAAGAGGTGATGATAATGTTTAAGAAGAAAGTTAGTCCTACAAATAACAACGAAAAGGACATTAGCGCATATCAAAAAGGGTACAATCGGGCCGTTAAAGATTATAAGGCACTAGAGCCATTTCGTAAGTATCCGCAACGGATTATTAATGTTACTAATAGGTTTATTAGAGGTAAGATGCATGCGCTTCAAGACTATGTAAATGGTTATGAAGACGCGAAGCAACAACTTTCTAAGAAATAAATGTTATTAACTGGTCTTCTCCTCTCTTAATTATTGTTTTGCAAGTTCGATTAACTTCACCTGCAAACCGCATTTTATTAGCGCAAGCATATCGGATAGGTATTATTTTTCCTCATTCGAACGGTTACAGTCACTGATTACTTAATCAAACATCGTAAGTAATTTTTACAGTTAATGTAATTGAGGTTGATGGATGGTGGGCTGTCCATCAATTCCATGCGGACCCTAAGGAGGGATGTCTTATGTTGTTCAATGTTATTTTTTGGATCTTAGCTATTTGGTTTGTTATTAACGTTATTTGGATGTGGTTCCAACTTAACAATCAAATACTACAAAAGACTTTCGCTTGGATCAACGTTTGTGCAATTGTTATTGGTTTTTGGGTTTACTATGGTGTATCACACGATGCAAGCGCAATCAATGGTTGGTTTATCGCTATGGATTGGGTAAACATCGCAATTGCAGCTATCCAATTCTACTTTGGCTATCGGACTAGTGAAGATAGCACAACACACCACTCCGCTAACTAATTTAATAATTAACAAGCAGATTTTTGAAGAAACTGGTACTAAATGGTACCGCGAATTAAAGCAATGATAACGTGGCGAGGAGAAAACCTAATTCATCGAATTTTCGTTTCCCCACCTCTATAAAGATCATTGGGTTCAGAGTATTTTTAATATTCTGGACCTTTTGCATTTTAAACAAGCTAAGATTGGTTAAGGTTAAGGACCGTTTGTGACTTAAACCTTATAGTTATCTGCCACGTTATCTTGCCATCGTTCGGTAAAATAAATAGTAGAGGCTGAGCGAAACAAAAGTTTTTCTTAGCCTCTACTTCTTGATGATTAAATTGTTTACCTCTGCGCTCGCGCCATTGCTTCTTCGTAATCCTTTGTACCAACAAATACTTCATGGGTGTAAGGATTAATATCCATTGCTTTAGCCCGTTTCCAAATGATTGCGAAAACCACAACATTAATTGCTAATGATAATACGGCGATAATTCCCATCATATGTGGATCAGCTGCTCCGGGATGAACAGCTGGATTCATCGCCCCATTCTTATATAACACTGGTAACACTGAAAACTTACTGCTATCCTGGAATTCTGGAATTACTTGTGCAAACATGCACCAAATTGCCAAAGTATTAGCCCGGTTCTGAATCCAGCCACCCATGTTCCAAAAGGCAGCCGCAAATGTTGGGGCTAGCAATAGTGCTACCCCACAATACCATGAATGCGTAGGTAAGTTATTGTAAGTATATTCAAAGTTTCAAACATCATAGGCAAGGATGAAAAGCCAAGTCATGTCAGGCCATAACATATCATCCTCATTTTTGGAAGAATAAATTCCCCACCAGCCAGTCATACAAAATACATTGATAATGCCGGCGATTCCGTTAAGGACATTCCACCAACCACCGTAAAGCCAGACACCTTCAGAGGAAAGCCACCATTGGCTTCCGGTTATTTGCAATGCATTCATTCCACGAATGGCCGATTCAAAATCGCTCCCCACAGCAATAAAAATGTTAATTGCCACAATTACAAACGGAAAGCACTTAAACCAATACGCCTTACCCAGGTGCCCCCAGTGGTATTTTAAGATCATAAAACCAATACAACCAAAGGTAGCTGCATATAGTTTTGCATAGTGGAACCAACTATTCATATGGACATATGTTTGATTATGAAGGGCCCACGATTGGCCTTTGGCTGCACAGATATAAATAATTGCAAAATAAATCGTTAAAACAACTGGCAAGACCACAAAGAATAAAAGCCCGCCCAACTTGCTTCGTCGAGCAATTTCGTTGGCAATAATCAAACAAACAAATACCAATATCCAACCTAATAGTTGCCATCCTGATTGACTACCATAAACTTGGAATAACATAATATCTCCTCCCTTAAGATATTTAAGAAACCGCTTACAATAGTTTCTACATTAATTGTACTAAGTATCATTAAGGGATTAAAGACTTATTAACGGCTATTTGTCTCGTTCATCGATAATTAATTAACAAAAGTATAAATTTAAAACAACAAAGCAGAGCAGGCTATTACAGTCTACTCTGCTTTGTTTATTTATTAGGATTTGACTACTTAAGGGTAACAGTAGCACCAGCGGCTTCAAGCTTTTCCTTGATGTCGTTAGCTTCGTCTTCCTTAACGTCTTCCTTAACAGCTGATGGAGCACCATCAACAAGGTCCTTAGCGTCCTTAAGACCAAGACCAGTAATGTCCTTAACAGCCTTAATAACCTTAACCTTAGCTGAACCTGGTTCAGTTAATTCAACAGTGAAGCTGTCCTTAGCAGCAGCGTCGCCACCAGCAGCACCTGCAACTGCAACTGGAGCAGCAGCAGAAACGTCGAATTCTTCTTCGATTGCCTTAACTAAGTCGTTAAGGTCAGAGATTGATGCTTCCTTTAATGAAGCAATGATAGCATCCTTATCAAAAGCCATGTTTATTTCCTCCAATATTTAGGTAATTAATTTTGATTTTATATTGTATCGATATACGGCAATTATGCGGCTTCGTCTTCCTTGTCGGCAATAGCCTTGACTGCACGGGCAATCTTCCGCATAGGATCTTGCAATGCAGATGCAAGCATTGACAACAGTTCTTCGCGACCTGGCATGTTTGCGTATTCGTTGATTTCGTCAAGAGTCTTAACACTCTTTTCGATGAAACCACCCTTGATTTCAAGAGCGTCGTGGTCATCGGCAAACTTCTTTAAGATCTTAGCTGGAGCAATTGGATCCTCGTCTGAGAAGGCAACTGCAGTAGGTCCAACAAAAGTATCACGAAGATCTTCGTAGTCAGTACCTTCAACGGCACGATCAAGAATCTTGTTCTTGATAACTGACATCTTAACACCGGCGTCACGAAGTTGCTTACGTAAATCAGTAACTTCCGCAACAGTTAAACCACGGTAGTCAACAACGATAGCAGTTTGGGCTGCGTTAAGCATATCAATTGTTTGCTTAACGATCTCAGCCTTTTTAGCAATAGCTGCTTCACTCATGAATTTTCACCTCCTGCAATGTATTTTTGATCGGATTTATAAAAAAATCCCTATGACCGCAGACATAGAGAAGGAACTTTCATTTCTTCCTCGGCAGGCAAGATAATTAAGGCATTCGCCACCTGAGTCTTAGGCAGAGTCATATTTAATCAACTTTTACAGTTTAACATACCAATAAAAGTTCTGTAAAGGGATTTTTCTAATTTATTTTGATTCAGCCCATGCAGCGATTGCCTCAAGGATACGTTGACTGGCATGACCATCCCCATATGGGTTATTGGCCGCACTCATCTGTTCATATTCCGCCTTGTCAGTCAAAAGCGCTGTTAATTCAGCAATCACTTGGGCGTAATTAGTACCAATTAGTTTTAAGGTTCCAGCCGCAACTCCTTCTGGTCGTTCGGTCGTATCACGTAACACAAGTACTGGCTTATGAAGGGCTGGAGCTTCTTCTTGTACGCCACCCGAATCACTCATTACCAGCATTGCCTTACTCATAATATTATGAAAATCAACCACATCTAAGGGAGCAATCAAATGGAAGTGCTCATCATTTCCTAAAATTTTATTAGCAACCGTTTGAACTTTAGGATTTAAATGCACTGGGTAAATCACATCAATATCATCGTATTGGTCAACGACCTTCCGGATTGCTTTAAATGTCTCTTCCATTGGCCGGCCCCAGTTTTCTCGCCGATGCATGGTCAAGAGGATTATCCGGTGATGTTGATCAATCTCTGCTAACACCTGGTGATGATAGTCTTGATTAATCGTATACCGCAAAGCATCAATGGCCGTATTACCAGTAACGGTAACTCCACGATGATGGTTTCCCTTTTGAAGGTTTGCCGCGCTCGTTGTGGTCGGAGCAAAATATAAGTCAGCTAAATCATCAATCATCTGCCGATTCATCTCTTCTGGATACGGTGAATACTTATCCCATGTTCGTAGACCAGCTTCAACATGACCAATTGCGATCCGATTGTAAAAGGCCGTTAATGCCGCTGCATAAGCAGAACTTGTATCCCCATGAACAAGCATAAGATCTGGCTGTTCTCGCTGAATAATTGGCTCTAAACGGCTCATCGTTTCAATTGTAATCCCTGTTAGCGTTTGCTTCGGCTTCATAATTTTCAAATCATAATTAGGGACAATCGAAAATACATCTAATACCTGTTGAAGCATTTCAGCATGCTGTCCAGTCGAAACAACCACCGAAGTAAAGCGATCATCTTTTTCTAAGGATTTCACAACCGGCCCCATTTTTATTCCTTCTGGTCGTGTCCCAAAGACTGACATTACTTTTATCTTTTTCATTCTTTCCCTCACCCATCTAATTTGCTAGTTTTAGCGAATTATGATTCTTTCTTGCCGTGTTCTGTTTTAATCCACGAATTTTCATGCAATCCCCACCGCCAAAAAGCCATAATAATACTAAAAAAGAGGATCACGTACATATATGAAATTCCTAATGGCAAAATGATCAACTGCCGATAACTCAAGCGTGGTTCATGGTAATGGTAAAGGTCATAATAATAAAATATCCCAAAAACCACGCCCCAAAAAAGTGAAAAGCCGGCTAGTCCCGCTAGGACGACTAATAAAGTTAATGGGGGCAAGTTAGCATAGAGGGAATGCCAATGGGTTGCTGCAATAGTCGTCAGCACAATAATTGCCAGATCCGCCAGAAAATTTAACCATGGCTGGATCAAGAAATAGTAGATGCCTAATTTTTGGGTGCGGCTTAAAATCTTGCTTTTAATAATTCTTGGTAAATATTGTAAGCAATTTAAGTCTCCTTGTACCCACCGACTACGCTGCCGGATAAACTTTTTAGGCGAAGTCAGGGCCTCTTGATAAACATATGTATCAGTCATATAATTCACCGATAATTGCCTTAGCATCATCTTAATTGTCAATTCATAATCATCCAAGAGCGCATTCCCCCACGGATGCTGACCAATTTTAGCTAAAATTGGTGCTAACCGAAAAAATTGACCATTACCACTCAATCCCACTGTTCTAGTATACATTCGCATAATCTGCGCCATGTGGTTAATGCTAAAAAATTCGATATCCTGTAAAATCTGTAATTCATTCTTAAAATGAGGATACATCTTCACCCGCATCTGAGTAATATTAGTCTGCGGCGAAGAAAAATAAGCATTCAACCGTTCTAACGCGTTATCAGCAAGACGGGCATCAGCGTCAATCACACCGACAATCGTTTTATCAAATGCGATCTTCTGCCTAATAATAATCTGACAGATGTAATCAAGGGCAAAATTCAAAACATCCCCTTTGCCGGTATGGGCATTAGGCACATAGCGGCGCAAGAGGTGTAACCGTGGACTATTCAACTGGCTGATTTGTGCGACCGAATCATCACTACTGGCATCATCAACAACTATAACTTCAAATTGGTCGAAATTTAATAGGTTTGTTAGTGTTTGCTTGATAACTCCAGCTTCATTAAAGCAAGGTACGATTACAAAATATCGTAAATCCTTATCAATCTCAGCTGGTTGCTGATTTCCAGCAAAACGGCAAAAATCACGGGGATATGAAATCGCCCGAAACAGGAGACTGATCAACGAATAGAATAGGAAAATAAAAAGCGCAATCCCCCAAATAAAAGTAAAGATCACCGCTAACATTAGTAATTACCCCTTTTTGATATTCTGGTGATAGAACAGCCAAAAGAGCAAACTACCAACAAAAGAGAGCCCAAACATAACCATTAAAGTAATAATAACCGAGGCAGCCACCCCTGCACTCGTAAAATCAATCAACGACATTATCAAAAACTCCTTTTCCCTTATTTTTGATAATGCTTAGCACTAATCATAATAATTAGCATGAAACCCGAATATTTAAAACTTTCAGCAATTAATACAATTATAATCAAAAATTGTTTGAAGTACAGGGGTGATTTTAAAGGAGCAAAATAAAAACCAAGTATGGTTTTAGATAGCCATACTTAGTCTCTTAAAACACTTTATTCAAAAGTAATTACAGGTTTTATAACCTTACCAGCCGTAAAGTCTTCAAAAGCTTTATCAATTTCATTAAACGAATAGAACTTCATCAACTTATCAATTGGAAACTTTCCTTTCTTAAAATATTTAACTAACTTAGGGATAAACAATTGAGGAATAGCATCTCCTTCAATTAACCCAATAATCTGTTTAGATTCACCCATAATGTCCATACCAGTTAAATCTAATTTTCCTGCAATGCCAATTAAGTATAATTTTCCATCAGTATCAAGAGCATGCAAAAGATCAGTAATTAGCGGACTATATCCGATTGAATCCACAGCATAGTTTAATCCTTCGGGAACAATACTTCTAATTGCCCCTTCAACATCATCAACATTAGCAGTATTAATTACATCAGTTGCTCCTAGCTCTTTTGCCATTGCCAGCTTATCGTCATGACGATCAATCACAATCAAATGATCTGGGTTATATAAGTTTGCTGCCATTACTGCTGCTAAGCCAACACCACCAGCTCCCGTAATAACAATATTACTAGCAAACTCTGGCTTAACTTCATTAAGAATTGTTCCAGCACCAGTTTGAAATCCACATCCTATAGAACCAAGATATTTCAAGTCAATTTCTGGATCAACTTTAACTACATTATGTTCATCGGCAATAATATAGGTAGCTAATGATGATTGACCGAAGAAGGTACTAATGTCCTTTCCGTCAACTGTATGAAGGCGATAACTGCCATCATAATTTTTACCGCCAAAACATAATTCATTTAAGTGAATACATTTTGCCGGATGACCAGAAAGGCAATTTTTACAATGACCGCAATAACTGAATGATACTACCACATGATCTCCAGGCTTTATATATTTAACCGTGCTACCGACCTTTTCTACTATGCCAGCACCTTCATGGCCTAAAGCAACAGGATATGGAGTCATCCCTAGGTCCCGCCCTGCAATGTCTGTATGACAAATACCAGTAGCAACTGTTTTTATCAAAATTTCATTAGGCTTAGGCTCATCTAAAATAACATCCTCAACTTTAATTGGTGCACCTTGTTTTTCCGCAATTGTTGCTTTAATTTTCATTTAATATTCCTCTTTTCAACCATAGTGACATAAACACTAACTTAAAATTAGTATAACATACACCAATAAAAATGGAGCTGTGACATAAGTCTCCTATATAGTTGAAAATGCTACAGCGCAGTACACAAAGGGACTCTAGCGTTCGGAAAATCCGAACACTAGAGTCCTCTTTGTGCTTGCGGGGGTTCGAAAACGAACTAGCAAGCTAGTTCTGTCTCACTCCCACTAGGATTTTATTAATGGCTGATTTATCCTATTTATTATTAACAGCGGCGGTTAAAGCTTCACCGAGACGCTTTAATCCGGCTTCAATCTGGTCTTCTTGCATATTTGAATAGTTTAAGCGGAATGCGCCTGGCTGTGGTTCGCCAGCAAAGAATGGATCACCAGGAACAAAGGCAACGTTATGTTTAAGACAATCCTTAAACAATTCTACCGTATCATCAACCCCCGGTACCTCAACCCATAAGAACATGCCACCTTCAGGATCGGTATACTTAACGCCCGCTGGGAAGTACTTCTTAATTCCTTCGAGCATTAAGTTCTTACGTTTACCATAGAGGTCACTAATCTCTTTAACATGGGCGTCAACGTCATTGTCCGCAAAGAATTGGGCAACCGCAAATTGGGCTAAGTTATCAGTATGCAAGTCTGCGGATTGCTTAAGGACAGTTAACTTATTAACCACATCCTTGTCGGCCACTAGCCACCCTAACCGAAATCCTGGAGCTAAAGTCTTAGAGAAAGTACTCATGTAAAAGACATGACCAGACTTATCAAATGACTTAACTGCTGGCACATGTTCACCCGCAAAACGAATCTCACCATATGGATTATCTTCTAATACATAGACATCGTATTTTTCAGCTAATTCGGCGAGCTTTTTGCGGCGCTCGGCGGTCATCGTACGGCCAGTTGGATTTTGGAAATTAGGAACAGTATATACTAATTTAGTATCTGGATTAGCCTTTAGTGCTTCTTCTAAGGCATCCATCTTCATTCCCTCTTCATCCATCTCCACACCAACAAAGTTAGCACCATAAGAACGGAATACATCTAAGGCACAAAGGTATGTTGGCTGTTCAACTAAAACAGTGTCGCCAGGATCGACAAAGGCCTTTCCGACTAAGTCTAAGGCTTGTTCCGATCCTGTAGTTACTAAGACGTTATCTAATTCTGAATCGACATCTTCTTTTTCTTTAACATGTTGTTGAATGACCTCACGCAATGCTGTCACCCCTTTTGCGGCACCGTATTGCATTGCTTCTTGTCCATGCTCATCAAAGACTTTGTCGACTGCAGCTTTCATTTCTTTAACAGGAAACAATTCGGGTGCCGGCAATCCACCAGCAAACGAAATAATTTTAGGATCCGCCGCTGCTTGTAAAATTGCACCAACCGCATCCGTACCATCTGCTGGAACACGCTTTGAATATTTAAATTGTGTCATTGTCGTCACTCCTTAGTTATTTAACTTTTAATGATAAATTCTCATTATTTTTTAATATTTTTATCATTGGTTAATAATATAGCACAACAATGGATACTTGTGAAGTGGCTAATTAAAAATTTAGCAAAATCCCGCCTACCAGCTTGCAACTACTCATTCATCAAAAGGCACCCCCACCTGAGTCACCACCAGCTCCACCTGACGAGCCCCAATTTCCGAATGAACTATCAGTAGAGCTTCCGGTATCAGAAGAAGTAGTTAGGTTTTCGCTATTAAGAATTATGCCATTAGCAAAATTCTGGATTAGCCAGTCATTTGCAGAAAAGCCTTGCAATTGTTGGTCAAGATTCTCTTTTACTAGTTTTGCTCCGAACTGCTTATTTAAGCCGTTGATAAACTCGCTTGTCTCACCGACTGCTGTTGCATAGACATAATATTCTCCCCACAAAATTTGGGCGGGGAGTTGTTTTTTATCAAAACGACCAATATCATGAATCATTTGCTTGAACTGCAAGATATCGACTAAGTCTTGATATTCTTTTTTACTATAAGAAGTATAGCGATAATCGATTAACATGTTCAGGGCTTGCAATCCTAACCCACATAGGAATGTTCCGACAATCAAAGGTTGGGAAATCGTTTTAAAACTAAGTCCTAATATTTTAATTTCAGGCGCCATGTATGATAGGACAAAAATAAGCAGACAAGCGATTATTCCTAACCCATAAATATATAAGCAGTGGCTGATCTTAAAATTATATTTGCCAAAAATCCGCTGTTCTATTTTCTCAAACGGCCGCCAAACACTTAATCCCAAGCCAATTAATAGTATTACACCTACTCGGGTAATCGTCCGAATTAAGAGGGCGATGCTAAAGCCATTGGTAACTAGCCGAGCACATAAAAAGGCAACTACAACTGCCGCTAACAAATAAATACAGGAAAATTTGTCAAAAGCTGTTTTGGCTGAATTTGGCCTTTCACCAAAAGTCTGCCACTTTTCCTTCGTATTGAGCCACCGATGATAAAGAATATTCCCATCATCATTTTTCAATTTTGCTAATGATACTTGATTGTTTTTATCACCGTAATCATGCGTTAGAAAGTAGATAAATGGCGAGTCATCAGCAGTTCCTTTTACCCATTTAATTATTTTATCCCTTTTTATTTGCTTAACTTCAATATTTCCTGCTAATTGAAGCGCTGCTAAATCAGTTGCCAACGGAATCATACCGGTTTCTTCTTTTATATTAGCTTGATAAATTGAAGCAACCTGCATCGGTGGTAATGATGGAAGTTCAAACCGGTGAAGATGTTCGCTAGTATGATCGCGTTTAAGCAGATTTCGACGATCACAAACTAACCAATAAAGGCCATAAATACCAAACGGGATTATTAATCCAAGCGCGATAATCAAATAGTTTATTGGGCGGCGCATAATTAAGAATTGGGCAATAAGGTCTATCCTGCGTTCCTGCCGTTGAACTATTGCAACCCGATTACTAGCATGTAGCGGGGCTTTAGCAATCGCATTCTTAGGAAAGAGCAGGTGAATTTCAAGATATTGGTCAACATTCTTCGCTGTCAGTTTAACAGTGGCAGTATGTTTTTGCCATACCTTATGTTCATATTTTGTACCATGAACCCATAAAGATTGCCGTCCCTTAGCGGTTGGCATCTCAATTGTAATATTGACTTTTTGCAAGTTACGTTGCCAGCTCTGTCCAATGATTTTCCAATTAATCTCCCCAGTATCAAGGTAGCGTTTAGCAACCGCGCTCAGTCGGTAATGGTATGTGATAACCTGTTTCTTTGCATCAGTCGGCACAGAAGTGACTATCCGATAATCGCCCTTGGCTTTCTCACCATCAGCATCCGTATTGGGTTGATAAAAGTAATCGTCAAAATCTAAATGATCATCCATTGACAATATTTGATCATCCGGTCCAAGATTAGTTGCTCGACTAAAATATTCTTTTTGATCTTGGAGTAGCTCCTGGATTGGCAGGTCTTCGTTAGCTATTTGAATCTGACTAATTTTCCCTAATCCTTTTGTATCCTGGACAATAAAAACACCATGATATTTCCCATTAAATTGATAGTGGACTTGTTGCGTTACGTCAGCACTACCATCACGATTAACTTTGACATAAATATCATTCTGCTTAATTTGATAATCCCGCTTCTCGCTAGCAGCTGCCCTATTTAGGAAACTAAGTCCGAATAAAGCTGTCAATACTATTACTAGAATTATTGAGGTTTTGTTTTTCGTTAGTTTCATTACTCTCTCCCGATAAAAAATTTAAAAAGAAAAAGACCTCGGGCAAGAATTCCCCCGAAGTCTTTTTTCATATCATTTTAACTAAAATTAAAATGTAGTTAAATCAAGCGTAACACTTGGTCCAAATGTTGAAGAAATGGAAGCGTGCTTGATGTATGTTCCACGTACTGAAGCTGGACGAGCCTTAGCTACAATGTCTTCTAAAGTAGCCAAGTTTTCAACTAACTTGTCAGTATCAAATGAAACCTTACCGAATGGTACAGCAACGTTACCATCACGGTCAGTCCGGTAAGTTACTTGACCAGCCTTGGCATCAGAAACAGCCTTAGCAACATCCATTGTAACTGTACCAGTCTTTGGGTTTGGCATTAAGCCCTTAGGTCCAAGAACCCGACCTAAACGACCAACCTTAGGCATCATGTTTGGTGTTGCGATTGCAACATCAAAGTCAAGCCAACCGTCTTGAATCTTGTCTACTAAGTCATCAGAACCAACAAAGTCAGCACCAGCGTCTTGAGCAGCCTTGGCGTTTTCACCTTCAGCAAATACAATAACAGTTTGGTCCTTACCAGTACCGTTTGGTAAAACAACGGCACCACGTAATTGTTGGTCAGCTTGCTTAGTGTCAACATTTAAGTTAAATGCAACTTCAACAGTTGAGTCAAAGTTAGCAAAGTCAATATCTTTTACTAATTGAACCGCGTCTTTAACAGCGTATTCTTTCTTGCTGTCAACTTTCTTGAGCGCGTCTTGGTACTTCTTACCACGTTTTTTAGCCATCTTGTGTTTTCCTCCTTGCAAATGTGGTCTAGCGGAGTTAATACCTCCCACGGGGATGCAGCACTTTCATGATGCATCCGGACTGCTAGTAATTAGTCTTCAACAGTGAAGCCCATGCTACGAGCAGTACCTTCAATCATGCGCATAGCTGCTTCTACATCAGCTGCGTTTAGATCTTGCATCTTAGTTTCAGCGATTTCCTTAACTTGATCCTTGGTTACAGAAGCAACCTTGTTTGTGTTAGGTTCACCGGAACCATGTTCAACACCAGCGGCCTTCTTTAGTAAGACAGCAGCAGGTGGCGTCTTAGTAATGAAGTCGAATGAACGGTCCTCATATACGGTAATAACAACTGGAATCAACATACCTTTTTGGTCTGCTGTCCGAGCGTTAAATTCCTTAGTGAAGCCCATAATGTTAATACCTGCTTGTCCAAGTGCAGGACCTACTGGTGGAGCTGGTGTAGCCGCACCGGCAGGGATTTGCAACTTGACAACGTTAGCTACTTTCTTTGCCACGAGACAAAACCTCCTTAGTCCGTGTTGTGGTCATGATGAGGCAGTAATTTTTACCTCTCCCACAGTATGTTAATAGCATACTATAGGAACATACCACATTTTTCGATCTTTTTCAACAACTTATATAATTTAAATTAAAATGTATCAATTTGGTCAAAGCCAAGTTCAGCCGCTGTCTCGCGCCCAAACATTTCAACGGTCGCTTTGATCTTTTGCTTTTCATGGTCAACTTCTGTGACTTTTGCGGTCATGTTTGCAAAGGAACCGGCAATAACTTTAACGGTATCGCCTTCCTTAACGTCAATGTCGCTAACCGTCTTTTCCGTGTCCATCCGGTTCATAATCCGGTCAACTTCTTCGGGAAGTAATGGGGTCGGCTTTGATCCACCACCGTGAGATCCTAAGAAACCAGTTACGCCGGGGGTGTTCCGGGCAATATACCAAGCTTGGTCAGTCATTACCATTTCAACTAAAACATATCCTGGGAAGGTCTTTTCGATTGTTTCTTTTGCTTGACCATCCTTTACTTGGCGAACTTCTTCTTCAGGAACAACTACGCGGAAAATGTAGTCTTGCATTCCCATTGATTGTGCCCGTGATTCCAAATTACTTTTTACCCGGTTTTCGTAACCTGAGTAGGTATGAAGCACATACCAACGTTTTTCATGTGATTCCACGATGAATCCTCCTTAAAATTAAATTGATTATGTTAGCAAAATAAAAAACCTCGTATAGCTACGAAGTTCCTTAAGATTTAGTATAGCAAACTAATTTCTATTTGACTACTAATGTTAAACAAAGAGTTTCATCATTAACTGAATTAACCAATCAAACAGAGCAAAGAATAGTACGAAAAACAGCGTCAATGATACAACAATGGTCGTGTCACGACGGTTTTCTTTGGCTGTTGGCCATACAACTAGCTTCATTTCGTGGTTAACACTCTTAATAAATCGAATCAAGTGCATAATATCCTCCACTATCTGCTCTCGCGGTGGATCGTATATTCACCACAATGTTTGCAGAACTTGCGTAATTCTAATCGTTCTTGTCGTTGAGGGTTGGCGGTAATCGTATAATTGCGCGCACCGCACTTTGTACATTCCAATGCTACTTTTTTCTGGGACATACTTGTCACCTCCACACAGTACCTAGATTAGCACGAATCACAGTTTAAAAGCAACTAGCTGCCCTGATTTATTAAAACAGCCAGCCTTATTATTGATCTCGCGCAAAAAATCAGTAATTTGTTCATGGTCGATTCTTGTTATCATTGACGACCGAACCGAGACGGGATAAAAAATACCGCACCCGCTGGAATGGCTAGCAACTGGCGGATCATCGATAACATCCCCGCAGTCATAGTTTTTGATGACTTTCCTTGGAATTTTGGCGGTAAAACAAAAGTCCTTACCAGAAACCAATAATACCATTTCATGAAGCGTTAACTTTTCAACATCTTTTACTTTTCTAATGGATGACGAGAATTAAATCCTTGGTAAATCAACAGACTAGCTGCAACACTCGCGTTTAAGCTTTGCACATGGCCAATCATCGGAATCGTCAACATCTCATCACATGTCTTCTTTAATAGTGATGAAATTCCCTTTCCTTCATTACCAATCACTAGCGCTACTGCACCATGAGCATCCCAAGTGCGGTAGTCTTTTCCTTTCATATCAGTACCAAACAGCCATACGCCCCGTTCTTGAAGCTCTTTAGCTGTCTGTACTAAATTGGTAACCCGCGCTACAGGTACGTGTTCAATCGCACCAGTTGACGTTTTAGCCACGACTGAAGTTAACCCGACTGCCCGGCGCCGTGGAATGATAATTCCATGAACGCCAGCCGCATCAGCAGTCCGCATAATTGAACCAAGGTTATGCGGATCTTCTAATTCATCTAAAATCAAGAAAAACGGATCTTCATTGTGCTTAGCTGCATTTTCAAACAAGTCATCAATAGTCGCATACTGATATGCTGCAACTGCTAATGCAACCCCTTGGTGATTCTGGTGGTCAGTCATTAGGTCAAGCTTATTTTTAGGAACGTTTGAGACAACTAAGCGCCGTTCTTTGGCTAACTTGATAATTTGTGAAATAGCATCAGCTTTTAAACCGGACTGAATAAAAACCTTATTAATCTCTTGGTCTGACTTTAGCGCCATTACTGCTGGATGACGGCCAATAATAAAATCTGTCTTTTCATTTTTCATGTGCTGTTCGCCCCGCTTCTACTTGTTCAATACACCATTGCGCTAACTCGGCTAACCGGTCCTGTTTACCAGCTAATTGAAGATAGCCCATTACTGCTTCAAAGCCTGTTGAAATCCGATAAGTCATAACTGATGTGTTCTTTGCATGGGTGTGACTATTGGCATTCCGTCCCCGCTTAAAGTATGACCATTCTTCTTCTGTTAACAGGTCTTCTGCTTTCATTAGGTCAATGAGGGCCGCTTGGGCTTTAGCTGAAACATAGTGGGTGGCAATGTGCTGTAATTTGGTCGGCTTACTAATCCCCTTTGTCAAAAGATGTTGCCGAATATATACCTCATAAGCCGCATCCCCTAAATAAGCAAGAGCAATCCCATTAAGTTGACGATAATCTGACTGTACCATAAAAATCCTTTCTATTCTTTCTTATAGCGCGTTCCTTGTGGCGTATCTTCTAGAATAATTCCCTGTTTTTTGAGGTCATCTCTAATTTGATCACTGCGGGCAAAATCCTTATTTTTACGCGCTTCATTACGCTCAGCAATCAATTGTTTAATTTGTTCATCATTGATTTGATTATCACTGGCAACCAGCTTGACCCCAAAGATACTCATCAGTTCGGTTATTTCCTGTTTAAGCGTTTGTAGGGCAGTTAAACTGACTTGGCTTTGTTGCGCATAGATATTAGCATACTTAACCAACTCATAAACAGTCGCAATCCCGTTTTGAACATTAATATCATCATCCATCGCTTGGATAAACTGATCGCGGAATGCGGCGACTCTTGCTTGAACTTCTTGATCATCTTTTTTCTCCGCATCTTGTTCCCGATAAGTTAAGTTATCAAAAGCGGTCTGGATATGGTCTAAATTATTCTGTGCATCAGTTAAGTTTGCCTGACTATATTGAATTGGACGGCGATATTGCGTGGTGGCCATAAAGAAGCGCAAAACTTGCGGATCGACTTCTTTAATAATATCGTGGACCGTGATGAAATTGTGGAGGGACTTACTCATTTTTTCGTTGTCCTTACCAATCGTCACAAAACCATTATGCATCCAGTAGCGGACAAATTTCTTCCCCGTTTCTGCTTCACTCTGGGCAATTTCATTTTCATGATGCGGAAATTCCAAGTCTTGGCCCCCAGCATGAATATCGATCGTCTCACCCAGATACTTAGTCGCCATCACTGAACATTCAATATGCCAACCTGGTCGTCCTTGTCCCCACGGGGAATGCCAGCTGATTTCACCAGGCTTGGCCGCTTTCCAAAGGGCAAAGTCCATCGGGTCTTCTTTTTTATTTACTTCATCTGCGCTGACATGCTCACTAGCACCAACTTCAAGATCATCAATTGATTGCCCAGAAAGCTGCCCGTAATCTTGAAATTTACGAGCCCGGTAATAGACATCACCATCTTTAGCGTAAGCATAGCCTTTTTCGATCAACCCCTGCACAAATTTAATAATGTCAGTAATGTTTTCAGTGGCACGGGGATGGAGAGTCGCCGGTTCAATATTGATTGCTGTTGTATCTGCCATAAAAGCATTAATATATTTTTCAGCGAGCTGCGGAACAGTAATCCCTTGCTCGGCAGCAGCTTTAATCATCTTGTCATCGACGTCGGTAAAGTTCGAGACATAATTAACCTGATACCCTTTAAATTCAAGGTATCGCCGAACAGTATCAAAGGCAATCGCACTCCGCGCATTACCAATATGAATATAATTATAAACTGTCGGTCCACAGACATACATGTTAACAACGCCTGGATGTAGTGGCTTAAATTCTTCTTTTTTTCTTGTTAACGTATTGTAAATTGTTAGCATGTCTATCCGCTCCTTAAAATTCACTTATTAATTGAACTAAAAAATAAATTAAATTGCACAGTTAATCTTACCACATTCCGTATTCGAATAGCATTTACGATGATATTTATTTACCTTCAAGAATTCTTTTACACTTTAGTCATACTTTCTTCACATTCTACTGCTAATATAGTCAGTGTAGTAAAGATGAACTTTGCTACATCAATGAAACCTATTATTTTTCAATTACTCCTCCCAATAGTAACCGAAAAAAATATTTTCTTTTTACGAAATCTCCCCCAAGATTATCGTAATACTCCCTGAGAAGCAGCTTTTTCCCGAGCTGCTTCTTTTTTATTTAAAAACAGACCGCAAGCAAGTGGACTTTGAAGGAACGGCTTCAATCCAGCTGTTTGCGGTTTATTTTTTATTCTTGATAATCTTCTAGCAATTAGGCAAAGGCGAAACTACTAATATTGGTATTTGCTCGTAAATACCCAACCATTGTTTGCCGTTGAATAGCAAGGCGTTGTTGCCAATTAGCTAAGAATCGTTGTTGAGAAATAATAAAGTTAATCTTCCACTGAGCTTTATGCTGTGCTTCCATTTGCTTTTGCTTCAAAGCAAGTGCATGTTGCTGGTTAGCAAGCCGAATCTGCCGAGCAGTCATGCATTGGTAACGTTGATAAGCCAGCGGGTGGCGAGTGATTAAGTTAACCGTATCTTTGATAAAGGTAATTCCTTGCCCAATTTTAGCAGTTAGTGTTGGGGCTGTTAAGATATTAACAAAATCTGTCGCAATTTTAAGTCCCGCTTGCGCATTTGCTTCCCGTTGTGCTTGCGAATATGGTTGAACATCATAATTGGTCATTGGTACCGCAGCAACTTCTGGATTTTCAATAGCGGTTGAGGCTTGCGCTTGGCTGCTTTGACTAGCCGCCGAACTAGCAGTCTGAGCAGTTGATGCGCTATTAGCCACATCACTTGCACTAGCTGGAGTTGATGATGGCGTTACTTCCTTCAACGTTGCATTAACGGCTGCTTCATAATTGTCAGCCGCAGTAGCAGCTTGTTGTTCTCCACTCTTAGTGCTTGTACTTTGACTAGTTGCAGCAACTGTGTCACTAGTATTGCTTACTGCCGAAGCAGCAGCAACAGCTGAATTAACAGATGATGCACTATTTTGCATCGTGCTTGTAGCGGCGGAGTTTACATCAGTAGCTGATGTAGCAGCCGCTGTTTTAAGAACTTGAGCGCTATTATTTATCGTTTGATTGGCAGCTGTTGCAGAAACGTGTTCTGCATCATCAACAGGCTGGGTTGTCGTATCAGCATGAGCAGTTGTTGCTCCGGCAAAAGCAAAGCCTAATAAGATGGACGAAACGCCAACAGTAAGTTTTTTAACTGCCTTACGTTGGTCATTAGCGACAGCAGCAGTAATTTGGCTGCTTTGATTATTTGAAGATAACAATTTTACTCCTCCTAAATTAACTCAAAAATCAGTTTATTAAAGCCTTTGTACAAATCCCTTTAACACTCA
Source organism: Lactobacillus sp. 0.1XD8-4 (assembly GCF_009663775.1). Classification (GTDB taxonomy): domain Bacteria; phylum Bacillota; class Bacilli; order Lactobacillales; family Lactobacillaceae; genus Limosilactobacillus; species Limosilactobacillus walteri. Next base: position 22,132 of record NZ_RDBR01000006.1, read on the forward strand.
AAATCATACAATTAGCATTTTCGCTTTTCAATATATAAATTTAAAAGTATTTTAAAAACCGCTATATATCAATGCTTTATTAATAATATTTCATTTAAAACAAATGATTTATTTTTCATACGTTCAGTCAGTGCATAGCGATTGATTAACATAATTCAAAAAATCGTTAATAAAAAAGAAGGCGTAAAGACAAAGTCATAAATAACTTCATCTTTACGTCCCCGCAGGCTAACTATCCTACTATTTGTTATTATCATCTTTATGGTCAGTGTGCTCATCAATTCCCCGCTGTGAATGGAGTGGCCGCGCAAAGATCATGCGCCCAGCATCTGTTTGCAAGGCGCTTGTAACCTCAACTTCAACCTGCTTATCCATAAAGTAGCGACCGTCTTCTACAACAACCATTGTTCCATCATCAAGGTAAGCAACCCCTTGCTGACGTTCAGTCCCTTTTTTAACAACGACAACCGTCATTGTTTCACCCGGAATTACCCGCGGGCGAAGGGATTTTGCTAGGTTATTGATATTTAATACCTGAACATTTTGAAATTGAATAACCTTGTTCAAATTATAGTCATTTGTAACAATTACCCCATCAACCTTCTTAGCAAGCGCAATCAGCTTACTGTCAACTTCTGGAATATCTTCAAAATCACCATCATACATCTCAATTGGAACAATATTTTCGTTTCGCAGTTTATTTAAGATATCTAGTCCCCGTCGTCCGCGCACCCGCTTAATACTTTCGCCTGAATCCGCAATATACTGTAATTCATATAGCACAAAGTTAGGTACTAATAGCGTTCCTTCAAGAAAACCCGTTTTAACTAAATCATAAATCCGACCATCAATTAAGATATTCGTATCTAAAATTTTATAGTGGTGATAATTAGCGTCTTGACGTTTAATTACACTGTTTCCATCATTTTTATTATTGCTTTTAACATGTGAAAATGCCTTCCGCCAATCATCTAACCGAGTTGTTCCAATGCGAAAACCAAAATAACTAAAAATAATCATCAATAGTATTGGCAAAATATTGTTAATTACCGGAATATTAGTCCGCCATAACGGAATTGAGATAAGAACTGCTAATACTAAACCGATAATTGTTAATAACGTTCCGAAAAAGAGATAGACCGGACTACGCTTGGTCAATTCTTTTTCAACTCGCTGAATCATCTTTTCTGTTACACCAACTAATGGGAGCGAAATAAGCCAAAATATAATTGCACCAATAATAATATCTAAGAAAACCAATAATGCCGGATTAAGTTTGATATTTATAACATCCCACAATAATGGTAGGTAGTAAAATCCCACTGCCGCGCCGACAAGAATATAGATGATAATAATCATTCTACGCCGCATTTGCTTCATCCTTTCTATTTAATTTAGCCCAGTGCTAGATACAAAGCCTCCTTGAGCGTTGAAACACCCACAACCTGAATTCCCGTTGATGGCGTCCAACCCTTAAGATTATTTTTGGGAATAAAAATACGTTTAAAGCCTAATTTCTCTGCTTCCGCAACTCGTTGTTCAATCCGGTTAACCCGCCGAATCTCACCAGTCAGCCCCACTTCACCTACAAAGGCATCTGTTGGTTGCGTTCCCTTATCACGATAGCTGGAAGCAATGCTTACCGCGATAGCAAGATCAATTGCTGGTTCATCTAATTTTACTCCGCCCGCTGCTTTTAAATAGGCGTCTTGGTTTTGGAGCATCAAATTTGCCCGTTTCTCTAACACTGCCATTATTAATGATACTCGATTTCGGCTCAAACCGGTAGCAGTACGCTGTGCATTCCCATAAACAGTTGGCGTCACTAACGCTTGAATTTCAACCAAAATCGGCCGTGTTCCTTCAAGCGAGACGACCACTGAAGACCCCGTTGCGTCTTGCAATCGTTCTTCCAAAAAAATTTCTGATGGGTTTTTAACTTCTGTGAGACCATTGGTATGCATCTCAAAAATTCCTAACTCATTTGTTGAACCAAAACGATTCTTAACTGATCGCAAAATCCGATAAGTGTGGTGAAGGTCTCCTTCAAAATAAAGGACCGTATCCACCATATGTTCAAGGATCTTCGGACCAGCCAGTGCCCCGCCTTTAGTCACATGACCAACAACAAAGATTGTAATGTTATTGCTTTTAGCAATTTGCATTAGTTGGGCAGTAACTTCGCGAATTTGGGAAACACTCCCAATTGCTGAACTGACATCCGTTGCTTGCATTGTCTGAACAGAATCAATCACAACATACTCTGGCTTCAGTTCCCTAATCGTGTCACGGATACTATCCATGTTGGTTTCAGGATAAACATAGAAGTCATCCCCTGCTACCTTTAACCGTTCTGCTCGCATTTTAATTTGCGAGCCGCTTTCTTCTCCGGAAACATAAAGAACCCGATGATGTTCATCACTCAGTTGACCCGAAACTTGAAGAAGCAACGTTGACTTACCAATTCCTGGATCTCCACCAATTAATATCAGTGATCCCGGGACGATTCCGCCACCAAGAACCCGGTTTAATTCATTTAATTTAGTCTTTACCCGTGGTGTCTGTTTGCTATCAATCTCATTAATCTTTTGCGGTTTAGCAACCAGCCCCGTTAAGGTTGTTGTTGCTTTCTTTGCCGGCGCACTATTGGTTTCCACTTGTTCTTCAACTAGTGTATTCCATTCGCCACAGTTTGGGCACCGGCCTAAGTACCGTGGCGAGTTATATCCACAGTTTTGGCAAACATATTGCGTCCGTACTTTCGCCATCTTTTCAATTCCTTTCTATAAAATTATTCTTTTGTTGAGCCAAAGCCCCCGCTCCGTTTTACTGTCGGTTGTTGTTCGTCATCAGCAATCAAGTACGGCATAAAAATTCCCTGACCGATGCGTTCACCCTTTTTAATATGGTAATCACGAAGACCATAGTTAATTAATTGGAAGAAAATCTCCCCTTCATTACTATCATTATCATAGTAGTCCGCATCGACAATGCCAATCCCATTAGGCAAAATTAGGCGGCGTTTAAACGGACCGCTTGACCGGTTAGCAAGGAGCAAAAATTCATCTGCTTGCATATATGCCTTAATCCCAGTCGGAACCAGGTAGGGTTTTAAACAGTCATCAGCTGCCTTAAATTCTTCATCAGTCAGCTTCTTTTGTTGATGAAGCTGCCATAATGCCTTTAAAAAATTACCTTTCCAAATTGATGGAAGGACAAAATCTTCCGATGCTTCAAAATCATAACCAGCCGCACTTGTTGTTTGTCGTTGTGGTAAATGTAAATTTTGGTCTATTTTGCTTGAAACAATTTTAAATCCGCGCTTCATCATGTTCACCTCATAGTGTTTTATTCTTAATAATTCCAGTATACTATTATATGCTAGATAATAAGTGATTGGTATTGCTTTAACTACTTGACTTTTAAAAGTAGTTTATCGAAAATTATTTATGAATGGATGTGTTTACATGCAATATCGAGTTGATGGTCAACGCATCGTTGCGTTTGATGACCAGGAGCCATTTGTTGGTGAGATTAGTTTTCCCAAAGTTCCTGACACAGATGACCGGGTGGTAGTCGAACGGGTCTTTGTTCAGCCTGCCTACCGCGGTCAAGGAATCGCTGCTGAATTAGTCCGTCGTTTTGTAGAGTACGCGACTGAACAGCACTATACGGTAAAATTGATGTGCCCTTATGCAGTAGCACAGTTTAAGCTACATCCAGAATACCAACAGTTGCTTCTAGCCACGGATCGTTTTAATTAGGAGGAATTACAAATATGGATCAAAATGCACTAAAAGAACAAACTGGAAAAGAATCAGTAAAGTACATTAAATCAGGTATGATTGTCGGACTTGGTACTGGGTCAACTGTTAAATACATGGTTGATGAACTCGGTAAACAAGTTCAAGAAGGTAAAATTAAGGACATTATCGGTGTTACTACTTCTAGTCGAACGGCTAAGCAAGCCACTGATCTTGGAATTACCATCAAAGATATCGATGATGTTGACCACATTGATTTGACAATTGACGGGGCCGATGAAATCAGTGACGATTTCCAAGGAATCAAAGGTGGCGGTGGCGCCCTCCTCTGGGAAAAGATCGTTGCAAATGCTTCTAATAAAGTAATGTGGATCGTCGATGAAAGCAAGCTCGTTCACAAACTTGGCGCCTTTCCGCTACCAGTTGAAGTAATTCCATTTGGAGCCCAACACGTCTTTAACCGGCTCGAAAAGAAGGGTTACAAACCAACTTGGCGGATGGACGGTGATCAAAAGTACCGGACTGATGAAAATAACTATATTATTGACCTCCACCTTGGGGAAATTGATGATCCAAAGGCTTTAGCAGACGAATTGATTCACATGGTAGGGGTGGTTGAGACCGGTCTCTTCTTAAACCGGGTTAATGATGTCATCGTTGGCACGCAAAATGGTCCTAAAGTATTGCACGCTCGTTAATCGCTAATCAACTTACTAACTAAATACAAAGGAGATTTTTTAAATGAGCTTTTCGATTAATAAAGAAGATATTGCTAATTTCCACCAAGACTACCGTAACCACCCTAACAGCAGCGTTTTAGAAAACACAGTTACTAAAAACGGGGTTCGCAACGCTAGTTTTAACTGGCATTCAATTGCTGATAATTCCCCTCATTTCTCAATTGATTTAAAAACCGGCGATGTTTCAGACCAAAAACAATCAGGTCGTTGCTGGATGTTTGCCGCCCTCAACACAATGCGTCATGATATGCAGCAAAAGTTTAATTTGCCAGATAACTTTGAACTGTCGCAAGCCTACCAATTTTTCTGGGATAAGTTTGAAAAATCTAATTACTTCTACCAAAATGTTATCAAAACTGCTAAAAAGCCAACCGACAGCCGCAAAGTTTCTTGGTTGATGAATGAACCTCAAAATGATGGCGGTCAATGGGATATGCTTTGTGCTCTTATCAGTAAGTATGGGGTAATGCCAAAGTCAGCTATGCCAGAATCATTTAATTCATCAAACTCCCGTGGAATTGATGGCGTCTTAAATAATAAGCTCCGTCATGATGCTGTTATCTTACGAAAGATGATTAATGAAGATCATGCCAATCAAGAAGCAATTGATGACCAACGCCGAAAGATGCTAAATGAAAATTATCGGATTTTAGCATATACATTTGGTGAACCTGTTGATCATTTTGACTTTGAATACCGAACTAAAAAAGATAACAAGTTCCACCGCGATACAAACCTAACGCCACAAAAGTTTTTTGAAAAGTATGTGGGTTGGAACCTCGATGACTATATTTCAATCATTCAGGCTCCCACTGCTGATAAGAAGTACCACCAAACATACACAATTGATATGTTAGGCAATGTTGTTGGCGGTCGGGAAATTAAGCACTTAAACCTCCCAATGGATGAATTCAAGCAATTAGCAATTGAACAATTGAAGAACGGTGAAAGTGTTTGGTTCGGTTCTGATGTTATCAAATATTCTGAAACTAAGCTTGGTATCATGGCACTAAATACTTATGATTACGATAAGCTTTTTGATGTTGACCTCGAAATGACTAAGGCAGAGGCCCTTGACTATGGTGAAAGCATGATGGATCACGCTATGGTGATTACTGGGGTTGACCTTGTAGACGGCAAGCCAACCAAATGGAAAGTCGAAAACTCTTGGGGGAACAAAGTCGGTCATAAAGGCTACTTTGTAATGAGCGATGCTTGGATGGATAAGTATTGTTACCAAGCCGTTATTAATAAAAAGTATCTTAGCGATGACTTAAAGCGTGATTACGCAAAGAGTCCAGTAGTTCTTAAGCCATGGGATCCAATGGGAACATTAGCATAATCTAATCTTTAACGAACAGATGCAGAGGCTGGGGAAAAACTTTTGTTTTCTCTCAGCCTCTACTATTTTAGCTTGATACTATTTGCCGCTTACTATACAGCTTTATTCTTTGCAAAATCAAAAACACTTTACTAACGCCTAAGAAATTGAAAGGAAGTTTGGGGAATGGGGATCGCTATTCTTTTACTTTTGTTACTTTATAAATTTATTCACGGGACATTTGAGTACGAAAAAGTTACTCGGTTTGAAATGGTTCTTATTCCAGCTTATTCATTAGTAATGATGGTCATCACCTTAAAGGAAGACAGCTCACTCGGCAAAATTATAGCATCAATAATGTTATTAATTCTCGGAATCCTAATTGGTCTCTTTCAACTTAGTGGCGTTCGAATCAAAACAACTGGAAAGGTCGATCAATTCCAACGACCGGTTGTGCTTGTTAAACGAAACTGGTCTTACCTCATCGGCTGGATAATCGTCTTTATCCTCATTATTATTTTTAGCGCTCACTATAACCCAACCCTTAACCACAATGATATTATCGATGAACTATTTACTGAAATAATCCGTGACTTATTTGCAATTGCTTACCTGAATATCAAAAATGAATGGTTCGTGTGGGTGCTAAATGTAGCAACCAGCTTTACATATGATATTTTCTTGGCAATCCATTACCCGCTTATCCGTCAAGCCATTCGCCGTCATCATTAACAATTAAATTACTATCGACACAAAGAGGACTCTAGCGTTTAGTTTTTCCGAACACTAGAGTCCCTTTGTTGCGCTATAGAATTTTCAGCTATAGGGGATATGTCACAATCCCTTTCAATTTACGCTTTGGTTCAATCAAGCGAGCAAGACGTTAGTGACATCTTTTATTTATTTGGTAATATCAGCTCCAAAGTACTTTTCAGATAATTTTTTGACAGTTCCATCTTGTTGTAATTCTTGCATGGCCTTGTTATATGAAGATTGGATAGCGGTATCTTTCTTATTAAAAAGGGCCGAAATTTTTGCAGGCTTTTGTTCACTTGAAACATCAATCATTTTAAGCCCTTTCGTACTATTTTGCTTACTGTAAGCGTACCAAGCTTCTCGCGAGTTAACTGTTCCAGCAGCCCGACCTTGTTTAATCATGTCAAGAGAACTAGCAAAGTCACCATTAGGGGTCAAATTCCCCTTGTATTTTTTAACAACGTTCGCATTATTAGTCCCAGTTCCCGCCACAATTTTTTTACCTTTGATATCATTCAAGCTTTTAATCTTACTATTAGTAGGAACAATTAGCGCAAACCGCGATTTAATATATGGTGTTGAGAAATTATATTGCTTAGCCCGTTCTGGCGTCTGGGTGATATTATTCATCACGACATCATATTTACCCGAACCTAGTCCGGCAATTAAGGAATCCCATTTTGTTGGCACAAACTTAGCCTTTAAGCCCATCTTCTCGGCAACTGCTTTTCCTAAGTCAACTTCAAATCCAGTTAGCTTATTATTTTTCCGATATGAATATGGGGAGTAGGTTCCCTCAAGCCCAATTGTTAATTCACCCTTATTTTTTAATTCACTATTTACGGCCGACGACGCAGCGTGGATACTGCTAATCCCTGCCGAAGTCCCAACAATTAGTGTAGCTATCATTAATAATGTCTTTTTCAAAAATTTCATCGTTTCTATCTCCCTTATTTTAAGTTTTCCATTGTCATTGATGCAATAAAGTTTTTAATTCGCTGATTGGGGTTATTTGGTGCAAAAAAACTAGTTGGCGAGCCATCATATAAAATTTCACCATCTTCAACAAAGATTATCTTATCGGCAACACGCTTAGCAAACACCATATTATGAGTGACAATCACCATTGACTGCCGCTCATCGGCTAGTTGTAAAAGAACCTTTAGAACACTTAACTCTAACTCTGGATCAAGCGCTGACGTTGGTTCATCAAGTAAAATGTACTTTGGACGCATCGCCAATGCCCGGGCAATTGCTACCCGTTGCGCTTGCCCACCAGATAATTCATGAGGATAAGCCTCCCCATACTCTGTCAGACCTACTTTGGCAAGCAGTTCTCGAGCAACTTTAATTGCTTCTTGCTTTGGCTGTTTTAAAACCTGGGTTGGCCCTTCAATGATATTTCCCAAAACTGTCTTGTTTGGAAAAAGATTGTAATCCTGAAAGACCATCCCTGTTTCTTGCCGAATTGCTAACTTATCCTTGCTACTCACTTTATGACTAAAATCAAGGTGGTGATTACCAAAATCATATTGTCCGCTTTCTGGCATCACTAATAAATTTAGCGAACGGAGAATTGTTGACTTTCCTGATCCAGACGGGCCTACCATTACCGTTGTTTTTCCTGCGGGGAAATCTAATGTGGTATTTTTTAAGACATGCTTATTGCCAAAACTTTTATTAATATTTGTTAATTTCATTTTTCTCACCTGCTACTTTGTGCTTACACGTTGGTTTACTATCCGTTCCAAATAGGTTTGCAGATAGGAGAGGACAGTTGTAAAGACAGCGTAGACCATTGCCACTAAGGTATACATTAATAATGGCTGGTAATTCTCGGCGGCAATCTGTTGGCTTACCGCAAACATTTCCATAATCGTAATCGATGCCGCCAATGATGTATCCTTTACTAAGCTAATAAAACTATTTGATAATGGCGGCAATGCAACCCGCAATGCTTGAGGCAGGATAATCCGCCATAAGATTTGCAAGCGCGTCATCCCGATTGCTGCTCCTGCTTCCCACTGCCCAGCTGGAACCGAGCTTATTGCTGCCCGAATCGTCTCCGAAGCATAGGCGCCAGTATTTAGCGAAAAAGTAATGATGCCGGCCGTAAATGGTTCTAGCTTGATCCCATGTGGCAAAATTCCCTTGATCCGTAAATACGGTAAGCCAAAGAAAACAATGAATAATTGTACCAATAATGGTGTGGACCGAAAAAGCCAGATATAAAAGCTAGCAATCCATTTAAGAATCATAAAGGCGCCACGCTGCCGAGATAGCCGAATTAAAGCAGTTACTAAAGCAATGATAAGGCCAAAGAAAAATGAAATTATGGCTAACGGAATCGTATACTTAAATCCCGCTGCTAATAGTTGTGGTAATGATGTCTTGATTATTTCCCACATAATTTAAGCTTTCCCTTCTTTTATAATTAATCTAGTTTATTAAGTGCTTGTTGGAGATCAGCAATAATGTCTTCAGGATCTTCAATTCCCACCGAAAGACGAATTAATTCATCCTTAATGCCGTTTGCTAATCTTATTTCCCGAGGAATAGAACCATGCGTCATCACTGCCGGAACCTCAATTAAGCTTTCAATGCCACCAAGACTCTCCGCTAAATCAATCAACTGGAGGCTTTCAACAAATTTTTTAGCATCAAGACCTGCTTGCAATTCAAAACTAATCATTGCACCAAAGTTACGCATCTGTTTAGTAGCTACTTCATGGCCTGAAAAGTCCTTTAGTCCTGGATAATAAATTTTACCGATATGTGGATCCTTTTGTAAAAACTCAATTACCGCATCGGCATTTTCCTGATGAACCCGCATCCGTGCTCCTAAAGTTTTCATTCCTCGTTGTAATAACCAGCTATCATCAGGTCCAAGCGTGCTACCGATTGAATTTTGAAGAAAGGCTAATTGCTCGGCAACCTGCTCATCATTCGTCACCGCTAATCCGGCAACGACATCGCTGTGACCGCCAAGGTATTTAGTGGCAGAATGGACAACAATGTCAGCACCAAGCGTTAGCGGCTGCTGATTGTAAGGAGTAGCAAATGTATTATCGACAATTGTCTTTATGCCATGATTTTTAGCAATGGTAGCCACCGCTTGAATATCAGCAATCTGAAGTAATGGATTGGTCGGAGTTTCAAAGTAAACCGCAACTGTATTATCTTGAATAGCATCCGCAACTGCCGCTAAATCGCGCATGTCAACAACTGTAAATTCAAGGCCAAATCGCTTTAAGACCTTATTAATTAACCGAAAAGTTCCACCGTACACATCGCTGCCAACTACAAAGTGGTCACCCTGCGAGAAAAGTGAGAAAACAGCATGAATTGCTGCGGACCCCGATGCAAATGCAAAGCCGGCAGTCCCTTGTTCCAATTCGGCAATTAACTTTTCTAACGAGGCCCGTGTTGGATTACCAGTTCGTGAATATTCCCACTTTGGTTCTCCGCCAAGAACGTGTTGATGAAATGTCGATGAGCGATAGATAGGGGTCGATACTGCCCCGGTTACTGGATCTTCACTATTACCGCCATGAATTAATTGAGTGTTGAACTTCATAATAATTATCTCCTTTAATAATTCCAAAATTGAATACAAAAAAGGCGCAAACCCAAGAATTAATTACTTGAATCTGCGCCTTATGCATTATTCCCGATATGTTAGCAGTTACTTAACTAAAAGCAAACACGCCAAAACGTGGGTCGCATAAGACGCGATCCACAACAACAAACAGCTGCGTTAACAAATTGAATGTTGAACATGACGTGTTCCTCCTAACTTAGTATGTCAAAATAATAACTTATCAAAAATAAGTTGTCAATATATTTATGGAATTTTATTTAAATTGATCATCCAAAAACTTCTGAACGGTATTATAAATCGTGGGGCTCCAGAAATCACGCTCATGATTAGCACCTTTTACTCGATAGGCTTCTACTTTATTGCCATTATCTTTTAAGCGCATATACATTCTTTCCATTTGCTCATAAGGAACTACCTTATCTGCATCTCCATGGAATAACAAAAACGGCGGATAATTCTGCCCGTCTTTTACCTGATATAGCGGACTCATTTGCCTTTCAATTTCTGTCCACTTAGAAGCGTCTGATCCAAGCAGGCAATATTGTAATAATTTATTTCCCGGGACATTAGCGTCATATTCAAAAGTATTAGCAACATCCATTGGGGCAAAACAGCTCACAACTGCATCCACCGCATCTGATTGATCTTGGTAAAGGTCAACTTTATACCGCGGATCGTTGCCGGTTAGACCGACCAGCATGGCGGCATTAGCTCCTGATGAAGTACCCCAGATTGCTACTTGATGCGGATTAATCGCATACTTCTTAGCATTCGCTCGGAGAAAACGAATTGCAGTTTTAACATCCTGTAAGAATGCAGGGAACGGATGCCCATCAATTGAACTTCGGTGTTGAACTGTCGCCACAATATAACCCGCATGAACAAATTGAACTAATTGAGGAATTTCTTCCCCCAATGTCGGCGTTCGCCAAGAACTTCCTTGAACAAAAACAATTAGGGGGCGGGGTGTGGTTTGATATTGCTGGGGAAAACGCTGGGTCCAAGGAGCAAGAATTGACATATGTAACGCTTCGCCATCCATCGCAGCGTATGTGACATTTTCAATTAACCGTACCTGTTCGTCAAGTGTTGGATTATTTGCTAGTTCGTGTATTGTCATCAGTTTCACCATCCATTGTTATAAAAGTCTTCTTGATGACATTAAGGTGGTCATCAAAACGGTATAAAATCGGTTTTCCATTTGGAACTTCTACTTTGTCAATCTGGTCATCCGGAATCCCATCTAAGTATTTGATCAATGCCCGCAAGGAACTACCATGTGCTACGATCAATTGATTATGACCATCAAGTAAGCGAGGCGCAATGTGATCTTCCCAGTACGGAAGAAGACGGTGCAGGGTCATCTCAAGGCTTTCACTAAGCGGAATTTTTACCCCTAACCGGTCATAACGCCGCTCGTGCTGACGAGTTTTCAATTGTGGTGGCAGGTCTTTAAATCCACGGCGCCATTTATGGAGCTGTTCTGCACCAATTTCTTGTTTTACCTCGTCTTTATTTCGACCACTCAACGCACCGTAATGGCGTTCATTTAACCGCCAAGTCTTATGAACCGGAATGTATAGCTGGTTAATTGCGGCTAAAATAATATCAGTAGTCACGATAGCCCGTTGCATATATGAAGTATAGGCATCACTAAACTGAATTCCTAGCTTTTGCAGTTCTTTACCGACCATCTCGCCTTGTTCAATTCCCTTAGGGGTCAATGGAACATCCGTCCAACCGGTAAAAATGTTATCGCGGTTTGCTTGGCTCTGTCCATGACGAACAATTACTAATTCTGCCATTTTTTCACTCCCCTTTGCCACTATTTATAATAGCGCATTTTAGTCGTTCTTAACAATCAAACTAGTTAAAACTCATAATCATTTTAATAGGATTTTCGTAAAACCTATTTCTGCCGTATAATTATTACGATAAGTATTTGAGGAAAGGAATTAGCAGGCTAAACCAGGCTTAGCTATTAATTTTATGAAATCTAAAATCACAAATTTGATTAACTGGGGACTTCCTTATTGTGCCATCATCGCAATGGCATACCTAATTATGTTTCCCCAGATCGTCTCGCACGGTGTTATCTTAGGAACTGACTCAATTTTTCATTTCAATCGGTTTTACGATGCCGCAAAACAAATTCAGCAATTTAATTTTAGTTATTTTCAGAGTAATTACTCCTTTCAACAAAGCGGCCGAATTATCAATGCTGTCTATGGGCCATTATTCGCCTATTTAAACGGTATTATCTTAGGAGTCGTTGGCACCTGGTATAAATACCAAATTGTTACTACTTTTATTGTCTATTTTCTTGGCGGAGTTGGAATGTATCGTCTGGGAATCAGTGTTCATAGTAAGCGAATCTATGCGCTTATGTGTGCACTGATTTATATGAATATTGGTTGGCTGCCACGATGGGAATTAGCACAAAATATGAATGCTTGGGGGACTGCACTGGCGCCATTCATGGTTATTTGCAGTGTCCGCATGATTCAAAATCGGCAGCGGCCCATTAACTGGTTGCAATTGATGGTATTGATGACCGTTGTTATTCAAATTCATATGTTAAGCTCGTTATTTTTTGTAGTTACGTTGATCCCCTTTTTTATCATTGGGATCGTCCGTACTCCAAACCGGCGTCAAATGTGTTTTGAAACGATAAAGGCCATTAGTGGCACAATTATTTTAACCGCTAACGTCTGGGGAGCCTTACTCATGCTTAAGTTAGCCAATAACATTGCTAATCCTGCTGATTTTAACCTGCTAGACAATGCCCTCCAGCCGGCGATGTTTAACAGTACCCGCGATTACTTAATTTATGCCATGTGGATTTTATTTATTTTGCAATTAATATATGTCCTATGCACATTGAAAAAGTCGCTGACTAATACTGTTTTGACTATTCTGGGGACGATTGTACTGTTCCTTAGTTCTATCTTCACTCCCTGGGAAGCAATTCAAAGGCTTTTTCCTATGCTTGGTCATACCTTACAATTTCCTAACAGGCTTACAATCATTGCCTATCCGTTATTGTTAGCAGGAGTTGCAATCAGTATGACCGTCATTACCCAACAGACAGACCCGCTTGGGCTCCGAAGTCAACTAGGAAAGGGAATTTTAATACTACTACTCTTTCTAGTCTTTTCCCCCACGACAATCGATGTTTACGCCCGGGCTGCTCGCTATGATTCTGAAGTCGTGCTTAATAGTTTTAGTGCAATTACCCGTGTTAGTAGCGATAAAGCTGCTATCCGCCATTCTGTCCATGACCTATATCCTGGGCAGTTATTAACAATGGTTGAAAAACGTAGTCCTGACTATTTACCAATACCCAAAAAATACATAAACCAAAACTATGTCCGCTCATATGCTTATGAACGACAAGTTATCAACGAGTCTCGCAAATATAAGCATACTGTCTTAAGGCATGGCGGACTCCAGTTAACATGGATGGCCAAAACATCCAAAAAAGTGCGCTTACCGATTATTACTTATAAAGAATCGATCTTAACAGTTAATGGTCAACGCCTAAAACATTACCAACGGTCATCAGTTGGTGCGCCTTATATTCATCAACAAAAAGGTAAAAATACCGTTACCCTTTACTTTAAGCAAGCTGCTTGGTTTACAATTTTACTTTTTATCTCCCTGACTGGCTTATTTATCCTATCATTGTATGGCATTTATTACTTTATTACCCATGTTAAAAAGTATTTTAGCCTCGTCAGCACAGGAAAAATTTACTAACAACGCAAACAGGCTTCTAACAAGAAAATTAATTACTTGCTAGGAGCCTGCTTTATATTATTTAGCATTCAAAATAAACGAAAATTCGACATCCCGTTCAGCTGGAATATGGTACTGCGGTTCAACATCTGCACCCCAGCTATCAATTCCTCCAACGCCACGGACAGCACCAGCGATAACTAAAACAGTTCGCCGTGCTAATGGTAATTCTTCAATGTGGGTAGCATTTTCCAATTCCTCGGCGGTATATGGTAAGCAGCTAAAGGCAAATGGCTGCTCAGCTTGGCTGATTTTTAAGCTAAACGGTTCTATATCATGGTCAGCATTGTTAAGAGTCGTCTTCCGCGTAATCCGCAATGCCCGGGTATTCATATGCATCCCGTTTTCTTGCGGAACTAAGTACTTCGTAACCGGTAACCCATCAACATGGAAAGTTCCTTCACTCGCACCAGCCATGCGATCCGGGTAAGTTTCTCCCGCAAGCCCATCATAGTCAAAACCTTCAGCAGTTGTCGGCATAATAAACCGCATTCCCACAACAGGAAGTTCAGGCAGGCCTTGATGACCGTAATAATGCATTGTTATTTTAACCTGTCCATCTGGTGTTACAGTATACTCAACAGTAACATTAGTTGCAGGCACGGTTAACGTTTCATAAGTAAACTTAATTGTAACGCTTTGGGCCGTCATTGAATCACTAAATTCATTAGTTATTGGTGCAATCGGCAATTCCGTAAATTTTTGCCCATCAACTGTTAGCTGAATTTGGCTACATTTGTGGAAAACATCCGCACCTAGCCATTGAGCCGCGCGAATGTTGAAGCCGTTCCCGCGGTCATTGTCAGTAGTGGCCCGCCAAAAAGTTGGCATTGGTTCGCGATAGAGCCATTCTTTGCCATTTATTTTCATTGACTCAAGGCCACCACGTTCATAGCTAAAAATATAGTGAAAATCATCGCCGCTTAAGCCCAGTGTTCCATCGCCATAAATAACATTTAATTTATTTGTGTAAGCCATAATAGTACCTTACCTCCTGCATTGCCGGCTTGGGTGTCCGGTCCGCAAACATTAAGCCATCGCCTGAAAACTCATAATCTGAATGACGGTCATCAAAGTCGCCACCATACCGCATTACTTCTTGACCACTAACTGGATCTTTAACAAGTAATGCCTGATCGATAAAGTCCCAAATAAATCCACCGAAATATTGGGGGTATTTATCAAGAAGGGCGATATATGATCCCATTCCTCCATCAGAGTTCCCCATATCATGCATATATTCACATTCCATAAATGGTTTGTCTGGATTATTCTTTAAGTATTCTTCAACTTCCTTTGGCGGCAGATACATCCAGCTTTCCACATCCGAAATTTGGTCACGATACTCCGGCGTATGGCAAACACCTTCATAGTGAACAAGCCGACTATCATCATGTTCCTTGTAAAACTCATTCATTTTTACAAGATTATCGCCGGCATATGATTCATTACCGAGGGACCAGAATAAAATCGATGGGTGATTTTTAAACGTCTCATAGTTTGTTCGTGCCCGATCAACTACCACTTCACGCCATTGCGGAACTGAACCGGGAACATTGTACGATGGCTCAATCGCTCCCATCTTTTGCCAGGTAGCATGGGACTCAAGGTTATTCTCGGCCATCATATAGATGCCATTATCATCACACATATAATACCAAGGAATCTGGTCGGGATAGTGACACGTCCGAACAGCATTAATGTTATTTTCCTTGAAGGTAGCAATGTCGCTGGTCATGTCTTCCATGGTAATTGCGCGGCCACGCTTAGCATCCCATTCATGACGGTTGACACCATTGATAATTAACCGCTCACCATTTAAGAGAACGACATGGTCTTTGTTAATCTCAATTCGCCGAAAACCAAACCGATAAGGAACTAATTCGCTTAAGTCACCATTCTTATCACGAACTTCAACTAATAATTGGTAAAGGTAAGGATGATGGTTATCCCACAAATTAACATTTTCCAAGTACTGGTCACGAACCTCAACCGTGGCGCTAACAGGATGGGTTTCATTAACAAGGGTATTACCATCGACATCAATTACCCGCACGTTAACTGTCCCTTCTTTTTCCCCTTGAAGCTGCAGGTCAACATTAAAAATACCATCTTGATAATTGTCGGTAACAGTCGGCTTAATATTCATATCTTCAACATGAATACTAGGTTGGGCGAGTAAATTAACGCTCCGAAAAATACCAGAAAAACGGAACATATCCTGATCTTCAATCCACGAAGCAGTACTATGCTTAAAGACTTCAACTGCCATCACATTATCCTCGTCTTGAATGTATGGGGTGAGGTCAAATTCAGACGGGGTAAAACTATCTTCCGCATAACCAATAAAGTGCCCGTTTAGCCACAAGTACATTGCCCGTTCGACCCCTTCAAACCGAACCCGAATTTGCTTACCCCGCAAAGACGACGCAAGATCAAAGTGCTTAATATAGGAGCCAACCGTATTATCCGCTCCATTGCTGAACGATCCTTCTTGACCATCATCAGGGCTAAGCGCGTAGGCTGGCCGCCGATAAATCTTCCCTTCCCATGGAATTAGGGTGTTAATATAGTTATTTTGCGCGTAATCATTTAACTCAATTTCACTTGGCACTTCAATTGTGTCAAAACTACTGCTATCATAATCGGTCGCATAAAAGCCAGCTACCCGTTCTTGCGGATTTTTTGCAAAATGAAACTGCCACTTACCATCAAGGCTTTGGACAAACCGGCTATTACGGTGCTGCCACTCATCGTAATCACCATAGTAATAGTGGTCGCTGTGCGCTGGCAGTTGATTAACACGGAAAGTTTCCGGGTCATCAAGCCATTTGATATCTGCATCCATTAGTAAATCCCTCCTCGTTACTACTTACAACAACTAAAGTATAGCGCTTTCATAAATGTAATAGCAAGAGCGATAGATAAAGTTTTACTAAATTTTAGTAACGAATTTTAAAAACAAAAAAAGCTTGAGTCGTTAAACTCAAGCTTTTTAATAGTGCGGCCGAGAGGACTTGAACCTCCACGGTCATAATCGACCATAAGATCCTTAATCTTACGCGTCTGCCAGTTCCGCCACGGCCGCATATCAACCAACGAATATTATTATAGCAAGATACCTATTCGTTGGCAACTACTTTTTTTAATTTTTTAAAATAAAATGATGACCGCAACGACGGCAAACATATCGGTTAGTATTAAAACGCCGTTGTCGTGCTATTTTGACACCACAGCCAGTACACTGATAACGCCACTTTCTTTTTGCATTAACACGCCTTTTACTTGTTGCTGACGCATATCTTGAACCGCCAACCTGCGCCAGTAACTGCTTGAAATCCTTGCTCCGGTGATGATAATCCCTCCCTAGTAAGTGGAGATGGTAATGGCATAACTCATGAAGGACCACGCTCCGTAAGTTTACTAAGTCAAATTCGGTATACATCAACGGGTTAATATCAATATGGTGGTCATTTAGATGGTAACGGCCACCCGTTGTTGTTAAGCGCCGATTAAAAAATACCCTGTGCGTAAAAGGACGCCCAAAGTATTCTTGTGACCACTGCTCGGTTAATTGTTGCAACCTTTCGTTATTCATTTGTCACCGCTGCCGGCTCAATCATCGTTAACTGAATTCGTTGACGTTGCAAATCAACATCGTCAATCCACACATCAACAATATCACCAACCGCAACAATCGCACGGGGATCACGAATAAATTGCTTACTCATTTTTGAAACATGAACCAAGCCATCATGTTTAACACCGATATCAACAAATGCGCCAAAATCAACAACATTTCGAACCGTTCCTTGTAATTTCATCCCCGGCTTAAGATCTTCAATTGTCATCACATCATGGCGAAGCAATGGTGCGGGCATTGAATCTCGCAGATCGCGTCCTGGCTTTTGCAGGGAAGCAATAATATCCTTAACTGTTTCCGCCCCAACCTGGTCGTTAGTAAACTGGCTAATGTCAATTTCTTTTAACTTCTTTTCAGCTGCTGGTGTTCCCAAATCAGCAAGGTTAATTCCCGCAGATTCGATAATTTGACGGGCAACTTCATAACTCTCGGGATGGACATCGGTATTATCAAGCGGATTTTCGCCACCAATAATCCGTAGAAAACCAACCGATTGCTGGTATGCCTTAGGTCCTAAGCGCGGAACCTTTTTCAGCTGGGTCCGATTAGTGTAGCGGCCATTTTCATCCCGGTAAGTCACAATGTTCTTAGCAATCGTCTTATTAAGCCCTGAGATTCGGGTCAATAACTGGTAGCTTGCCGTATTTAAGTTAACACCGACCCGGTTAACC
This sequence comes from Lactobacillus sp. 0.1XD8-4, assembly GCF_009663775.1. Taxonomy (GTDB): domain Bacteria; phylum Bacillota; class Bacilli; order Lactobacillales; family Lactobacillaceae; genus Limosilactobacillus; species Limosilactobacillus walteri. Next base: position 40,426 of record NZ_RDBR01000006.1, read on the forward strand.
GCGCGTTCGACAATTGTCTCTAGTTCACCGCTAAGCTCCTTCTTCGGCAAATCATGTTGGTATTGTCCGACACCAACAGCTTGCGGGGCAATCTTCACTAATTCTGCTAGCGGGTCCTGCAAACGGCGACCAATACTAATCGCACTCCGTTGTTCAACATGCAAGTCTGGAAACTCATCACGGGCTTCCTTGCTGGCAGAATAAACCGAGGCCCCTGCTTCATTCACGATTACATAATAGATTGGCCGTTTAACCTTTTTTAGCGCCTCCGCAACGAATTGTTCCGATTCACGACTAGCTGTTCCGTTGCCAATTGCAATCATCTCAACATTGTACTTCTCAAGCAGTTCAATAAATTCGCTTTCTGCCGTTGCTCGTTGTTTTTCCGGTGCTGGTTTATGGGGATAAATAACAGCTTTGGTTAAGAATTTACCATTTTCATCAAGCACCGCTAGCTTACACCCTGTCCGATAGGCCGGGTCAAAACCCAAGACGACTTTTCCTTTAATCGGAGCCTGCATCAAAAGGTGGTAAAGGTTTTCACCAAATACTTTAATTGCTTGCTCGTCAGCACTTTCCGTTAATTGCCGACGAAGTTCCCGTTCGATTGCTGGACCTAAGAAACGTTTATATGCATCCTTATATGCCTCTTCAATAAAGGCTGTCGCTTCATTTTGCTTGCTTGTCTTAATCAATCGAAAATGAAGGTAATTCATTACCGGCGCATCATCGACTGTTATCTTTACGTTAATTACGCTTTCCTTTTCACCCCGGTTAAAGGCTAAGATCTGGTACGAATTTAGTTTTTGAAGCGGGCTGGTAAACTCATAATATTGCTTATAAGTACCTAATTCATCTTTTTCTTCACCATCTCGTTTAAGTGCCGTTGCCAACTGACCATGTTGGGCAGTATAGTTACGAAGCCAGCTACGGACAGTTGCCATTTCGCTAATTGCCTCGGCAAGAATCTCGTGGGCCCCCGTCAATGCACTATCGACATCTGGAACATCATCATTGATAAATTCCTGAGCCTTTTCAGTTAAATTATCATCTGGATATGATAACAACCAGTTTGCCAAGGGGGCAAGGCCATGTTCTCTTGCCTGTTGTGCCTTTGTCTGCCGTTTTTGTTTGTATGGGAGGTAAAGGTCCTCGACCGCTTGTAGCTCTGTTGCCGCGTTAATCTGTTTTTCCAGAGCTGGTGTCAGTTTGCCCAGCTCTTTTATTTTATTAATAACTGTTGCTTGTCGTTCACGAAGCGTGGTCACCCGATGATATTCATCACGAATTGACTGTAATTGAACTTCATCAAGCGTTCCTGTCATTTCTTTCCGATAACGGGCAATAAACGGAATCGTATTCCCCTCATCCATCAAACCGAGGGCCGCTTTAATTTGCTGCGAGCGAATATCAGGTAATTGTTTGCTAACAAGTTGAAGTGTTTCCTCTTCCATTTTTTCCTCCAAAATAATTGATTTTAAAAATAAGGTGGAGGCTAAGAAATTATCATCCTCAGCCTCACAATCATTACTAACTACTACTTCCACCATGTATCGAGGGGCGCAATCGGCAAGTGGCGCTTATGCTGTGTTCGGGTATACCATCCCTCAATCTTATCCGCTGCCGTTGACGAAACATCACGCCCTTCAAGATAATCGTCAATCTCTTCATAGCGCACTCCCAATGCTTCCTCATCCGGTCGCATTGGCTTATCTTCTTCGAGGTCAGCAGTAGGAGTCTTATCGTAAAGCTTAGCCGGTGCCCCAAGGAGTTTTAATAATTGTTTTCCCTGTCTCTTATCTAAACCGGCTAGTGGTGTAATATCGGCACCACCATCACCAAATTTGGTATAAAAACCGGTAACTGCTTCCGCTGCATGGTCGGTACCAACCACTGCTCCGCCAAATTGCCCCGCAATCGCATACTGGACAATCATCCGTTCACGTGCCTTAATATTTCCCTTATTAAAATCACTAATCTGTGATCCTGCAACTGTTAGGGAATCAACCATTGCATCAGTAGCAGGCTTAATATTAACCCGCATTACCCGATCAGGTTTAATGAAGTCGTTAATTGCCGCCATTGCGTCTGATTCGTCTGCCTGTTCGCCATAGGGAAGGCGGACCGCAATAAATTTATAAGCATCATCATTAGTTTCTTTACGCAGCTGTTCAATTGTCAACTGGGCCAGCCGCCCAGCTAAGGTTGAATCTTGACCACCAGAAATCCCCAACACCAGAACCTTCATCCCTGTTTTTTGTAAAAAGTCATGCATAAACTTAACCCGTCTTTGCACTTCTTCTTGGGGATCAATGCGGGGCTTAACTTGCAATGTCTTAATTATTTCTTCTTGATACTTTCGCACTGGTAACTACCTCTATTTGTTTAATGACTTAACATATTCATGAACTTTGTGAATTAACGCAAGCTTGTTGTCATAGCACTTTTGTGATAAGTCAACTGGATATACTTCCGGATTGAGATCCCGCTTATATTCGTCCCACAAAGCGTTTAGACTATCAAACCGATGCTGCCGGCTTTCTTCAAGGGTGGGTTCATCGTAAACAAACTCACCATCACGCCAAATTGGCTTGAGCATTGGGCGGGCAGTAAAGTCATCAACGTCTTTTTGCTGAAGCGGGAAGTTCGGATTGAACATATTAAGTGATTTTTCTTGGCGTGGATCCTCATCAACTAAGGTAATATAATCACCTTCACTCTTAAGGTCAGCGCGGTCGTTAATCCGCCAAACCTGTTTCTTGCCAGGGGTTGACATTTTAGCAACATTGTTTGAAATCTTGATCGTATCAACCATATCTCCGTGAGCATCCTCCATCGCTACCAGCTTATAAACTGCTCCTAACGTTGGTTGATCGTAAGCCGTGATTAACTTTGTACCGATGCCCCACGTATCAATTTTGGCCCCCTGCATTTGCAGATTTTGAATCGTCTTTTCGTCTAGACCGTTGGAGGCAATGATTTGCGCATCTGGGAAACCTGCATCATCAAGCATCTTACGAACTTTCTTTGAAAGGTACGCCATATCACCACTATCAATCCGAACACCCACAAAATTAATTTTATCGCCAAATTCTTTAGCAACCTTAATTGCGTTCGGAACCCCGCTCTTTAAGGTATCAAATGTATCAACAAGGAAAACGCAATTGTGGTGAGTTTCAGCATAGGCCTTAAACGCATCATAATCATTCATGTAAACCTGAACGAGCGCGTGGGCATGGGTTCCAGAAATCGGAATGCCAAACAATTTACCCGCACGAACATTGCTTGTTGCATCAAAGCCACCGATATATGCTGCTCGAGTTCCCCACAAGGCAGCATCAAACTCTTGCGCCCGTCGTGAGCCAAACTCCATTACTGTCTGGTTACCGACAATTGACTTAATTCTGGAGGCTTTTGTTGCTACCATAATTTGGTAATTAAGAATATTTAAGATAGCTGTTTCAATCAATTGTCCTTCAATAATCGGTGCATCGACCTGGAAGATCGGTTCATGGTTAAAGACCAAGTCTCCTTCTTCAAAACTATTGATGGAGCCCGTAAACTTAAAATCACGTAAGTATTCCAAAAAGTCTGCATCAAATTGACCCGTAGACTTAAGGTATTCAATATCACTATCAGTAAAATGCAACTGCTTTACATACCGAATGATGTGATCTAACCCGGCAAATACAGCATACCCATTTTGAAATGGCATTTTGCGAAAGAAAGCTTCAAATACCGCACGACGGTTTCCTAATCCCTTTTTCCAATATGTCTGCATCATACTCAATTCATACGCATCAGTATGAAGGGTAAAGCTATCATCCGGATAATCAAATTTCATTAGTATAATTCCTCTCAATTAAGTAATATAGTTAGTCGTATTGTAACACGGATTTATCTTAATATTTTAAAGTTTACTTTTCAAAAACGAATTCAAACCGTGAACCAACATATTGGGTGTGGACATATTCAAATGGCCGACCATCTTGTAGGTAAGATAACTGGGTCATCCGTAATAGGGCGTCTCCCCGCTTAATCTGTAAGTAATTGGCAATCTTTTCCGTAGCCTTAGTAGCAGAAATATGTTGTGTTGCATGACCGGGGTATAGGTTAGCCTTTTCTTCCAGCGTCCGATAAAAAGAAGTAGTTACTTCTTCTTTACTAAATTTTTGAACAAGGGTCGCGGGAACCGTAGCAATTTCATAGCAAATCGGCACCTCATTTCCATAGCGAACCCGCTCCATCCGTAAAACTTGTTCACCAGGAGCTAATTTTAATTTTTCTACTTCCGTTTGTGATGGAATAGTTAGATGGTAAGAAATAGTTTTACTGGCAGCTTTTTTACCCGTTGCCTGCATTAGCTCCGTGAAGCTCGTTACTCCTGACATTTTTTCCTGAACCTTACGATTAGCGACAAAGGTTCCCGAGCCAACCCGGCGTTCGAGAATTCCCTCATCGACTAGGGCTTGAATTGCTTGACGCAGAGTCATTCGACTAACACTAAATTCATTAGCTAGTTCACGTTCAGCAGGAATCTTCTCACCAACTTTCCACTTGCCATCTTCAATATTTTTTCGCAATTGATTATGAATTTGAATATAGACAGGTGAACTCATTTATTCTCTCCTCCTTACGCCACTGTTGATTAAACGTTGCGCACCATTATATTTTACACCATTCTACTCATCTAGACCAATTTTTGAAAACTAATAAAAAACGTGATCCACCACAAGGATTTGCAGTGCATCACGTTTTTATTAATTTTGCCGCAATTTTAATGCCCGTTCAAGCGAGCGGTCAACAATAATTGATTGAGAATCGGCAACAGGATACTTAGTCTCTGGATCCATTTCTTCAGCAAATGATAATTCAGTACAACCAAGAATTACAACATCACATCCTTGTTCTTCAACCATCTTGCGGACAAGTTCATGATATTTTTTACCATCAGAATGTCCGGCTTCTTTAATATCATGGTAGATCAAGTCCTCGGTCATTTCCTCAATCTCTGGCGTCGGTTTAACCTCTTCATAACCAGCACCAGTAATGTAGGGGTCATATAAATTGGCAGCCAGGGTTCCCTTTGTTGCCAAAAGGCCAACTCGTTTAGCTTCCGGCTTAATATTTTTAATCTCGTTAACTGTCTCTTGCAACATATTTAAGATTGGAATCTCTGTTGCTGCTTGAAGCTTATCAAAAGAATAGTGTGCCGTATTACAAATTAGCACAAAAAATGCAGGATTTAATAAGCTTTGTTGTTTAATATCTTCGATTAGCGCTTCATTAGGATCAGGCTGACGATGGTCTAAAATCCACGCTGTCCGATCTGGAACAGTCGCGTGATTAACAACTAAATAGTTCAAATAATCCTGATCACGGTGAATCGGTGTCCTCTTATCTAATAGACGTACATAACTCTCCGTTGCCAACGTACCCATTCCACCTAAAATTGTAAAAAACTGTTGCATTTTTAATTTTGCACGCCCTTTCTTAGCGATTATTCTTATGATAACAGTGCCACAAAGATTGGTCCTAAAAGTGTAATTCCAATATTCCCCACTACAAAGGCCGGCGTGAAAGCCGCAGCATAATAAGCTCCCCCTTCTGGTCCCGCCTTTTGAGAAATCTCGCTCATTGCCGCCGCAATCGTCCCTGAACCAGTCAGTGCCCCGATTAATGCTAGGAGTTCCATTTTTAGGACATAACGGCCAAATAATAAGGTTAATAAATGGGGCATGATTGAAATAAGCACCCCGATGACCAGCACCCCAATCCCTAATGATTTGATAGCACTAGTAAAAGCTTGTGCTGACTGTAGACCAACCGTCCCAACAAAGATTGTTAAACCAAAACTTTGTAGGAACCCCGTTACAGTCTCTGGAATTGACTTGCGGTCACGATGCCGTTCAATCCATGAACTTAAAATCAACCCCATAATCAATGCGGCCGTTCCGTTACCAAGCTGTAATGGAATACTGTTTAATTTTATCCCGATAATCCCTAAAAGGGAAGCACAACCAATTCCCAATGAAAACAAGGAATAATTCATTGCAGAATCTGCTGCTTTCCACCGGCCGATTTTTTTAAGACTGCCTTTGTCCGTGATGTATTCCCCGTTAATGAAATTACGTCTCCTGGGCGTAGTTGGTTTATCAGTTGTTGATTTCCGCTGATCGGGTCCTGAATATTAATAAAGACCCCGTGTTGCCGCAAAATTGCTAATTCACTTGGCTTAAATTGTTTGCCTAATACAAATTCCCGTTCACGAGGGGCATTGGTCGGCGTCAAGACTTCTGTTAGCCCTGGAATACGCATCAAACGATCAAAATGAACTGCATAACCAATCACAGTTAATAGATCGCCAGTTTGCAAACGATACTCTAGGTGGTCGGTCATCTTCCCATCATGAAACGCTGCTAGTGCAATAATGCGGTAATTCGATCGCCGATTAAATTCTTCTAAATTTTTGCCAACAAGCGATGAATCACTAGCAAGACGATATGTCCGGCGCCAAGTCGGGTTAGGATTTTTGGCATGAAAATGATAATGTTCAGCCATTTGCGGTCCCCGTTCTGCAATCGAGATGCCTAAAATCTTAGGAGCAATATCTCTCAAAAAGATAATTACCCCTAGCGTACCGAATACATATGTCAGGGCATATGCAACTGGCAACTGTGCTTCGTAAGTTGCTTTAACGCTCTGACTCACCGGCAAAGAGCCAATCGTTTGTAAGGAACTAGCAACTGTGGCAGACTGTGTGAGCGCCCCAGAGATAACCCCCGCAGCAATTCCCGGGCCAATTTTGAAAGCCGCAAACAGACTCCAACCAACAAAAAAGGCAATCAACATCCAGAAAATGCTGGCAATTAAAATCCGCACGCCAAAGAGCTTTAGACTAACCAGCAACTGGGGGCCAATCCGGTAGCCAACTGAGAACATAAATGCTCCGAAAAAGATTGTCCCAAGCATTTCATTCCGTGGGAACGCCCCGACTTGTCCCACAATAAGGGTAACGATTAACGTCCCAACGGTTGCTCCAATATTAAATTTTCCCGCAATCTTATAATTACCAATCAAAAAGCCGAGTGCCAGGCAGATAAAGAGCGTGAAAACTTGATTGTTCACCATAAAGTGAACGATAGAATGTATCATCTTTTTTAGTCGCTTTCTTTAAAATCATGAAAATAGCATTAATCATGCCACATTATTACATTCTTGCTTCCCTAATTCAACCACCTATTTTGAAATAATTGCGTGCGTCTTTTGGAGACGGTAGTTAGTAATCATTGCAAGTAAAGTAACGATTGCCAGGATACCCAGCAAAATAAAGTCAAAGCGGCCACCGGCATAAGTCCGTCCAGCTAATGAACCCGTGTTACCAGCTTGGAATAACGCAATTGCAGAAGCCAACAAACTAGTCCCTAATGACCCGGCAAACTGCTGAACCATGTTAAAAATTGAATTGACGTCTGGGGCATTTTGCGGTTGAACCAGCATCGAAGCATTGGAAATCGTGTTAGAAAAAGCAAAATTAAAACCAATCCGTAACACAATAAAGAAAATCATAATAAGTATAGGCGTAAGATGCTGCTGAAAAACACTAAAACTAACCGTCCCAATTACAAGCAAGCATCCCCCAGTAACTACTGGTACCACAAATCCCAAGCGATCAGCTAAATTCCCCGCAATTGGCGAGATAAATGCCCCAATCAGCGAGCCAGGCAATAAAACTAACCCGGCAACAATAGCTGAAGAATGTAACACATATTGAAGGTAGATTGGGATAACTAACGAAATTCCAATATTTATAAATTGTAAATTAAAATAAGTTACCGTTGATAACCGGAGCGGCACAACTTTAAAAACAAGCAAGTCAAATAACGAGGATTTACCATGATTATTAACATAAATAAAAATGCCAAAGAAAATAATTGCAATTAATAGTAATAGCCAAAATTGGCGGCTAAATCCATGTTTTCCAACTGTTGATACCGCGCTAATCGTGCTAATCAAGGCAAGGGCAAGGGTAACTAAGCTGGCATAGCTAAATGCCTTACTATTTCCCAAAGGCTGATTACGAATAAATAATTGCCCACAAACAAGACTAATTAAGACCACTGGTAGAAGAATCCAGAAAATCATCCGCCAAGACATCATTTCCGAAACAATTCCACCATATGTTGGTCCTAACGCCGGAGCAAATGAAATCACCATTGCTGCAAGCCCAGTCATCATCCCAATTCGTTCACGCGGAATCTCAGTAAAAATTAAATGAAACATAATCGGCGTTGCTAACCCAGTTGCTATTGCTTGAATTAACCGTCCTGTTAATAGGAGAGGGAAATTTCCCGTCAAAGCACACATTAAGTCACCAATGATAAAAAAAGTTACTGCAAATAAGTGTAACCATCGGGCAGCATATTGGCGCAAGAGGTAGGCGGTTGTCCCCATCGTAATCGTAACCATTAATAAGTAACCAGTCGTAATCCACTGAATGACGTCTAACGATACGCCAAATTGTGCTGATAACTCAGGATAAGTTACGTTCATTGATGTTTCGTTAAGCACGCCAATAAATGTTAATAAAGCTACTGAGCCGATTGCAAAATAAATTTTTGAAAAGCTTTTCTCTTCCATTGCAATAATAGGTCCTCCTTCTTAGACAAAATAAAAGAGCTATAGTGATCAACTCCACCACAGCTCCATAAAATGATTTTATTCAAATATCGGTTTAATTTTACCAAGCAGAATAAACAAAAGTCAATGTCATTATTGAAGACTCAAATTTTTTAGCCATTGCTGCGTCCCTTCATCTAAGGACTGGTCGATTTCAAACGGGAATGGCTGCAGTAAGGCACGCACCTTTTCCCAGTCAATCACTTGGTGGGGAAAGATAGATGCAACCATCATCGTAAGCATTTGCGATTTCTGTTGTTGACCTATTTGCGGCTGGTTAATCAGGGTTATCGCCACGGCCTTCTTTGCTAATAATTGAATAACTAGTTCTGCTAGTGCAAGTTGCGAAATAGTAGCGGTAATTCGTAATTGCTGCCGAAGTGGTACCGCTGGTAATTCTTTCTGCAAGAAATGTTGCAAGGCATCCCAATTCGCTAATACTTGTGAATAGAATTGCCAAGGAACGCGGGCATTTAACCGCGTTAACAATGGTGGGATAATTTGTTGTAAATTACCACCAGCTACTGGCAATTGCTCACAAATCTCAATTAGCATCCGTTGAATTGTTTCTCGATGACGTGGGTCAAGCCGCTTTTTTAATGTTAGGGCATAACGAACAACCAGAAAATCCGTTAATTGATCCCTGTCAATTGTTCTTACTTCCCCATGTTTTTTCACCTTAAAATTATTTAATTGTTTTATCCGCGATGATTTAGCAAAGTGTCCCTGTTTTGGCATTAAACCTCAGTCCTTAAAAATAAAATGTAACAAAAAAACTGTGACACATACATGTCACAGTTTTAAGACAGTTGGGCTAGCTGGATTCGAACCAGCGCATGACGGTACCAAAAACCGTTGCCTTACCGCTTGGCTATAGCCCAATAATAAAAGTGGAGGAGGGTGGATTCGAACCGCCGAACCCGAAGGAACGGTTTTACAGACCGTCGCGTTTAACCAGACTTCGCTACTCCTCCAAGAAGTTGCTTGATTAAATATTTCGTATCAATCAACGTTTATTATAATACCTAATTTCCATCTTCATTGCAAGTCTTTTTTTCTATTTTTTTGAAAAAAGTTATACTGATTTAATACACAAACGGTTAATCCATTGATCTAATAGGGTTTTACCGTGCCACATCTGCCGTCCTTTTCGCTGCACGCCTACTGCACTATTAAGATAATCCACCCCATTAATAGTAATTAACGCTGGTGCATAATGTAAATGACCATAAAACACCTGCCGGACCATTGGAAATTTGGCTAACAAATCACCTAAGTTTTGGCTCCCCATCATTGCCATTGTCATTTCCCACATTCGTTGCCGTCGCCCTTCAACTGCGACTCCCTGAGGAAGGGTCGCCGCTGCCGGGGCAAAATGAGTCATAAATATAACCCTTTTACCACTTATCTGCGCATCAAGCAACTGTTGGCGTACTTGTTTTAAAACTAGTGCCATCCGCTCTTGGTCACTCATTGGCTGAGGAATATTCCGGTCAATCCAGTATGCTTTTTTCCACCTTGCAACTTCATCCGGTGATGCTTCGTATTGCGAAAAAGAATAATCATACCAACCATTATTACCAATAATGCGCCAATTTGTTTCCGGAAGGTCAATAAACTGATTATGCAAGTAACAGGAATCACGCATTCCTTCAAGCTGGTCATAAGTAATATTTTTCAACATGTCATGGTTGCCAGCTAAATAATACACTTGCGTAACAGAGAGCTGCTGTTGAAGCTGCTTGAAATATTCCTGAGTTTTAGCAAAGTCGTTAAACATATCACCTAAGAAAAAATAGTAGTTAATTTTTTCAGTAGTTAAATAATGTGCTTGCTGGGTAATAACATCTACTACATTTGCATGATTTAAATCTAAGTGTAAATCGCTACTTATCGCAATCTTCATTTAATGCCTCATTTCATCAAAAAAAGAGACTAAGTCAATCCCAGCCTCTCTTTTTAAATTTACTCTACCCCATCCATTAAAGCATGAATCTTCTTAACAAACAAGCAAAGAATCAATCCGAAGACGATACTTACAGCCCCGATAATTAAGAAGTAAGGAACTTCGGTAGCAGAAGAGTAGTATTTAACAACCTGTGCGTTAACCGCTTGTCCAGCAGCATCAGCCAAGAACCACATACTCATCATTTGTGATTTAAAGGCTCTTGGTGCTAATTTTGTTGTGACAGATAAACCAATTGGTGAAATCAACATTTCAGCAATTTCAACGATAAACCATGAGCCAACTAGCCAGAATGGGCTAACCCGTCCAGCAGTAGTACCATGAATCATTGCTGGTAATGCCATCCATACGTACGACAGTCCAGCAATTACTAACCCAGCAGCAAATTTACCAGGTGCACTTGGCTGCTTCTTCCAGTGATCCCAAAGCGTTACGAAGAATGGCGTTAAGATCATAATAAATAACGGATTAAGTGTCTGGAAGTTAGCGGCTGCAAAATGCCAGCCACCAATGTGCAATACTGTTCGTTGTTCAGCGAACAAGGCTAACACAACAGAACCAGACTCTTCAATTGCCCAGAAAATTGCCGCCGCGATGAATAGCGGAATATATGCAACAACGCGGGACTTTTCTTCTTTTGTAACCTTCTTGGAATTTAGCATCATTACAAAGTAGTAAATTGGTAGTGCAATCGCAACGATTGTAATTAATGTAATGATGTTGGTAATGTTTAATTGCCCCATTGCAGCTAATAAGCTGAGGATGACAACTAATGCAACTACCCCTACGGTTGTCCAAATAATAACTGGACGAAGACTTTCTTTGTCGATTGGGTCATCCGCATATAAACTATCTTTGGAAAGGTACTTCCGTCCATCAACAACATATTGAACTAAACCGAAGAACATTCCGATAGCGGCTAGTGAGAACCCTGCGTGGAAGTTCATCTCACCATGGAAGAGGTTCAACCCAAAGCCGTTAGCAGCCCACGGAACAGCCCATGGTGCAACCGCGGCCCCTAAGTTAATACCAAAGACAAACATACTAAAACCGGAGTCTCGCCGACGATCTTCTGGACTATATAATCCCCCGACCATTTCAGAAACGTTTGGCTTCAATAAACCAGTACCAATAACAATTAAAGCAATTGATACATAAAGGGCGGACACACCGAATGGTAATGATAATGCAATATGTCCAAACATAATTAGGACACCACCGATAAAGACCGTTCGCCGCGATCCCCAAACACGGTCTGATAACCATCCACCGACAACACTAGCCAAATAAACTAATGAACCATAGATAGACATAATTGATGCTGCGGTAGCTTGGTCCATTCCCAAACCACCCTTGGTAACAGCATAATACATATAGAATAAAAGGATAGCCCGCATTCCGTAGTAACTAAACCGTTCCCACATTTCAGTGAAGAACAGGGTGGACAGTCCACGGGGTTGCCCAAAGAAGGAGGTATCCAAATCTTTCTGTTTACTCATACAATTCCTCCAAATAATTTCACTTTTCAATTAACAATCCGTTAATTGGATACTCATTCCAAACATTAAAAAACTTTAACAATAAAATTCAGAATAGTACCATTATAAACGTGTTTCAAAAAACCGTCAATTGAAAAATAAGTTTTTGATGAGAAGTAAAGCGGATGTACGAGCTATTATCCTTTATTTAATTAACTTTGACCTATTAGAAATTAATTTGAAGAAGTATCATTATCAATTACAGGACGAGGGTATACTTTCCCATTTCGAACGATTGCATATTCAGTTCCATTATCATCGACAAAAGCCCATCCCTCATCAGGCTCAGATAAGTCGGTCGTAGCCTTTAATGAGTCGATCTTCTTACTATCCTTATGATGATCCTTTGCCCACTTCTTAAGGGCTGCTCGTGCATGTGACGATGATTCTTTTGATTCTGCATTTTTTGATGAATTACTGTTCTTAGAATGCTGTTCATTTAAGAATTCATCAATATTAAAATCTCCATGGACACGGCGGAATGACTGATTAGGCCATTCATCATTGCCAACTAAACTTAAATTATCCTCATTTAATCGGGCATCGATTGGCGTATCATAATTACTATCATTTAAGTTAATGATGTAATTATTTTTCTCCTTTTCCATGTCAATTGATCGTGAATATCTGCTTTGGTTGGATTTGCCATCACATAAGTTCCCGTTCCATCTGAATTTAACGTTATAGCTGCGCCATCAGCATCATCACGGTAGGAACCTACAATTTGTGCCTCCTCTTTCTTTACTGACGATGCTTGCGAACTACTACTTTTACTACTACTTGTATTAGAATTATTGCTACATCCACTGGAACATATACCTATAGCGAGAATGCTCGTTGCTAATAAAATTGCCTTACTAAATTGCATCGCTAAGCCTCCATTCTCCTAAGCCATATACTAACTAACTACAGTTTCAGTATATTATTATTTTATAATTTCTACAATTTTTTTGATAAAATTATCGTTTGCTTTAGGCTAATAACAGAGTAATTACACTATAGACTAATCAAATATAACTTAGGATCTTAAAACTCTTATAGTAATAATTAAGCGGATCACTTATTGATTTAAGCAAACAAAAAAAGACTGGCGAAATACCAGTCTTTTTTCCTAGAACTCCGGCAGTCAGACTCGAACTGACGACAACCTGATTAACAGTCAGGTGCTCTACCAACTGAGCTATGCCGGAATAACTTATCAACATATGATATTATAGCATGCCAACATGTTATTGCAAATACCTATTTTATATTTTTTGCATTTATTATTCGTATTATCCACTCAACCAATATAATTCATGTACTTTATAAGAGCATTGGAATTAATTAAATAAAAACAAGTCTCGGTATATCTTTATAAAAAGCCGATACGCCAAGACTTGCTAAATTCTATAAGATTTAATAATGCCAACTAGAGGAATCGAACCTCCGACCTTCTCTTTACGAGGGAGATGCTCTACCGACTGAGCTAAGTTGGCATAAAATAAAAGATGTTAACTAACCGAAAGGAAGGTAGTCAACATCTTTAGCAACTCCGGCAGTCAGACTCGAACTGACGACAACCTGATTAACAGTCAGGTGCTCTACCAACTGAGCTATGCCGGAA
>NZ_RDBR01000071.1 GCF_009663775.1 Lactobacillus sp. 0.1XD8-4
TGCCTTAAAAAGTTGTCCCATTGGTCTACTTGTGGCCGTGTTAATCGGAATTATTCCTTGTACTGCTCCAATTGACGACTTTGTCGGTGCTCCCAATCAACGAGGGTTAAACGAAAATAATAACGGCCTCTTGCGTCGTGATGGTCTTAGTAAAAAGCTAGATTTTCGCGATTTACCAGACGAACTAGTCACTCAGCTAATGCATCGTCGCAACAATATCCCACGAAAATCTCTTAATTATCGTACACCATTAGAAGTATTCTTGAGTCATGTCACAGAAGAACAACTTTCACCTTTTTTCTAATTTAAATTGACATTTCAGGTCTTTAATAACAATATTAATCACTAGGCACCATGGCGAAATTAAATATATTCATGTATGATTGATTGTATCAAACGCCAAAATACTTGAATCCAATGAAATAGAAAAGGTAAATTCAACATGCATAATTTAATTTTTCCTACAGACCTAACAGACCCTGATTTTGATCCTTATGTCCGGCTTAATGAAGCACAACTCTTTCATGCCCTCGAACCTAATCCAGGTTTATTTATTGCGGAAAGTCCTAAAGTAATTGAACGTGCTTTGCGAGCAGGCTATCGACCAGCTTCTCTTTTAATAGAAGAAAAGGAGCTAGATCGTGATCTGGCTGATTTGGATCATGAAATGGCAATTAACCAAACAAAGGGATTAGAACAAACGCCAATCTACGTAGTCAATAGTAAATTACTTCGGCAGTTGGCTGGTGGTGGTTATAATCTTTTGCGAGGGGCTTTAGCAGCTATGCACCGAGTCGAACGACCAAGTCTAGATAACTTTTTGGCTACTATGCCCAGTGATCATCCGCGCATCGCAATTCTGGAAAGTGTTGTTAATCCTACCAACATTGGGGCAATTTTTCGCTCAGCCGCAGCTCTCGGAATTGATGGAATAATTGTAACGAGTGACTCATCTGATCCTCTTTATCGACGAGCATCACGGGTAGCCATGGGAACGGTTTTCCAAGTACCATGGGCCTATGTTGATGCCAAGGTTTGGCAGTCAGAAGGAATTGACCTTCTTCATCGGTCTGGGTATAAAACGGCGGCGATGGCTCTCCGCCATAACACGGTTGATATTGATGCTCCTCAGTTAGCTGAGGTAGATAGATTGGCAATTATTCTTGGTTCAGAGGGGCCAGGATTAAGAGAAAAGACAATTACGCAGAGTGATTTTACAATTAAGATCCCGATGGCTGCGGGCGTTGATTCTTTAAATGTAGCTGCTGCCTCGGCCCTCGCTTTTTGGGAACTGGGTAATCGAAAAATTAAATAATCTAAAAACAACCTAGGACTACTACAATCTAGTCTTAGGTTGTTTGTGTTTAATGGTTGACCGTTAACATCAACGTTATCCTTTTTCAAAATGAAGTAAATTAATAATTGAGGGATGTCCTTATTTTGGACGCTAGTATTGGTAAAAAGTTCTAAAATAAAAAGGATGATGGATTAACTAAAAAGTATGTCCCAGAAATTTATCCTGCTGTTCCTTCATTTAAATTAATGGTCTTGGCACATAAATATGCTCCTAAAGCAGTTTATGGGATCATCCGTTCACATGATGGCTTTTATATGGATGATAATGCAGAACAAGAAGCTTTTTGGTCTGAGAAGGGGATCGTTGGCGCCGGTATGGAATCAAGTACCTTGTTAACTATTGATCGTCAACGTGGAATGGAAACTTTGTCGATCCTAAATAATGTCGTCCTATACGAAGGAGACCTTTTCTACGTGATTTCTCAACCAATTGGCTGGTTTATGTGGGGGCATGATGATGCAACTAAACGTTTTAGCCCGCAAGCACGACGTTGGGTTTTTGCAGGGGTGGTAGTTGCTTATTTCATCGGCTGGTATGTTATTGGCCTCTTCCACGGACAGCTTCCATGTTTTGATTCGTTTAATTTAGTGGTTAGCTTTATTGCTCAATTGCTTTATATCCTTAAATACCAGGAAAACTGGTCACTATGGATTTGGGTTAATACAGCAAACATTATTTACTGGATTATTTTGGCAATTCGTTTCCAAATGGGTGTTCACATTGGGACTTTCGGGGGCGACCTATCGCAAATCGCCTTACAAGCAGCCTTATTATTTAATTCCATTTATGCAACCAAAGTATGGGCTAGTGGTGAAGCTGATAATGAAGGAGGTACAACAGATTAATGAGGAATTACAAAAAATGTCAACGTATCTTTGGGATTGTTTTAGATTCAGTTGGGACTGGGGCAGCAATTGATGCGGATAAATTTAATGACATGGGGGGCAGATACATTAGGACATGTTGGCGCAGCTTATAATGGTACCTTGTCATTACCTAATCTTGGTCAGCTCGGACTCAGCAATTTACGTAAAGAAGCAATTCAAGGAATCCCTAACGCCCTTCATCCTTTAGCTTATTATGGCAAGATGATCGAAATTTCGGCTGGTAAAGATAGTATGGATGGTCACTGGGAGATGATGGGATTGCCTGTTTTTAAACCGTTGTCGACATTCCCTCAAGGCTTTCCCCAATCAATTATCGATCAGATTGCAGAATTTTCTGGACGTAAAGTAATTGTCAATCAACCATATTCCGGTACCGCTGTAATTCATGACTATGGCGAACAACAAATGGATACCGGTGAACTGATTGTCTATACTTCTGGCGATTCAGTAATGCAAATTGCGGCTCATGAGGATGTAATTTCTGTCGAAGAACTTTATAAAATTTGTCGCTTTGCTCGAACACTGCTGAATGGTCCGGATTATCAGGTTGGTCGGCTGATTGCACGTCCTTATATTGGCCCTGATAAAGATCATTTTATTCGAACTGCTAATCGCCGTGATTTCACGTTAAAACCGCCGTCACCAACAGTCATCGACCAGCTTTATCAAGCCGGCTATACGACGATTGCAATTGGTAAAACTAATGATATTTTTTCAGGACATAGTCTTACCAAAACTTATCATAATGAAAGCAATATGGATGGAATGGATCACGTTGATGAGGTGATGAAACAAAATTTCACCGGTTTTTGTTTTACCAATTTAGTTGACTTTGATACGCTGTATGGTCATCGTCGTGATCCGCAAGATTTTGGACAGGCGTTAATGGATTTTGATCGGCGGCTGGGCAAAGTCTTGCACAGCCTTAAAAATAATGATTTATTAATTATTACTGCTGACCATGGAAATGATCCTGGCTTTCGTGGCACGGACCATACTCGTGAAAACGTCCCATTACTGGTTTATTCTTCATCAATGCAAAAAAGCGGGCCATTGGGTACTCGTCCAACATTTGCTGATTTTGGCGCAACTGTGCTGGATAATTTTAATTTGGCTCACGGTGAGTATGGAACTAGTTTTTTAGAGCAATTGGTATAAATAAAAAGCCATCCTTATTGCAGAATGGCTAATTAAAATTATTTATTGTCAAACGGATCCCATTCGTATTTTGCGCGCGCACCACCAATCAATTTTGGTCGATTGCGGAGATAAGTCGTATGAGCTAGGCCAATTTGTTTGATAGAAGTGCGAACTGGGACTTGGACAAACTTAACATGCATGCCAATTGAGGTGTCGCCAATGTCCATGCCAGCCTCAGCAGTAATGTGTTCAACTTCAATCGGATCGTTGAAGTTTTCAAAGGCAGCAATTTGTCCTGCACCACCTGCATGGAGGGAAGGGAAGACAGTAACTTGTTCAAAGCCACGCTCTTTAGCTACACTTCGTTCGACAACTAGTGCCCGGTTAAGGTGTTCACAACCTTGGACTGCTAAGTGAAGGTGGTGTTTTCGTAAGATATTAACAACTGTCGAAACAATTGCCCGGGCAATTTCAATATTGGAGTCCTTTCCAATCCTTCCGCCATGGACTTCACTAGTTGAAAGGCCCAACACGACGAGGTCATCTTTTTCTAACTGAGCTTGGTCTAATAATTCCGTTAAACCTATTGCTGTTTGTTCTTTAATTTTATCAAGGTTAATTCCATCTACTGTCATTAATTATCATTCCTTTATTATGAATAATATATCTAATTACCCACATTATACTAGGAAAAACCTTTGTATAGCTAATAGTTGCCTGCTCTATTTATGAGCCTAAAAGAGATTAATGCCCAATTTCTTGACGATTATTACCAGTTAGTTCAGTTTTTATTGACATCTTTATCCTAGAAAGATGTATATTTTAGGCGATCTATGAAAATTTGACAGATCCTATCTTTCAAGAAGAATTGAAACTCAAATAATCCTTTGCTATACTACATTTTGTAGATATGCCTTTTGTTTATCAGAAGGCACGTTCGAAGGTAGGTTGCTGGAAAAATACTGATTTTGTCGGTATTTTTCCAGCATTTTTTTATTTGTACGAAAGGAGCTAAGGATATGTCTAAATTTCGCTTGCAGTCCGTTGTCTTTGTCTTAACCGCATTTTTATTAGGCTGCAATGAATTTATGGTTGTGGGGGTTATTTCTGATATTGCCAAGAGTTATCAGGCTTCATTATCAACAGTTGGTTTTTTAGTTACTAGTTTTGCAATTATCTATGCTATCTGCACGCCTTTAATTACCACTTTTACCGGTAAGTTTGATCGCTTCAAGGTTTTAATGGTGCTGATGTTAATCTTTTTAATCGGTAATACTTTAACCGCTGTTGCACCGAACCTATTTTGGCTATTTGTTTCGCGGATTGTAACAGCTGCGGTCGCGGGGACAATCATTTCATTGATTCTTGTCTTTGTAAGTATGATTGCACCAATTGAAAAGCGAGCAATGCTGGTTGCTTCAACGTTTGCAGGCTTTAGTATTGCGACGATTGTGGGGGTCCCAGTTGGCACGGCAATTAGTAATGCCTTTTCTTGGCGGGATAGTTTTGCCTTAATCTCAGTTTTAACCGTAATTATTTGTGGCTTTTTATACTGGCTAGTACCACGAAACAGTCGTCAAGAAAATGCTTCGTTAGGTAACCAAGTTCAACTGTTTAGGGATCGGCGGATAGTTCTTGGGGTTATCGTAATGGTAACTTTGATGTCTGCCGAATATACCTTCTATACTTATGTTCGCCCACTTATTACTACTGTTCTTGGTTTTAGTACGACTAACTTAACATGGCTTTTAGGACTAATAGGAGTTACGTTTATTCTTGGTAATATATGCGCCGGAGTAATCGCAAACCTGTTTGGGATCACTAAACTTACTATTATTAGTGGTACTGTCCTTGTTTGTTTATTACTGATGAATGCAATGTTCCGTGTTGCATGGTTAGGAATCCTTTTATTATGTGTTATTTGTTTTGTTCTGGGGATGCCCGGTTCAATTCTGCAAGTAATGTTTCTTAACATTGCTGATCGAGAATATCCAGAAGCAATGAATCTCGCATCTTCATTAAACCCAATTTGTACGAACGTGGGGGTATCGATTGGTTCCTTGACAGCATCGATCAGTATCAATTTTGTTCAAATTAACCAGATTGGGTATGTTGGGGCAATCTATGCATTGGTTGCCGTTTTTGGTTCGTTCTATCTTATTAAAACCAGCGCCAAATAGAAAGGGCCATACCTGCATTTGAAGAATTATTCCAATAGCAGTAAAATTATTTCTGTGTTAATAGGTTTGATACTATTAGGGAGGATAATTTTATGAAGTTAAGCAAGAAACAACTAGCAGCAACCTTGATGACTGCTGTTTTGGCAGGGTCAGTAATGATTGGCTCTGTGGCAACTGTTGAGGCTGATAATGCCAGTGGATCACCAGAAGAGCAAGCTGATATTACTAATTGGATTGCTAATACCCCTGAACAAATTTCTAATAACATGGCGATGCAACACATTAATACCAATAACCTTAATGGCACGCGTTATATTATTCAGTGGGGTGACACTTTATCAGGGATCTCAGCTGCAACCGGGATTTCTGTGACTAAACTTTGCTATGATAATAACATTCAAAATGCTAACTTAATTTTTGCCGGGGATGTTCTTATCTTAAACCGTGAAGGAAGCGTTCCTGCTGGCTATGATCCCAATGTAAATCCAAATGTTGTGGCCCAGACTAAAATTACAATCAATAACGGACCAACTACAGTAAATATCGCCGTTCAACCTCAATCAGTTGTTAAAAATTACGATAATTCCGACAATTCTGATCATTCGACAACAATTTACAAGGCAGGCGCAGTAAATTCATTTAATAACAATGACAATGATAATGATAATGAACAAAGTGCTAGTCAATCTAGCTCAACTAAGTCCCCTAAGCATAAAAAACATCAATCTTCATCAATCGATGCTTCTGACATTGTAAGTGGCTTGAACGATACTAATGATAATGACAAGTTATCCTTTGATGAAGGGGATGGCGGTAGTGATGCTGATGAACTTAATGTTGATTCAGCAGCGATCTTAAAAGATGCTAAGAAGAATGACTATGATGCGATCCTTAGTGAAATTGAAAGTGCCCTAGGATCAAAAGCCAAGAAGGATACGACAATTTACATTGAAAAAGATGGCAGCGAAATCCATGTCTATGCTAGTGTCAACGATGATGATAGCAGTAATAGTAGTAGCACTAAGGATGATGAAGATAGCGATAGCAGCAGTAGTAGCGAAAGTGAAAGCAGCGATGACAGCAGTCAAAGCAGCAGTGATGATGGTGATAGCAGCAGTCAAGCTACTACAAGTGACCACGACACCGACACTTCTGACGATGAGTAATAGGGGATAAGAAATGCAAAAAAAGACAAAAGTTATTATTTCTGTTTTAGTAGCAGTAATGGTTGTTATTGGTGGCTTTTATCTCTATGCTAGTCGGACAGTGGCTAAACGCCTTCCTGGTCACGTTTATGAGTATACATCAGTGTCGGGTAATCAGAATGCCTATATGACCTTTGCCACAAGCGGAGATCAGGTTGTTGTTACTCCGGATAAAGATACAGCAATTAAAGCAAGTAATAGTGCTAGTGATTTTCAACAAGCCTACCAAGATAACGCTAAGGATGGTAAGTGGAATTATAAGGCACAAGGGAACCGGTTGACCCTTTCGAAACTCCAGAATGGGAAAGTCTCAATGTGGCAATATAACCACATGCTAGCATTGGGCAAAAAGATGCGGTCCGGTAATTTTACTTATCAGATTGCCAATGCTGGTCAAGGAATTGATCATAAAGCGACTAAATTTGAACAAATTCGATAATAAAGTTAAATAAAAGAGGCTGGAAAAAATATGAATTGACGTGTACCCTTAAAGTTGGAACCTGTATGTTCTTGCTTTAAAATTGAATAAATATTTTTCTAGGCAACTA
>NZ_RDBR01000072.1 GCF_009663775.1 Lactobacillus sp. 0.1XD8-4
GGCATACACCAATCGAGATCTTCTTGCTTAATCTACGTCACTAAATTCGTTCAAGTTATTTCTTGCAATCTGCCAAACTAATTTAATCATTGATCAGTCTAATGTAATTGTTGCAAATTACGTCGACAATAATAACAATGAATATGTCCGTTCTTATCTGTTAGTTTGCGAGCATGAAGACCAGAAAAGGTGTAGTGCTCGTGACAGAATGGACAGACATAATGTTTCTTTCCAAAAAAAGATGTAATAAAGCCCAAAATTTTCTCCTCCATTTAAGATATACACCGTTCTCTATTATAGCGGAGATAACGTTTGGCGAAAAGGGGATAATTCAATTTTTAATTAATCAGTTGACTTACTGATCTGATCTAAAGCCTCGCGTTGCTGTTTTTGATCAACGTGAGTATATAGGTCTGTTGCAGAAGTTCCTTTTTGTCCTAATTGTTGGGCCACTAATACTTGATCTTTTGTAACCTCATACATTTCAGACGCTAGGGTATGTCGAAGCTTATGCGGGGTGAGTGGGTGACCAAAGGCTGTCGAATATTTTTTAACCATTTTCTCAATTGCATTAGCCGTCATTCGTCTTGTCTGGTTATGGTACAAGGTAAGGAAAAAGGCTATGTCTTTCTTCAATGCATGGTATCGTTGAGCACGAATTATTTGGTAAGTCTGAATATAATTAACCGCCCAAGGAGCAATTGGCACCGAGTCTCGCTGGCCACCTTTTCGGGTAACGTCTAATAATGATTGTTTTAAGTTTAGGTCAGCAAGATTAATATTTGCGGCTTCTGATACTCTGACACCAGTACCGAGAATCAGCGCGATGATCGCTATATCACGTTCTTTATTTATTTTATATGCTGGTAAAGCTCTTTTATCACATTTATGAGGATATTCATTTTCAATAAAATTAATAAAATCGAATTTCATTTCTCCACGATACATATGTGACGCAAGAGAATGTGCACGATAATTTAAGGTCTTAGTATCATTAAGTGAATCAATTTTTAGCATGACGTTACGGTCAAAATATGAGTCACCATTATTATTATCTGCGGTAACTGTCAAAAATTTATATAAAGAACGCAATGCATTAATTGAACGGTTAATTGAAGTCGGGGAGTTCAATCGTCCCTGAGCATTAGTAGTATGCTGTAAATAATCGATATATAACATTATATCGTTTCGTCGAAGTTCAGCTAGTGTATTAACAGGTATCTCCTTATTTGAAGTAGCAATAACAAGCCCACTTGAACGTAACCAGTCGAAAAAACGTCTGATTTCGGTTAAATACTGATAAGTGGTCGTAACTGCATGGTTTGTCCCTAAATAGTACTCATTAACATAATCGGGAAGGTTACTTAATTCTTCTTGAATTAATTTTATATATTTATCTGCTTCCATTAGTTTTCCTGCCTTCCTAATTAAATGGTATTAAAAAAGTCGTATGAAAGAAGATACTTCCAACGACCAAAAATTCAAATCGGGAAAACAGGATTCGAACCTGCGACCCCCTGGTCCCAAACCAGGTGCTCTACCAAGCTGAGCTATTTCCCGTTTATAATGAACAAGTAACATTTTAGCAATTTTCTATTAAATAGTAAAGTTTTATTTTATTCATTATCTGATTATTGAAGATCTACTGAGTATTAGTAAATATAGATCTAATCAAGCAGTTAAAACTATTAACTGTCTTATATCTAATGTATAAGATGGTAATAGACTATAGACAACCATATGTAATGATGCCTCGAATACTTACATTTGCTTTTATATTTATTTTTTAAAATAATTATAAAAAAAGCCTTGCTAATTTTTGCATCACTTGGTATTATTAATAACGTTGTGAATGACAAGTTATCATTTACGATTATCGTGAGTGATTAATATAACACGTCTGACCCGTTAGTCAAGTGGTTAAGACACCAGCCTTTCACGCTGGTATCGTGGGTTCAAATCCCGCACGGGTCACTTTTGCGGAAGTAGTTCAGTGGTAGAACATCACCTTGCCATGGTGGGGGTCGCGGGTTCGAATCCCGTCTTCCGCTTAGCCAGTTCATATTATGCCGGGGTGGCGGAATTGGCAGACGCACAGGACTTAAAATCCTGCGGTTAGTGATAACCGTACCGGTTCGATCCCGGTCCTCGGCACTTTTCGGGAAATAGCTCAGCTTGGTAGAGCACCTGGTTTGGGACCAGGGGGTCGCAGGTTCGAATCCTGTTTTCCCGATCTGGCTTAAAGAACACAAGGAGAAAACTCCTTGTGTTCTTTTTTTATCAATATCTTTATACACGATGAAGTTAGCATGAAAAAACACATATAAAATAGTTAAGATAGTGCTTACTTTATTTTACTGAACTAATTACTATGGCAAAATAAAATACAAGTAATAGATGTAACAGGTTACAAGCGAAAGGAAGTGGATTAAATGTTACACTGGATCTGGGTATTGATCGTTGGTGGAATTATTGGTTTGATTGCAGGAGCAATTACAAAACGTGGTAGCTCAATGGGATGGATTGCAAATATAATTGCCGGATTGCTTGGTTCCAGTCTTGGTGAATGGATTCTTGGCTCATGGGGACCGCAAATAGCTGGAATGGCAATTATTCCATCAATTATTGGTGCAGTCGTTTTAGTAATAATTGTTTCTGTCTGTTTAGGGATTTGGCAAAAAGATTAAAGCCTGTGTGAATCACCCGAAAATAGGGTGATTTTTCTATGTTTATAAAATAGTTTTTCTTTTTTTAGAAAAACTATTGCAATTTCAAAAAGAACTTGATATTATTATATTCGTCGCTGATATGCGGGTATAGTTTAGTGGTAAAACCACAGCCTTCCAAGCTGTTGTCGCGAGTTCGATTCTCGTTACCCGCTTTGCGTTAATAATTTTGGCCCGTTAGTCAAGTGGTTAAGACACCAGCCTTTCACGCTGGTATCGTGGGTTCAAATCCCGCACGGGTCACTTTTGGAGGATTAGCTCAGTTGGGAGAGCATCTGCCTTACAAGCAGGGGGTCACAGGTTCGAGCCCTGTATCCTCCATTAACAGCTGAATTTTAGTTGTTACTTATATTTGATTGGGCTATAGCCAAGCGGTAAGGCAACGGTTTTTGGTACCGTCATGCGCTGGTTCGAATCCAGCTAGCCCAATATTTAATAAAAAAAGCAATACATCTGCTTATTTGGATATCTGTCAACTGGTATGGTTGACTAAAAATACTTCCTACGAAAATGTAGGGGGTATTTTTTTACGAAAAAAATACAATCGATTCTTAAAAAGGAAAATTTTTGATTGGCAAAACCATAACAAGTTCGTTTTAGCGTTTTGATTTTGCGATTGATGCCTTCTCCCGTTTAAACTAGCCAGTCGTACATGGTGAGTTTTGCGAAAGCCATCTTTATTATTAACTGTGGGGAAACCACAGTTAATAAAGATTAATCGGCTAAGAAAGGGTAGCTTTTATTACTCCTTAACGGAATTATTGTTCTCAACCGAAATAATTTAAATATTTTTATCTTTAATTCCAAGAATATTTAGGATAAAATTATTATGGGACATTTGTTTAACCTTCTTTCATGATTTTTGTGGTGAATTGATTGTATAACGAGGGGACAGCAAATGTCCTCTTTTTTTGTATAAAAAATCTGGCATGGAATTTTCGCCCATACCAGAAGATGTATTGCTTTTTTAATTGTCTAATCTCGATTTAATATGATATGCCATACAAAAAATCCTACACCAATAATAAGCGCTAACCATGCCCACAATTGTAAAGTTAGATAAATCTTAAAAGTTAATAAGCCTAAGACCCAACTAACTAACATCATTGCTAATCCGGCGATATCACCACCAAGACCATCAATACCACACGTGGCAATATAAACTATTCCAGAAGCAAGATACAAAAGGGCAACTATTAGTTCTGCGGTGCCACCGTAAATTCGCACCATAGCATCAGGATTACCAAATCCCTTAACAATTGATTGAACTAAAATAATAATAGCAAGTACAATCATAATAATACCGACAATTATCTTTGTCATTTTCATAAAAAAGACCTCCTCAAAGCTATTTTAACTGTTAATCACAAAATTATAAACAGATTAATACTGAGGAGGCTTGTGTAAAATTGAAACCAACTAATCTTTCCCTTATTTAACCTTTTTTAAGGCTTCAACAAAAACTTCGTATGGCTGGGCCCCTGTGATCGAATATTTATTGTTAATAACAAAAAGCGGGGCACTGGGCATTCCAATCATAAAAGCTTGACGTTCGTCTTTTCGCACTTTATCTTCATATTTATTTGAATTAAGGATACTAGTAATTTTTGTAGCATCAAAACCGATTTTTGTCATCGCAGAAGTCAAAACGTCATAATTAGCGATTGGATCGTTAGCAACAAAATAAAGCTGATAGAGCTGATTTATAGTTTGCATTAAAAGCGACTGATCATTTAAAGTTTCTACATATTTAATTAAACGATGTGCAGCAAGTGTATTAACTGGAATAGCATTTTCCATTTTAATAGTTAAATCAGCAGTTGCAGCAAAATAATCGATTTTCTGGAGTTGTACCAATGCTTGGTCTTTAGTTAATTTATGATTCTTGGCATAATAATCAACCATTGTCAACTTTGTAACTGTTGGTAGTGTTGGATCTAACTGAAACGACATGAATTGTAACGGTGTCTTATCGGCAAGTTTTAACTCATTTAGTGCTTTTCTTAAACGTATAATTCCAACATAACAGTAAGGGCAAGCAATATCTGCCCAATATTTGATTTCCATTAATAATCGCTCCTTGAGTATTTAGTCATTAATTTAATCTAACCATAAAATAGTTAAAGTTGCTAGCGCTAATAATAAATAGGGATTGAATAATTTCAAATAACACCTGTCATTAAAATTATAGTTTTAATGCTACCGAAAATAAAAAGCCCCCGAAGCAACTGATTTTCGTTGATTATTAATTATTATATATAAGCTATATTTACTACTAATTTTGTTTTACAAATAAATCTGCAACAGCTTAAAAATTTTATAATCACCAATATTTATGTAATACTTAAGCTGGATTATTTATTAAAGGAGCATTTGCTATGAAACATACAATTGATATTAATCAAGTTCGTGACGGTTTATGGTTAGATTCAGATATTACGTACACACAAGTTCCGGGTTGGCTTGGTAATACAACACGTGATCTTAAATTGTCAGTTATTCGGCATTTTCAGACTAATGATGATACACGTTATCCTGTAATTTTTTGGTTTGCTGGCGGTGGCTGGATGGATACTGATCATAATGTTCATTTACCTAATTTAGTAGATTTTGCCCGTCACGGTTACATTGTTGTCGGTGTCGAATATCGTGATAGCAATAAAGTCCAATTTCCCGGTCAACTAGAAGATGCCAAAGCAGCCATTCGCTATATTAGAGCTAATGCAGAGCGCTTTCAAGCCGATCCGAATCGTTTTGTAGCGATGGGCGAATCTGCTGGCGGTCATATGGCTAGTATGCTTGGCGTGACGAATGGTCTAAAACAATTTGATAAGGGATTTAATCTTGAATATTCGAGCAACATCCAAGCGGCGGTTCCATTCTATGGTGTAGTTGATCCATTAACAGCCAAAGAAGGCAGTATTTCTAATGACTTTGACTTTGTGTATCGAAATCTTTTAGGAGCAGAACCGGAAGATGCACCGGAACTTGACTCTGCTGCTAACCCCCTCTCCTATGTAAATTCGAATACCGTTCCCTTTTTAATTCTACATGGAACAGAAGATGTTGTCGTCCCAATTAAAGACAGTGAATGCTTATATGAAAAACTGGTAAAAAATGAGGTTCCAGCAGAGTTATACGAAATAAATGGTGCTAGTCATATGGACGTTAAATTTATGCAACCAGAAGTATTTAAAATTGTGCTAACTTTCTTAGAAAAACATTTAAACTAAACGATTTTGTAGATGATGAGCCGTTTAAACAAAAGCTCCGATAAAATGCCGTTATATCAGCATTCTATCGGAGCTTCTTTTTTATACAATCTTACAAAAATGCGCCCCCCGAGAGTCGAACTCGGATCATGAGGACCGAAATCTCATGTGCTATCCATTACACTAAGGGCGCCCAATAACTATATTTTAACTCATTTATTATAAAATAAAAGTATTTTTGTCAATTTATATAAAATAAAAAGAACCGAGGTATTTCTCAGTTCGCAATATGTATGACTGCCCATTGGTTTGGGTAGATTTACTATGTTTGGACCCTTTTCTGCCACAGACACACATAGTCTCGCTACCAGCAAGCAACTCTGATAGTTCTATGTGGTTTACAAGATCTGGACGCGGATCTATTACCGCTCAACTTTCACTCGAGATGAGAACAGCATTTCATATCTTCTTTAAATAGTCTTACTGTAAATTGGTCAATTTGAGCTACTAGAACCAGTCTCGTTAGTTATATTCTGCTTGCCAGACTTCACGACCAACAATCTTCTTGACATTCCGCTTTGGTTCCTGTGGTTATCAGCCACCGTTTTGCTGCGGATGGGATATTACGATTGCCTAACGGACTGTGCATTGGGTTTCAAACATAGATTCTAGAACAAATTACCAGTCGGCTTTTTTTCACCGATCTGACTAGGTATTACGTAGCCAGTTTGTAAGATATAACCTATCGATTATACCCGACTTATTGGAATTAAATTCATCCTGGACAGGCGGGCTTCTCACACCCTTATACACTGCCTTCAGCCACTTCTAGTATATCATTTTTGATAACTTTTATCAGTAATCTTTACCCTTAATTCAAAAATCACTATAATTGAATACGGTACATTAATTATTAGGGAGATATTTTTTATAACCTGAAATGTCAATTTAAATTAGAAAAAAGGTGAAAGTTGTTCTTCTGTGACATGACTTAAGAATACTTCTAATGG
>NZ_RDBR01000073.1 GCF_009663775.1 Lactobacillus sp. 0.1XD8-4
ATAAGAACTTGAAAAGCTCTTTATTATCTTTGTTATTAAGCGAATTGACTTCGCAAATGTTTTGCTTCAAATCACATTGTGATTGAAGACCCTACACATTCGATTCGTCGAAACTTTGTTCAGTTTTCAAAGGTCTACCTGTTGGCTGATTAAGCAGCCGATCAACATATTTATTATATCATATGTTGATTTAACTTGTCAAGAAGAAATTTTAATTATTTTAGAATTTCTTTTGATTGATAACTCAATCAGCAACTTTATTAATATATCACGTCATCAATTTGATGTCAACAATTATTTTTAACTTTTTTGTTAATCCATCGTAACAGCACTTAACTGTTTTGACAACGATAATTACTATACCGTGCTTTCGTCTTCTCGTCAATCTTTTTCTTTAAATTATTTCATAATAAAAACACATCCTTGGCAACCACAAGAAATGTGTTTATTCAATATTTATCACCTTGCGTGCATATCTTTTAGAAACTCTTGGAGATTTAAGCTCCCCGTTGTTCGTTGGAAGGTTTCGGTATTCCAACCATTACTACCAGAAATAACTAGTTTATTTTGATCAAGATTTGCAGTTAATGGATTCGTTACATCTCGATCTTTCAATGTAATTAAATACTGGTTTCCTTTCTTTTGCCAGGTCAATGTATCATCCGTATCGGCATTCTTTTTATCAGCATATACATAACGGCCTGTACCATTTTCATTAAAAACTATCGCTGCCCCATCTTGATCATCACGGTACGCTCCTACAAGAGGTTCTTTTTCTGGAGAGGATGTTATTGTCTTTTTAGGTTGGGTCGTTTGGACAGGATTCAACTGTTCATTAGCAAACCGCTTATAATTAACAGCTAAAACACCTAGCAAAATAATTAATAGAATTAAAAATAGTATCAAGCCGCGATGATGCTTCCCTTTATTATTTTTATGTTCTTCTTTCATACTGTCATGCTCCATATAAATACTCTCATTAAAATATGACTTAACAACTTTCAGTCTACCATAATTCATTATAAATCATCAAAACGGCCATATAATTTATGTTCAAATATTCCTATCAAGCCAATTTAAAACCATTTTTGAAAAAAGAACTGGGACTTCAAGATGAACACAATGCCCACTTGGTAAAATTGAAATCGTCATTTGTGGTGCTTTTGACCTCATCTTGCGGGCAATTTCTTGAAATTTTTGATCCTGCTCGCCGACTACTAACAAAACCGGAATTTTTTGGGGCAAACATCCCCAATAGTTTTTTTGCTGTCCAGTTCCCATCATCATCAAACTCATTGCTAATCCATAGCTTTGCTGACTCATCCGCTGCTTTCTTATATGTTGACGAATTTTTGATGACAATTGCTTTTGACTAGCAAACAATGGAATATTTTCCCAATAATTAACAAAGTCTGCTAACGGATGCGCTAATATCTTTCCGGCAAGGCGATTATCATTTTGCCGTCTTGCCTGTCGCTCATCTTCATCGGCAATCCCTGGACGCGCACTTTCCAATATTAACCCTTTAACATTGGGGTCATTAACTGCCCAGGCTAACGCAACGCGTCCACCCATTGAATATCCAAGTACATAATAAGGCTTAATTTGTAGCGATCGCATTAATTTCTGTAAATTGCTAATTACATTCTCCATCCGATAGTATGCTGGATGAACGTAGATACTTGTTTGACCATGACCAATTAGATCAATTCCTAAAAAATTATAATCCCTATCAGGAAAAAGATTGCTAAAAGTACCTAAGGTTCCTGTAAAACCATGTAAACACACTATTGTTGGCCGATTTGGTTGAAAATTATTCAACCATTGGTAGTGGTATCTTACTTCAGTCACTTATCTCACTGCTCCTCTGTTGATAACTGCTTACTAAATGATGCCAAATTGTAACTGGACATTCTTGACTATCTGCTATTTCAATCATATGCTGCCCCGGTTGATTTAAGAGCGGGATAAATTCTGAATAGCTTGTCGGACGATGATAATTAAATCCAAATAATTTTGCAACGGATTGATAATCAAGATCTTGGGGCGTCTTAAAGATTGTTGTAAAATCAGCCGTTGGTAAATCATGCTGTGGCAAAAAGGAAAAGATACCACCACCATTATTATTTAAAAGGATAATAGTAACTGGTAATTTATATCGCCGAATCATTTCTAAGCCTGTCAAATCATGAAAAAAGGCTAAATCGCCAATTAGTAAGGTCAACGGATGCTTACTAGCGGCAACAATGCCTGCCATAGTAGAATTTAATCCATCTATCCCATTTACACCACGATTACCATAAATACGAAGATTGGCTGCCGGCAAGCTAAGCCGATCAACTAAGCGAATTGCATTACTATTAGCAACAAAAAGCTCTTGATCATGGAGTTGACTAAGCAACTGTTTAACTACCCCTGAATGGTTAAACTGCTGCAAATCTTCATTTGCTTGTAGAATATCTTCAGCTAACCGTTGTCTCTTCTGCCACTTTGCTAGCCATCCAGATGATACAGGCGTAAAGCTAACTTTATCAAAGCAGTGCTTAAATTCACTTACAGTCATATCTAATAAGTAACTGCTTCGATGCAGTTGATCCTTAAACTGGTGACCTTCTTCGACCAGAATCGTTAAACCATGCTGGCTCCCTAGCCATTGGGTTATAGGTTTTGTCACTGGTAAACGGCCAAAACGCAAAATTACGCGAGGGGCTGGCACCGATCCTTGAAAGAGAAGGTCAGCTTGATGAAGGTAGGTTGACTCTTCACGCTGATTAGTAGCTAAATTGGTCAATGGATCACCAACGATTGGCCAATGAAGTTTTGCAGCTAACGATAATAGTTGTCGAGCCTCTTCTGGTGAACGCTCCTCGCCAACAATAATAAGACCCTCTTGTTGAAAGAATGGGCATAACGGTGATAAATCCGTTACCCGTTCGTTGGAGAGAACCTTAGCCGGTATCGCGGTAGGACGCGGTAAGGTTAAATCAGGTACTAAGGGTTCTCTAAGCGGAATATTAATGTGAACAGGACCTTTAGGAACTATTTGAGCGCGGGATGAAACGGTAAATCCTTCCCAGCGGCTGTAATCTATCATCGTTGGATTATCTTCGGGCAATGCCAATTCAACCGCATACTTGACGTGACTGCCATATAAACTATGCTGGTTCATTGCTTGTGGTGCCCCTACACCCTGCAACTCTGCCGGACGGTCTGTGGTTAAAACAATTAAGGGCTGATTGGTGGCCTCGGCCTCGCAAATTGCAGGTAAGTAGTTAGCCGCCGCACTCCCTGATGTACATATTAACGCAACCGATTCTTGAGTTGCCTTAACTAACCCTAAAGCAAAAAAGCCTGCCGATCGTTCATCAATATCAATATAAGACTGAATGTCAGGATCACGATTAACCAGCAAGGACAAAGGCGTTGAACGGGAACCAGAACTAATGACAGCTCTTTTTACCCCACCTTGCTTTAATCCTTCAATAAATGATAATAAATATTTTGTTAAAGTTCGTTGGTAGTCCATTTGTCATTTACTCCTCTTAACATTGGTTGAAATTTTAACCCTGTCTCATAGCGCTCTTTTTCTGCTTGCGATTCTGCCACAATACCACAACCAGCATAAAGCAGCCCTTTAGCCTTTCCAAAGATTCCTGAACGCAAGCCAACCGCGAACTCGCCGCAATCTTCTGCTAACCCTAGCCAGCCAATCGGTCCGCCGTATAGGCCCCGACCTGCTGGCTCTTTTTCTGCTAACCATTTCATTGCAAGAGAACGAGGCTCGCCCCCTAATGCCGGAGTTGGGTGAAGGGCTTTCAACACATCTAATAGTTTGACTCCTACTTTTCGCTGACCGATAAATGGGTGGTAGATATGCTGGATGTCCCGATTTTTTAGCAACTGGCGTTCACCGATTGTTAAATTATCAGTAAACTTCTCCATTATTCTTGTAATTCGCTGAACGACAACTTGGTGTTCGTATTCATTTTTATGGTCATTTAGCAACGCTTGCCCCAGCTGATCGTCGGCAGCTGGAGTTTCTCCCCGCGCAATCGACCCTGCAACGCTCGCTGTCCGAAAACTGTTCTTATCTGCCCTTAATAATCGTTCTGGAGTTGCCCCGACAAATGCACGGGTACCATCATCTAGGAGAAAACAGTATGTATTAGGCTGCTGGCTTATTAAGCGGAGTAAAATTTTTTCTGGATTAAATTCACTAGTTGTTAATAACTCCAGTTGGCGCGCTAAAACGACTTTTTTCAATTGTTGTTTTTCGATTGCCTTAACACTATCGTTAACTAAACGCATCCATTGTGGAAGAGCAAGCTCACGACTTGATAACGAAGGAAGGGAGGCTTTGTCCATTATTGTTGCTTGTAAAACATTCGTCGCCTGGGACGCAAGCTGATTTAATTTAGCTTCTACATCTCCGCTTACTTGAACCAGTAGTGTGACATAGGCCTTCTTTTCCTGTTGCCAAAAAAGAATCTGCGGGAGAATAAAGTATCCTTTTTCCAACTTACCCCAAAAATGTTCCGGCCGACCATCCGCATCGAACGGAAAGCCTCCCAATAAAATTGGTTGACTGGTAATTGAAGGAGTCAAGTTAACTACTTTATGCTGAAATTGGTCTTGAAATAGGCTTATTTGCGCAATTGATTTTCCAATCAGCTGTTTTAACGGTTCTATCCCTAAATAAATCCGGCTTTGATCTGCCGACTGCCAAAACATATGGCTGCCTTCTATTGGATGTCTTAATATATCTATTACATTACCTTCGATCGGGTACGTATAAAATGCATACTTAGACGTTAAATTTACTCGCTGTGCAGCCGTTAGTTTAATTACCACTTTATTTCCCTCGCTTCTTTTGGAATAACCTCATTTAGTATAACAAATTATCTCCATACAAAAAGGAGCGTGACGGAAGTCATTTATGACTTTGCCTTCACACCCCTTTTTCGTGCTGTAGCATTTAACTATATCGGGGACTTATATCATAGCCCCTTTAAATAATATTTGTATAATTGCAATTAAAATTCTTGCTGCTGAAACTTACCTACTTATTTATTTGCTGCAAGCTTCTTACCCTTGTTGACATAGTGAAGGGATCCAATTTGACCATCGACGTGGAGTTTGCCATTCTTGTAGACGAGTTTTGTCACCGCTGCATTTTGCATTGGCTTACCATCGTATTTTTTAGAGATAGTTGAAAGGTATTCATTGATTGACATTCCCGAACTAACAACTAAAACGTTACCGCCACCTTGCTTTTGCGTTGTTTTCGCAATATGAAGAAGTTCTGAACTCATTCGTTTTTGAACCTGTGCAGAGCTTTCTGCGCGGTCACTTTTAGCAAGCTTAGTATTTTGGGAATTATCCATATCTAATTTATGGTAGGCATCCTGAAGTTTATTCCAGTAGTCTTTACCGGTTGCTTGCTGGAATTGCTTGCCATCTTGATAGCCGTAAACATTAGCAATCTTTTGGTTGTCAGCTTCAATACTGTCTCCTTCAAAACTACCATAGCCGCCTTCTCTTAACATCGGTGTTGTTGTAATCTTGGTATTTGGGTTAGCAGAATACTTTAACGCTTGCTTAGCGGTTACTTCTTGCCGCGTCAAATCACCTGTATAGGCATGCTTGAACTTAATCCCTTTTAGCCCATAACCAAGATCATTAGCGACTGTAATCCCATTTTTGGTTAATGGAAAATCGCTTGATCCTTGTACACGTTGCATTACATTTCCGGTTGTTTCCCCATGACGGGTAAGGTAAATTGTTACTTGATCGTTATTAGTCGCTGCACTGGTAGTTGCTGGAACAACAGCCATTGCTGAACTACCAAGAAGCAGTCCGGCTAACGTGGCACACATTGCCGTTAATTTCTTTATTTTCATCAATTATTCCCCAATTCTTATAAAAAGCATTTCAGCAGCACCCTTATTTTACATAATTATGAAAGCGCGTTCAATAGCTAGTAAATATATTTGTGAAAAGGATAGCAGTGATAGTTAGAAACATTATTAATAAAGTCATTCAAGTACTCTTTTCTTTTGTTAAAAATGAATTACAATAAGACCGGGTGGTGAGGATTTATGAAAGTTTTAGTGATGAAGAATAAAGAAGAAGCTAGCAAAAGAGCATTTGAATTATTGTTGGCAGACATAAAAAACGGTGGTCATATTTTAGGTTTAGCTACTGGCAGCACCCCGCTTGACCTTTACCAGCAAATAGTTAAAAGCGATCTTGACTGCTCTAAGTTAATTTCGATTAATCTAGACGAATATGTTGGAATTGCACCAACAAATCCGCAAAGTTATCATTATTTTATGCAGCATAATCTCTTTGACCAAAAACCATTTATGAAAAGTTTTATTCCAGATGGGATGAACTTTAATGCTGCTGAGGTAATCAAACACTATAATCAAGTATTGAAAAACTATCCGATTGATACGCAAATCTTAGGAATTGGTACTAATGGGCATATCGGCTTTAATGAACCAGGAACAGCATTTGATAGTCAAACCCATCAAGTAAAACTAACCACCGCAACAATTAAAGCTAACGCGCGTTTCTTTGCTTCCGCAGCTGAGGTTCCGCAGAAGGCATATACAATGGGAATTGGTTCGATAATGAAGGCTAAGCATATTATTCTTTTAGCATTTGGCAAACAAAAAGCGGCGGCACTGACAGCAACAATTAACGGGCCATTAACAACAGAAGTACCTGCTTCCATTTTGCAATCACATCCGAATGTGACTATTTTGGCAGATCAAGCAGCAGCTAGTAAACTCTAAAAATAGCGAATACCTATCTGAAGTGCCCTACAATTGTTAGACAAGAAATCTAATGATTGTGAGGCACTTTTTTGTATGACCAAATATAAACCAGA
>NZ_RDBR01000074.1 GCF_009663775.1 Lactobacillus sp. 0.1XD8-4
TTTCGTTTTTTTATTTTAAATTTTAAAACAAAATAAGCACCGATGGTAGTTCATCAGTACTTAATATTGTAGAGCCAAAATTTTACAAAATAATAATTAGAAAAGCAGGAGACGAGAACTGTTTCAGGTTCTGGGCTCTTGCTTTTCTTTTATTAAAATTGAAGTTTTTCATTTGCAAATGCTATTTTCACTAAATCACCCAATAGTTTTTTACTCTTATCCATTGCAATTTCAGCCATTTGATTATTAATCGTGGTTAAATATGCACTAACATCTTGATGATCATTAATTTTACTATCAGCCTGATGTTGTAAAGATAATGTTTTAGCCATTACTTGTAGTTCGAAATTTTCTTCAATACTTTGCGCTTGCCGATAGTATTGATCACCAATAGCAGTAATCGTATGAGTTAACCAATACATATCATCAATCGAATATTCAGTACTGGTGTCCCGATAAGCTGCTGGGGTATCGTCAATATTAGCATAGAACGGAACAATTGCATTAAACGTATTAGGACCAAATGCTAACCAATGAACTCCCGCAATACCAGCTGGAAGACCACCACGAACTTGTAAGATATGTAGTTCTAAATTACGGTTTAAGGCAATTGAGCGAAATGGAGCTTTATCCGTGTCTAACTTATAAGGATCATATTCTGTTCCTTGGTAATGGGAACTCATTAGTTTCTTTACCATTGGAATACTAATCTTCTTATTGGCATAACAAATAAAAGGTAGATCATTGCTTTGTGGATTATGATTTATCGTTCCCAGTTGCTGTTGGACATACCACGCTCGCGGATTATTATAAACTGTATCTGTTATCGTTTCGCTTCCACAAATATGACGAAGGTTATAATCCGTTTGATTGGGATTTAACTTATTATCATCAATCCACTGTTTTAATCCCAAAGAACTCATTGTATTAGGTGAATCAAAATCAAATTCTGTAATATTAAAACGATTAGGCGCAATAACATAGGCGTTATCTGGAATTTTAATTGCTGCCCAATGGTGGCCGCCAATTGTCTCCATGTACCAAACTTCATCTTTATCACTAAAAGCCACTGCATTTGATTCATAGGTCCCATATTCCGATAATAATTCTCCTAAACGTTTAACCCCCTCTCTAGCATTATTTATATATGGTAAAACAAGAGTAACGAAATCTTCTTCACCAATCCCCGACTCAATATTTAAGGGATCATAAGATAAGACTAAAGCATTGGTGGTAATTGTTTCAGTAGCAGTCATTGCCACATTGGCACTATTGATTCCACCAGCGCCAAAAACGCCTTCTTTATCAGATGCATCTGGTGTTGATGTATATTTCAACTTAGGAATAGGTAATTTTAGTTTGAAATCTGTATTCTTGCTACGATATTCTCGCGGTTGCCTTTCTGGTTTAATAAGCACAAATCGTTGTGGATCAAAACTATTTCCATAATCTTCTTCTCGACAAATGATAGTTGACCCATCAATCGTTGCTTTTTTCCCTGCTAAGAAAGTTGTACAAGTATGTTGCATATTAAGCACTCCTTTTCCCCTGTTGTATTTTCAATTTTTCTTTAGGACTGTTAACCCAGCATGGCCGTCGACACAAAATGAAATGATCATTACTATAACAGATTACACCAGCATCAATTAAGTCGTTAGTATATTGCTGAATAACCCGCATTCGCAGCATATCTACATTAATGCATCCCGGGCATAGCCAATCACGACGGCCGGTTACAATTAATAATTTTTTCCATTCATTACTATGCCAAGAAAAAAATAACGGAAACTCCATCAATTTTAATATTACACCAATTCGCCAAAGAATAATTGGTTTAGCCATCGTTGGCCAGCTTACAACTAGATCATGACAAACGAGCGGACATTGTGCAAGTGTTCGCCCCGTTAACTTAAAAGCTGCAATCGCAATCTCATTTACTTCATTACTAGGCTGATGATACTGTTTATTCGCTAACATTGAAATTTGCTTTTTCATAATGAGAGTTTGGTTAAACTTCAAATTACTATATGAACATCGCCAATAATCATGCTTAATAATTAAGCGGGCCGTTTTAGTATTCCAAAACAATAAAGCCGGTCTCCCCTTATAAATTTGAGTAAATTGGACAATTTTTTGATTTCCTAATCGCCGAAAATATGGAGCCCCCAGTATCCACCAAACAGTTATGCCAGCTTGTTGATACCCTGTATTTCGTTCTAACATTCTTTCCAAACTCAAAGGACTGCACTGAAATTCAATTGCTATTCTCTGGCTCTTTCTTTTTAACAGAATATCAGGACGCTGTTCAATCTGAGGTAAATATACTTCTAATTGCGGACACCACTTATTTATTTTCAGCCACTGATAAATTTGTTTTTTGCCTTGCAAATGTTCTAAAGTCTCACCTTCACTAAATCCGCATAAAGCATGTTTTTTATGAGCAAAGTGAGGAATTCGATGCTTACCATGACGTAAAAGAACAGGTTGCTGACAACCAGGACATCGATAGTTCCCCTTAGCTTGAATATCTTCGCTTGCAACAACCAAGTGTTTATTTCCCATCGCAATTAACATTTTATCCCTCCTATAATTATATATACGTATTTTATTTAAATTTGCACGAAAAAAAGCCGCATTGAGATAAAACTCAATTACGACTTAAGCAAAATAGTGACGTATCAAGTGAAGGGCCGATACTGACATTATCCTTTTTCCATGTTCACTCAAAAAATCAACAGTTGTTGCAGTTGGACTCCCATATTCATAAGCAATTGCAAGTTGATCCTTAAGTGCAGCATCATTAAGATGAGCATTGTGATAGGCCATTGCTAAATAATAGTTATTATCATACTTATATAAATAGGACGATAAATCGTCATCTTCAGCAACCTTTGCAAAATCTATTAAATCTTCAAATGAATTAAAAATAATCACTTGCCAATTTGTTCGTTGCGCCTTTACCTCAGAACTGTCATCATCAATAATCGTCTTTCGCTGTTCTTGATTTTCAGTATGCTTTTGGATTAAATGTTGCTTAATAAACTGTGACACATGGTCATTGCCTGATCCACGCTGTTCATTACCAGCAAGGTTTGAATCATTTTTGCTAATAAATAATTCTAACCCATTGCTAGTTGGCATAACTTGAAAAGTAACCGCATCGTTGTTTTGAAATTGATGGTCTGTATCAACTTCTTTTAGAATGCTATAAAAAAAGTCTTCAATTTGTTGATGATCACCTAGTAAATCCAAAATAGTAATTCCACGAGCAGATAAATCATCATTATCAACCAAAACACGAATTGTATTTTCATTAATGCGTTCCATTTCCATTGAGCAGCACCTCCTTTTTACCGAAAATAGATGTTACTTCTATTGTAAGGATTTTAGCCTAAATGTAAAGTTACTAGATTAAAAGAAAAAATAAAAAAAGGAAAGCTCATCACTTTCCATATCTCAGAGTTAAATCATATTTGCCTTTTCTTGGGCTTCCACAAGTTCAAGTTCACGGACTCTCCGTGGTAAGAACCGACGAATTTCATCTTCGTTATAACCTACTTGCAGACGCTTATCATCAATAATGATTGGTCGACGTAGTAAACCAGGATTATTGCTAATTAATTTAAAAAGATCCTTCATCGATAAATCATTAAGATCAACATTTAATTTTTGATATGCCTTAGACCGTTTAGAAATTATATCTTCTGTTCCGTCTTCAGTCATCCGTAAGATATTCTTGATCTCATTTAGAGATAGCGGTTCAGAAAAAATATTTCGTTCTCTATAAGCAATATCATGTTCTTTTAACCAGGCACGGGCCTTGCGACAAGACGTGCAACTTGGAGACGTATATAATGTAACCATTGTTAGTGGCCTCCTTTTTTAGTTTAACTAGAACATTCATTAATACGTTAATTATTATACTACTAATTTATTTAAAATTAAAGTCATATAAGTAAAGTTATTGACTTTTTGTAAGTTTAATTTAAAGGGAAATATGCTAGTTTGCTTCTAATGTTTAATAATTATCAAAAAGTGTATTATAATAATAATGATTACTAACTTCTGAGGAGGAATTAATATGTTAACAAAAATCAGCTTAACATTTGGTTCACGACAAATTTTACAATCTATTATTGACAATTACCCAGAACGGCATTTTAAACTAATGCAAACTACTACGCATACAAGAAAACTAGCTCTCTTTGACCTTTCGGGAAAAGACACTATTTTTAAATCACCAGTAAAGCTATCAGTTCTAGACGAAACACTAAATGCAAACTTAAATGGTCTTTTTTACTACCAGTCATTTCAAGTAAATGGTGACCGACAAAAATTGCTTTATAATTCACTTCAAAAAGTTATTGAAGAACCCGCTGATATGAATGGTGGTTACCTACTTTCTGTAGATAATAAAGTTGAAGCAACAACA
The DNA here is from genome assembly GCF_009663775.1 of Lactobacillus sp. 0.1XD8-4. Lineage (GTDB taxonomy): Bacteria > Bacillota > Bacilli > Lactobacillales > Lactobacillaceae > Limosilactobacillus > Limosilactobacillus walteri. Next base: position 4,433 of record NZ_RDBR01000074.1, read on the forward strand.
TTGGTTTTATTAACATCCTGGAAAGATTTTGAAAGTTTAACTGATTGGCAAAATAGCGAATCCTTTAAATCATTAAAGAACTTTACGAGTATGGGATCAGATAATAGTTACTATGACGAGATTTATAAACCTGTCTTTTAATAATTATCTAATTAGTTGAAATTTTAGCAAGCAAAATTAAGTGCAAATTTTCTGGTATTGATTAAAATCAATACCAGTTTTTTATACAAAATATCAGTTGTTCTATTATTATCGATAATTAGCTCTTCTCATTTTATTTCAAAAATACTTGAAACTAAAGGTATAAATAACTTATTAAAACTTAGATGTCATGAATAAACTAAGCTAATTAAAATTCGATTATCATACCATCTTCCTATTAATCAAGTCTTTACAGAAAACAAAAAAGCCTAAGGTTATTTACCTTAAGCTTGCGAACGGTCCGTACGAGACTCGAACTCGTGATCTCATCCGTGACAGGGATGCGTCCTAAACCAACTAGACCAACGGACCAAAATTGCGGGGGCTGGATTTGAACCAACGACCTCCGGGTTATGAGCCCGACGAGCTACCAGGCTGCTCTACCCCGCGATAATAATATGACCCGTGCGGGATTTGAACCCACGATACCAGCGTGAAAGGCTGGTGTCTTAACCACTTGACTAACGGGTCATTAACGGAGAAGGAGGGATTCGAACCCTCGCACCGCTTTCGCGATCTACACCCTTAGCAGGGGCGCCTCTTCAGCCACTTGAGTACTTCTCCAAAATGGGCCTAAATGGACTTGAACCATCGACCTCACGCTTATCAGGCGTGCGCTCTAAACCAGCTGAGCTATAGGCCCATATCTAAAGCGGGTAACGAGAATCGAACTCGCGACAACAGCTTGGAAGGCTGTGGTTTTACCACTAAACTATACCCGCATAAATATTAAACTAAATGGCGCGGGACGGAATCGAACCGCCGACACACGGAGCTTCAATCCGTTGCTCTACCAACTGAGCTACCGAGCCAAATATAACGGTCCGTACGAGACTCGAACTCGTGATCTCATCCGTGACAGGGATGCGTCCTAAACCAACTAGACCAACGGACCAAAATTGCGGGGGCTGGATTTGAACCAACGACCTCCGGGTTATGAGCCCGACGAGCTACCAGACTGCTCTACCCCGCGATAATATAAGGAGGATGAGGGATTCGAACCCTCGCGTCGCTCTCGCGGCCTAGCGGTTTTCAAGACCGCCCCCTTCAGCCACTTGGGTAATCCTCCATAAAATAAGATTAAAACTATAATGATTCATCAAAGCTAATCTCTGATGGACCTTGTAGGACTCGAACCTACGACCGGGCGGTTATGAGCCGCTTGCTCTAACCAACTGAGCTAAAGGTCCAAAACAGCCAGCCAAATCGCGGCGGGGGGGATCGAACCCTCGACCTCCCGGGTATGAACCGGACGCTCTAGCCAGCTGAGCTACACCGCGAAAAAACTAATAAATATATTAGAATTTATAAATCGGGAAAACAGGATTCGAACCTGCGACCCCCTGGTCCCAAACCAGGTGCTCTACCAAGCTGAGCTATTTCCCGAAAAATGCACCCAGAAGGAGTCGAACCTTCAACCTTCTGATTCGTAGTCAGACACTCTATCCAATTGCGCTATGGGTGCATGTAAGTGCCGAGGACCGGGATCGAACCGGTACGGTTATCACTAACCGCAGGATTTTAAGTCCTGTGCGTCTGCCAATTCCGCCACCCCGGCATTATTAGAACTGGCAAAGCGGAAGACGGGATTCGAACCCGCGACCCCCACCATGGCAAGGTGATGTTCTACCACTGAACTACTTCCGCATAAATAAAGTGCCGACTAGAGGATTCGAACCTCCGACCCCCTGTTTACAAGACAGATGCTCTGCCAACTGAGCTAAGTCGGCAAAAATGACACTTTAAATTTTCAAAGTCAAATCCAAATGCAAAGCATTTGAATGAGCCGTGACGGGCTTGAACCGTCGACCCTCTGATTAAAAGTCAGATGCTCTACCAACTGAGCTAACGGCTCATGAGCTAAAACGCTCAATGGAGGATACAGGGCTCGAACCTGTGACCTCCTGCTTGTAAGGCAGATGCTCTCCCAACTGAGCTAATCCTCCAAAAGCGTGGCAACGTCCTATCCTCGCAGGGAGCGATCCCCCAACTACTTTCGGCGTGTTGAAGCTTAACTTCTGTGTT
>NZ_RDBR01000075.1 GCF_009663775.1 Lactobacillus sp. 0.1XD8-4
TGATGAAAAAGAACGGCTTTAAAGAAGTCAATTATCTCGCTCCCAGCTTACACTATAAACCGACAATTTGGTCAATCAAAAAACAGAAGTATATCTGTAAGTCATCTGACACTTGTCCGCAGACAATCACCAAACTTGCCAGTGTTGATGATGTTAATTACCGTAATCATATCTCTACTGCCGTTAAGCAGAAGATTATGATGGATTTAACGCTGAATAAGTCGCAAAAAGATCTCGCGAAAGAACTCGGTGTTTCTGACGGTACCGTCAGAAAAGTTATTGACCGCCTTGATGAAACGTTCAAGCTCAACTATCACTGGCTCCCGCGTCATATCGCCTTTGATGACTTTAAGTCTGGACGCTTCACTCCCAGCGGAATGAGCATGATCTTAATGAACATTGAAAATAAGCGGACACTCGATATCATCAATTCGCGGAGTAACACATATTTGCGAAACTACTTCTTGCGCTACGACCTCTCAGCACGTTTAGCAGTTCGAACCGTTAACGTTGACCTCTATACACCGTACCGCTCTCTGATCCAAAAGCTATTTCCCAATGCCCTAATTATTGCCGATCACTTCCATATCGTCGCCCAAGCCCATCGCGCTCTAAACAAGATTAGAATTCAAGTAATGAATCGTGCGGGCAAAGGGACGCCTGAATGGCGGGCCTTAAAACATTCCTGGAAACTAATCCTTACCCCGGCAAATAAGCTCAAGTACGATAATTTCTGCTCTCGACGCAATTTTGGCTATGCCCAGTTAAGTGACGTTGAGGTTATTCACCGCCTACTTAACCTTGATGCAGAGCTTAAAGACGCATATAACTATTACCAGCGCTTGATTCTAATTGTCCATAATCATGATCAAGCTGACCTAGATAACTTACTCGCAATCAAGTGGACTACCTTACCATTTACCCTCCAAAAGGTCCAACGGACACTTAGAAATCACAAACAAGAAATTATCAATAGCTTCAAATATGCCAACTACACTAACGGTCCCATCGAAGGAACCAATAACAAGATTAAAGTCATTAAGCGAACTGCTTATGGTTTTCGTAACTTCTTCAATTTCCGCATTCGGATTCTCTTATCACTTCCCAACACCTACATCGCAATTAACTGGAAAAGAAAACAAGCAACCCACACGGTCCAGGTGCGAGCTGCTTGATTAAACTTATTCAATTTTTCCTATCAGTACTTCTTGACGAAGAGCCGAAGTATTTTTAGTCAACTATACCAGTTGACAAATATCCCAAAAAAATGATCTTTATTAGCCATTTATTCGTTAATAAAGATCATTTTCATATTAAATATTTTCTTGGTTTGCATAGTAATCTGCAGACGATATAGCATCAGGTAATGTTGTCGCAAATGTTTTATTATTACCATCATTCAAATATGCATAGTAACCGTTAGGCATTTTAACTGCTAAACCAATACCAATATTTTGTAATGAAGTACCATTTTCATATTTAGCTGACCATTCAGTAATACGAGTATTCGGATCAGGTGCCACTCCTGTGGAAGCAGCCTTTGTAGTAAACAAGTCTGGATACTTTTGCTTTAATTCGGCTAGATATTTACCACCATAATCCTGTTGACCCTGTCCTCCACCACGTGTATAACCAAAGTAGATTTGATCAGCAAACGTTTGACCATCAACACTTAACTGTTTTGCATCACGATCTACTCGTGTAACTGTAACAGCTTCTTGAGTTGAGAAACCAATCATCTGATTCATTACAAGGTCTTCTTGGACCTTTAAACCAGCCTGATGAAGTGCTGCAATCGCATTAGAAAGTTCTTCTCCACTACCATATTTAGTAGGATTCTCTGCAGTACCTAAATTATAACGATCTGTCATAGCATATCCCTCATTATAACGACTCATATTAAACGGTGTGTAGGAAGGAGCCATCCAGAAATCAGTAATGCCTAATTGATTAAACAAGGCTGCATTATCCTTTATTACATTATAGGCATGTTCATTAACAGTAGTTGGTTCTGGCTGGAACAAGGAGAAGTCTTCATAAATCATATGTGAATCTAAGGCTGCATTAGAAGTAAATACTTTTCCAGGAACATTTCGAACTTTTTGTGCACTTGTCCGAGCATTTTGAGTACCATTAATTAACGGTACCCAAACACTTAGATAGCCACTTACATAAGGATTACTGTAACCCTTAACCGTAACCCGTAAAATACCCTTACTATCAGTTGTGAGAACTGATGGGTTTACAGAACCGTTACTATTATAGGTTAATCCATCAGCAGTACTATCAATTAGATTACGATATTGTTCATTAGCATGAGCAAGTCCCATATTAATTGCTACTATCTGTTCTTTCATCGATGGATTATTCCCAGCAATAACGGCCATTCCAGTAGTACGACTTAGTGGATCTGTACCGTTGCTCGATGCATCAGCAACTCCTTTACCATACCGAACACTGGTAATAAGATTATCATTCACTTTAGTCATTGTCTGACCACCGTTAACAAATTCACCACGTGCTTTCATCAGTGTAGTAATTGCATCATAATACATTGACTTCGTCTTCATATACTGATCAGTTTCTTTATATAAATCGCCATAATATACCTGTGGAACCGTGTCTTTATTACTTAATAGCAGAGCATATTGTGCTGGCAAGTTATACTGAGCTTATTTCTTATTAGTCTTTGCTTGATCTGCATAGAATTCATCCCATGCTTTTTGAGCATAAGTCGACTTATAGCTATTAGCCATAATATCTGGAACATTAGGATGATTATCAATAATAATTTGATTAATCACATTCTTTCGCTGATCATGATTAGTTACAAATGACCAGTTAGGCGTAGCAGTATTCTCAGTAATATCATTAGCTCGGTTAACGATACTGTTAGTTATTAGATTATTAACATTATCTCGTTTGTTTTCAGCTTGTCCTAAAACATTTTCTAATGTATAGAAGTATCCTGCATCCATAAATAATTCAGGATTTCCTTTATCATTAAGCATTCTAGCAGCACCTGAGTGGTAACCTTCATTATATACCAAATGATTGTTAGCATTTTCCTGGTTACCCTTCGTATGATACATATCATTAACAAGTTGTCCCAATTGATCCAGCACATCTGCATCAATGTTATCTGCAGCATCTACCCGGAAGCCATCAAAATTACCATCAGCATTATACTTCATTAATTTACCGTAATTTAATAGGAAGTATTCCCAATTAAAGTTTTCAGCTTGAACGGCAGGATTTGAATTATCAATATCATTACCAACTAATAATTCTGGACTCTGATCACTATTATCATTATTAGTCTGATTATTAATGGTTCTATTCATTAAACGATAATTGCTATCAGCATAGCTAGTGTTACCCTTAGCTTGATTATCTGAATTATTATTAACAAAGATTAGCTGGTTATTATCAATTGAACCACTAACATCTGGAACATAGCCATTGCTGTATTCTACCGGCAATTCAGACTTAGCTGATAATTCAGGAATCGTTAGCATAAACTTATTAATATCATTTGCTAATGGACCCGTTGACTTATTGGCAGCAATACTCTTTTCGATTACGAAGCGAAGATTACGAGCATATTTATTTAATGTCTGGGTATCAGTATCTTGCGAAAGATTAGTTACATTATCTTTAGTTAATCCATAATCAGTATTGGTATAGCCATTATCAACAAAGTATTTAATAAATTTAGCTTCTACATCCTTACTTGGCCATGTATACATTAATAATGGGCGCCAATCACTGGCAGTTGTTTTATACCATGTCTTGCCATCTTGACTCGTACCATAAGGACGATACCAGCCAGAGTAACTCAGATAACCATCAGTGTTATTAATTGATGAAGAATCCTGACTATAAGCCATATTTTCCCAATCACCTGAATCAAGAGTCTTAATCAGCTTATTGCTTAACGAGTCATAAATATTAAACTTGCCATCAACAATCTCTCCATAAAGATTTCCTAATAGTTGACCATTTGATGCGAAGTGGTAGTTCTTACCATCTATTGTTTGCTTGCCAACTAATGCTGCACCGTCGGAACCAAAGTAATAAGTGTAAGTGTCAATTTTCTTGAATTGGTTACGAATAATCTGACCATTGTCATCAAAATAATAAAACTTATTATTAATATTTTCCAATGATGAAATTGCTTGCCGACCATCTGGCCCAAAGTATTTATTATCAATCCACTTATTTGTAACCTTAAGGTAAGTAGTTGGGTCAAAGTAATAATAGTTGCCATACCATTCCTTTAGGCCAGTCACAATTCGACCATCAGGGCCGAACATATACCAGTCACCCCATTGAGATTGAAGGTAGGCATTATCAACACGTAAATGGGTTACCGGATCAAAGTAATAGTAGCTACCAGCCCATGGAGCAACCTTACTTGCTGCTGTTCCATCTGCTGTAAACAAGTACCAGTTGCCATTATTAGCTTTGATATAATTATTAGTTACTGCAAGATAAGTTACGGGATCAAAGTAATATAATTGATTATTTTTACTCCATTTATATAGACCAGTAACAATTCGGCCATCATGACCAAACATGTATTTAGATCCCCATTGAGATGTTACATAATCATTATCGACCCGTAAATAAGTTGTGGGATCAAAATAATAGTATGTTCCAGCCCATTGTTGAACACCACTTTGAATCCGACCATCGTTACCAAAGAGGTACCAATCACCCCATTGAGATTGAAGGTAGGCATTATCAACACGAAGATAAGTTGTAGGATCAAAGTAGTAATATGTTCCAGCCCATGGATAAACCTTAGTCACAATTCGGCCATCATGACCAAACATATACCAGAGTCCCCATTGCGACTGACGATAATCGTTGTCGACTCGAAGGTAAGTCGTGGGATCAAAGTAATAATATGTTCCAGCCCACTGTTGAACGCCAGATAATACTTGACCATCGTTGTCAATTAGGTACCAGTCACCCCATTGAGATTGAACATAATTTTCTTTATTAGCTTGAAGATGAGTTACGGGATCAAAATAGTAATACTTACCGTTAACATTTTGGATGCCAGATAAAGCTGCACCGTCGTTTCCTAAAAGTATATTTCCTTTAGAAGTAGAAATATACTTATTAGTTTCACGGAGATAGGTAGTAGGATTAGCATAATACGTATTTCCATTGTAATCATAAAGACCAGTAACTGCTCGTCCGTCTTTACCGAACATATACCAATCACCCCACTGAGATTGGCGATATTCATTTTCTACGCGAAGATACGTAGAAGGGTTAAAGTAGTAATAAGAACCAGCCCATTGTTGAACGCCGGATTGTGCAATCCCATTATCTACTAAATACCAATTATTATCGGTTTGGACATTTGTATTAGGAATTGTTGGCAGGTTCACATACTGGCGTCCCTTGAGAAGTTGATTATTTTGATAATACTCCATTTGCCCTTGAGCATTCTTTACCCAACGATTTTGTTGCTGATTAGAATTATCTGCTTTAGGATTAATTGATTTAGGACTTTGAACTTTCTGTATTTCTTGATTATTAGTTACGTCATTAGTGCTTACATTAGAGGATACAGATTTATTATTTTCACTCGTTTGTGCAGTAAGATGATTGACAGCAACATTATCATTTGCATTGGTTGCTGAATCAGCGCTTGCTACCCCCCCCTAAATTTAAAATAAGGCCAGCTGAAACTGTAGTAATAATGGCTGCAGTAAACCATTGCTTACCACTTTTATATAGTTTAAAATGCTTTTTTATGTCCATAATCTATTTTCCTTCCCAATAGATGATTGATTAATATTTAACAAAGACAATATAACTCATAATTACAATGTTTTCAATTGAAAGTTTGCTCCTAGCTAACTTAACAAAAAAGAAAATACCCAGTCCTATTGACTGAGCATTTTGATTTCTATGTTATTATAGAATTCTTCTTGCAAAAGTTGGTTGATAATATTTGATATTAGTTACTTTTACACTTTGTCCTTTCGTTGGTGCCTGAATAAAGTTACCATCACCAATGTAGATTGCGACATGATAGGCACTGCCATAATTCCCCCAGAAAAGAAGATCACCTAGCTGTAATGAATTTAAACTAACAGCTTTACCCTGATACTCTTGTTGATAGGTTGTTCGTGGCAAACTTATGCCCACTTGACGATATACATATTGAACTAGGCCTGAGCAATCAAAAGCATTGGGCCCGGTAGCTCCCCAAATATAAGGCTTACCTAATTGTTGTTTAGCAATTGAAACAACTTGTGACGCTTTATTTGAATGAGCAATTCCTTCGTTATCAAAGTAATAGCTAATGCCATCAATTGTCAATGTTTCATTAGTTGCACGAGCACCATCAGATTTAAAGTAATACGAATGTCCCCAATTGTAATACCACTTATTCTGATACATTACTCCACCGTCACCAAAGTAGTATACCTTTCCATTCTGATTTAA
>NZ_RDBR01000076.1 GCF_009663775.1 Lactobacillus sp. 0.1XD8-4
AAAAAAAATACCTCCTACATTTTCGTAAGAAGTATTTTTAGTCAACCATACCAGTTGACAGATATCCATAAAAAGGGCTTTAGCATACGTTTTTCCGAATACTAGAGTCCTTTTTACGTTCACGCTAAAAGCTATTTAATTAAAAAATATTGAGAGTAGCAAATAACCTGTTCAATACGACAGTTGGCTAAGCTAGAACGATAACTAGCACGTTACCTTGCTATCGTTCGTTAAAACAATTGGGGCTGAGAGAAAACTTTTATTTTCTCTCAGCCCCAATGTTTGCGTTAGGAATTATAAATTAATCTTTGTCGTCTGGGTTGAACTTCCCAGCTTTTTGCAAAATTTCCTTTGCCTTTTCAAGGTAATGGTGTTCTGCACGGAAAGCCTTAATCTTGTCGCCTTCAGTATCGGTAAGGGCTGCAAGCTTGTCGTCAAGATCCTTGAATTCTTTTTCAAGGTCCTTAATAACACCTTCTTCATCCTGCATGTAAACGTAGTGGTTTTCAGCAGGATCCTTATGACCTTCGCCTGCACGTTCTTCAAGCTTATCAGAATCCTTGTCTACCTTCCGAGCGTGCTTAAGGATTGACTTGATATCCTTAATTGTTTCATGTTGAGCGGTACGGTGCTTCTTGTTATCAACACTGTCCTCAATCTTTGTAAGGTGCCCTTCAGCATCTGCAATCTTCTTTGCAATACGATCTAAAGCCTTAAGTTGACGCTTTGCATAATCAGCCATAACTAATTACCTCCTATAAATAATAACTATAATTCCTAATTCACCTTATATTATATTTTTATAATTTAAATTATACAAATAATACGCCCTATGAATTTCAAAATAATTTTAGGGCCATAGCTACACTAATAAAAAGTAATATTTTTATAATTATGAAGATAAAAAAGAAGCCCCTGTTATTAACAGAATGACCTCTTTAGTAATATTAGAAAATTGATTTTTTAGTTACGGTTTGGGATACGCTTACTGGGACATCAAAGTTTGGCAATCCAGGAATATGAAGTTCAATGCTTCCTACATTTTGATTCTTCTTAAGCGGTGCCCGCAATTGATGATCATTCTCGCGATAATTCTTAGCAATCTTCAAGGACGGACTAGTAGCTTCCAACTTGAGATTTTTAGGAAGCCATACTGCCGTTTTTTGCGACAATGTAAGTTTTACCTTATTTTTGTCTTTACCATTTGCTACTTTTACCTGCGTTAGTTTAGGTGAAAGATCGCTTACTTTCTTTACCTCTACCGGCTGATATTCATCGGTCAGTTTATTATAGAAGTCCTGTTGCATCTTAGACTGATCATTCCATTCACCCTTAGTATGCAAGGCTACAAGAATAATCCGCCGTCCCGAGAACATCCCTGTTGATACGATGCATTTACCAGCCCGATCAGTATTTCCGGTTTTTAGGCCGTCAATTTCACCTGTTTTCGGCGCAAATCCATTTTGCGGTAATAACGCATTTACATTAGTCATTAGGTACTGCTGATCCTTTGTCACGTTGAAATTAGCAAATTTCTGCTTCGTTATTTCAAGTGTTTCTGGATACTGTTCAACGAGGTATTTTGAAATAAGCGCAACATCTTTAGCGGATAATAGATTTTCCGCATCCTTATCAACGCCCTTTAACTTATGTTTACCAAGATCCCCGTTAGGTAATCCAATCATATTATAAATCTTAGCATCTGTTACTCCTGCTTCTTTTGCAAAAGCCTGCATCTTCTTATTAAATGCCGCTGTACTACCCGCATCCGCTAACGCCAAAGCTTCTGTGCTACCATCAGCGGAAACCAGCATCATCGAGTCAACCAGTTGCCGAACTGTATATTCCTCGCCATTTTTTAATGGTACATTAGAAAAATGCCAGTCATCAGCCATTTTAGCGACTGCGGGCGTAATCTTAATCTTTTGATCCCATTTTAAATGGTGATTACGAATATCCTGCTCAATCACTCCTAAAGTCAATATCTTTATGACCGAAGCAATTGGGTATTGTTTAGTTGCATTTTTTTGGTATAGTACCTGTCCGCTCTGCGCATCAATGGCATACACAGCCCGCGCATCCATATCAAAGGCAGGAGCATCCGCATGAACACTCGTAAAAATACTTAAGCCGCCGAAACAAATATTAATCGTTGCGACTAATAAAACTAACTTAGAAAATAAAGCTTTAACTTTCTTCATTATAATTACTTTCTCTCCTTTATTCACCTAACTATCATATCCTATCCGCCCCCTAAAGTGTATGACGATTTAATAACAAATTAATTCAAAGTCTTATTTTTCATTAAATTCTCGAATTGCATCTTTTATTTTTGAAAATTACTTGTATCATTAATTAAGTATGCTAATTTTTAATTAGAAAGGGTCGTTGACGAATGAAAAGATCGCAACACAAGCGTAAATTTCTTTTTATTATCATTGCTATTTTACTCATTATTTTGGGAGTACATCATTTTACCTCAACCAGTGCACGCCTAAAATCAGCCTGGAATAAGATAATTTTCACTTCCAATAATAATGTTAGTATTGCGGTGTATTCTCCAAAGACCCATCAAATATACACTTCGAGCAATGCCCCTCATCATAAGTTTCGGACCGCTAGTACAGTTAAGGTTAGCATTTTAGCAGGGATTCTGGCCAACCAACAAGGCCCGTTGACGAGTCACGAAAAATCCCTAGCTAAAAAAATGATTGAACAAAGTGATAACGATTCTACGAGTGAATTGTTTGAAAACTATCTTGGCGGCAAAAACGGCTTACAGCAGACTTTTGAAAAATTCGGCATGACTCAGTCGCATGCCAATAGCAGCTGGGGACTGACCGTCACCACTCCTAAAGACCAAGTTAAGCTACTAAATAATATTTTCTACAAATCTAAAGTATTATCAGATGACGATCGTTCTGCGATTCGCGCTTTAATGAGTAACGTTGAAGGCGATCAAGCATGGGGAATTTCTGCTAGTAGTGACAACTTCGCCTTAAAGAACGGCTGGCTCAATTATGGCAAAAGCGGCTGGATTGTTAACAGCATCGGCTATGTCAAAAATAGTAACGGGACCGATTATACAATTGCCGTTTATACCGATAAGAATCAAACAATGGCTGCCGGCCAACAAGTAATTGAACAACTTGCCCGGGTAACAAAACCGATATTAGATTAATAACAGCTGGTGAAATACGAATTTTCACCAGCTTTTTTAGTTCTGAACTGAATATTACGCTTGAAAAGTAAAACGTTCAATTATTGTTATCTTTTTCACAGCTTCGTTTTAATAGGCATGAACCGCGTTACTTCAAGCTTTCATTTTATTTCATAAAAATAGCGTTTCTATCACAATGTAACTGATTACAACTTTTTTAAGAAATCTTTGTTAAACGTTTGACATTTATTGTTCGCCATTGTATATTGTAGATGTACATTAATGATAAACGTTTATCAAGAATCTTATAGAAAGAGTACCTACTAATTATGAATAGCAAAAATTCTATTGTTACCAAATTGGCTTTCTTGTCAGTTTCATTCATGGTTACGAGTGCTTATGCCATTCAAGGTTCTTTGCCGCAATTAAAGGCAGCGCTCGGAATCTCGCAAACGCAGTCAGAATACTTAGTTACTACCCCTTCATTTGCTGTAATGATTTTTGTTGTCCTTTCACCGTTACTTCAACAATGGTTTAAAATTTCCGACAAGAAGATTATTATGGCTGGGGTAACCATTGTCGGTCTTGCCGGGATTGTACCGCTTTTTGCAGATAACTATACAACTATTTTAATTTCCCGCCTTGTTTTAGGTGCTGGATTTGGTCTATATAACTCACAAGCAATCTCAATGATCTCCGTTTGGTACGAAGGAAGTACCCGGGCCCAAATGCTTGGGTGGCGGGCTGCTGCTGAACAGATTGGGCAAGCTTGTACCTTAGCAATTGCTGGTTTAATCCTCAGTTATGCTGGTTGGCACGCTTCATTCGCTGTTTACTTGCTCGCATTCGTTGTCCTCTTCTTCTTCGCTATCCGTGTTCCTGATGATAGCAAGGCACAAGATAACAACATTGCTGAAGATGACCTTGCTGATGAATTAAATGAAGAAGATGAACCAATTACTAAGATCAGTCCTGTTGTTTACCTTCTTGTTATCTTTGCATTCCTCTTAGTGGTTGACTATGTAGGAATGGAGAATCGGTTCCCTGGATTAGCAGTAGCAATCAAGGGAAGCCACTATACCGGTTCATCAATGTTCCTTTCATTAATGCTGATTGGGGCAACCCTTGGTGGATTATTCTATGGCTCAATCAATAAGGTATTAGGCTTTGGAACTGTTTACCTTGGTTTGGGCTTGATGGCGCTCTCAAACTTCTTATTCGCTTTTGCAAACGGGAACTTTGTAATGTTAGTCATCGGCTTGCTCCTCATTGGTTTCCCGCTTCAATTAGTTTCACCATTGATTTTCAACCTGTTGCCTGATTTGGCACCTGCTAAACGGCAACCACTTGTAACATCAATGGTCCTTATCGGGTTTAACTTTGGAGCATTCTTCTCACCAACCATCGCTGAATGGATGAACCGATTAATGGGACGTCCGCTTAGCGGGATGGATCTTGCTGCACCATTCCCAATCTATGGTGTAATGCTCATTGTTATCGCCTTAATTATTTTCTTTGCAACTCGTCGTTCAAAACAAGCTAACTAATATTTCAAAATTATTTGGAGGTTTTCATTATGCCAATTAAAAACGAAGCAATGTTAATTACTTACTCTGACTCAATGGGTAAAGACATCAAAGAAACTCATGAAGTATTAAAGAAGTACATCGGTGATGCCATCGGTGGTGTACACTTGCTCCCATTCTTCCCTTCAACTGGTGACCGCGGATTTGCTCCTTACCGTTATGATGTTGTTGACCCTGCTTTTGGTAACTGGGATGACGTTGAAGCATTAGGTGAAGATTACTACTTAATGTTTGACTTCATGATTAACCACATTTCCAAGAAGTCTGAAATGTACCAAGACTTCAAGAAGAAGCACGATGATTCTAAGTACAACGACTTCTTTATCCGTTGGGAAAAGTTCTGGGAAAAGGCTGGTAAAAACCGTCCAACCCAAGAAGATGTTGACTTAATCTACAAGCGGAAAGATAAGGCACCAAAGCAAGAAATCACTTTTGACGATGGTACAACTGAAAACTTATGGAACACATTTGGTGAAGAACAAATCGACATCAATGTTAAGAGTAAAGTTGCCAACGAATTCTTCAAGGAAACCTTAGTCGACATGGTTAAGCATGGGGCTGACATGATTCGTCTTGATGCCTTTGCTTATGCTATCAAGAAAGTTGGTACTAATGACTTCTTCGTTGAACCGGAAATTTGGGATCTTTTAAATGAAGTTCAAGATATCCTTGCTCCATATAAGGCAACAATCCTTCCAGAAATCCACGAACACTACACTATTCCACAAAAGATCTCTGAACATAACTTCTTCATCTACGACTTCACTTTACCAATGACTACTCTCTACACCCTCTACTCTGGTAAGACTAACCGCCTTGCTAAGTGGTTAAAGATGAGTCCAATGAAGCAATTCACTACCCTTGATACTCATGATGGTATCGGTGTTGTTGATGCTAAGGACATCTTAACTGATGACGAAATTGAATACGCATCAAACGAATTATACAAGGTTGGTGCCAACGTTAAGCGGAAGTACTCCAGTGCTGAATACAACAACCTAGATATTTACCAAATTAACTCTACTTACTACTCAGCACTAGGTGATGACGACAAGGCTTACCTCCTTTCTCGGGCATTCCAAATCTTTGCTCCTGGTATCCCAATGGTTTACTACGTTGGTTTACTTGCCGGTTCAAACGATCTTGAATTACTTGAAAAGACTAAGGAAGGTCGAAACATTAACCGTCACTACTACACCAAAGAAGAAGTAGCCAAGGAAGTTCAACGTCCAGTAGTTAAGAACCTCTTAGACTTACTTGCATGGCGGAACAAGTTTGCTGCCTTTGACCTTGACGGCTCAATTGATGTTGAAACCCCAACTGAAACCACAATTAAGATTACTCGTAAAGACAAGGATGGCAAGAACGTTGCCGTACTTGAAGCCGATGCAGCTAATAAGACATTCACTGTCACTGCTAACGGCGAAAAAGTAATGGAACAAAAGTAGTCCTCTCCCTTAAAAATAATCTCTCTCAAAATAAATAAATTGAAATAGGTAACTTTCCTTTCCATTAACGCTTTATCTCTCAACAATAGTTACCTATTTCAATCTAAAAAAAACATCCACAATGCTTAATTGTGGGTGTTTTTCTTATTATTTAATTTTTAGGGATATCTGTCAACTGGTATGGTTGACTAAAAATACTTCCTACAAAAATGTAGGGGGTATTTTTTT
>NZ_RDBR01000077.1 GCF_009663775.1 Lactobacillus sp. 0.1XD8-4
GCTTCTAAGCACGGGGTTGCGGGGTTAACCAAATCATTTGCGAGCGAGCTGGGGGCATACGGAGTACAAGTTAATGCAATTGCTCCTGGTTACATTAAGACTGCTAATACGGCACCGATTCGGGCTGACAAAGCGCGGAACCAGGAGATCCTTGACCGAATTCCGGCTGGTCACTGGGCTGAGCCTCATGAATTAATGGGCGTGGCTGTCTTCTTAGCAAGTGACGCTGCTAATTACGTAAACGGAACGATTATGCCAGTTGATGGCGGTTATCTTGTTCGCTAAATTTTATTTTAATTAAAAAATGTGGCCGTGGAGATGATCCCAGTCACATTTTTAGTTATTATCCGGTTTGTCTTGCGAAAAGCAATAAAATGTTGTTTGATAGAATTTAGTTAATTTTCAATGAATTGAGTGAACAAAATGGAAAATAAATTATATGGGGCAGTCCTTTTAAAGGCGCGACAAATCCTTGATTATATTGCAAGTGCTGATGAAGCACCGACGCTTCGAGAACTAGATGAGCACCTTGATATTTCTAAACCGACAATCTATAAAATTCTTAAAACGCTTGAATATTGTGGTTATATTCGGGTTGAGGGCGAGGATAAGCATTATTATCTTGGGACGATTTTTTTGCAGTATGCACAAAGTGTTAATAATTCTTTTAATATTGAGGATATTGCAAGACCTTACTTAAAAGAATTACGTGATGCAACTAAGGAAACCGTTAACCTCGGCATTATTGAAGATAACAGTGTTGTTTTACTCTCGAAGCTAGAAAGTACCAATAGTATTAAGCTTGTCTCTTATATTGGCGGCAAGATGCATATGTATTCTTCGGCAATGGGGAAAGCAGTCCTCGCAACATATAATGATAAACAGTTATCGGAATACTTAGCCAATATAACCTTTGAACAATTGACGCCAAACACGATTACGAATACGCAAAAATTGCTCGAAAACATTAACACAACCCGGCAACAAGGGTATTCAATTGATGATATCGAAAACCAGCCAGGCGTTTATTGTTTAGGTTTTGCATTAAATAAAAATGGCCGTAATTTCGGCGCTTTTAGTATCAGTACTCCTGAATATCGAATGGATACGGAAAAAAAGAAACGGTTTGTTGAACTCGGTCAGCAAACTCAACAAAAGATTCTTAATGCAATTTAAGATTCTTGTACTTCTTCATTGACAAATTGGAGAAACCTTTCGATTGCTGGTGAAAGGATGGTGTTTTTTCGCCAAGCTAAGACATCACCGGTTGATTTATTAGGGGTAAGGGAAACAAAGGTGAGACGGGGGTCATGAAAATTATCATAGACCCCTTTAATTGTTAACGCATAATAGTTGCTATTGCGCAATAAAGCAATTGAATTACCTGGCAAGCTTGTTGTAGCGCGAACATTTAGCCTCGTTTGATCAAGTTTTAGAATATCACTGACCTCATCACGAACAATACTCCGGTAAGGTAAAATAAGCGGAAGTTTGTACAAGTCTTCTTTAGTAATGTGCTGGTGATTAGCGAGTGATGCATCCTTATTCATCAGCAACCCCCATTCTTCACGGACAGGAAGTTCAAGAAAATTATATTTAGCTGCTTCAACTGGTTCAAGCATGCAGACAAGATCGTTGATTCCTTCATCTAATTGGCGGCGGAGAATATCACCATCCCCATCAAAAAGGTTAAAAGAAACATGAGGGTACTTTTGCTGAAATTTATAAATTAGTTTAGCCATGTATGGCGAAGCATTGGAGACTGCTGATCCTAAGCTGATTTCACCAGTTAATTCGGCTGTTTGTTGATGAAGATCATTTTCAGTTTGTCGCAGTAATTGTAACATCGTGGTGGCACGTTGTTGGAAAAGAATACCAGCCTTAGTTAACTGGAGACGACGATTTTCCCGATTGAATAGTTTGATATTAAGTTCCTTTTCAAGATCCATTATCTGTCGTGAAAGGGTTGGCTGGGTAATATGTAATTGTTCGGCTGCTTTAGTGATATTATTAGTTTTAGCAACCATTAAGAAGTAACTCAAGACACGGGTTTCCATGATAATCCCCCATTCGTATTTTAGTTATAAGGAGTATTTTATAATGGCAAAACAAGCATTAATTCTATATTATTCACAGTTTAATAATACGGCTAAACTAGCTAGTAAAATCCATAATGTTACGGGTGCGGATATTATGCAAATTAAAGTCAAAACTGATATTTTCCCATCTGATATGCAGGCGACAGATAAAGTTTATCAGCAACAATTAGCCTTGAAACGTTTTCCAGTGTTAACTACGAACCTACCAGACTTGTCGTATTATGACCTTCTCTTAATTGGTGGGCCAGTGTGGGATGGCAAAGTTTCTTCACCCATTATTTCACTGTTGCATCAATTACAAGGTTACTCAGGCACAGTGGCTCCTTTTAGCACTGGCTGGAGTGATTCTGGTGAATATCAAAAAAACTTTGAGATGTGGGCACAGAAGTTAAATGTCACAACAGGATATCACGTTCTAACACATGGTACACCGGCTTTTAGCTCCAAGACACTTTTCTCATGGCTACGAAAGCTTTAATCTACCATAATTCATTTTTTGCATAGCTTACTATTTATAATAAGCTTTTTACATTTCTCACGCTAGTCGTTAAGATAAAAACAACAGATTAGTTGGAGGTAATGATAATGTCAAAGAATGAACGAGAAGTTAAAAATGACTTGTTTGGTTTCGGTGATAAAAATGTTGCATTTGCTAAGTATTTTCTAGGGACGAGCTACCTTAATGGCCTTGTATCACCAGATGATAATATTGATGTTAATGTTTCAAATGTTAGTTTTGAACCAGGATGTCGTAATAACTGGCACATTCACCATGACGGCTTTCAGATTCTATTAGTAACTGCTGGTGAAGGCTGGTACCAGGAGGAGAGCAAGCCGGCACTATTATTGAAGCCCGGGGATGTTGTTGCTATCCACGAAGGTGTTAAGCACTGGCATGGTGCTACGAAAAATAGTTGGTTCTCCCACATTGCTATTACTAAGGGGACAAGCGAGTGGCTTGAACCGGTCGATGATGAAACCTACAATCAATTATCTAATTAAGCAATTAAGCCCGCTTTATTTTTTATCCGCCTCATCTTTGTTATACTGAATAAAGTTCGAGGAGGAGATTAAATGGAAAGCTGGCTATTTTTAGCTTTAGTATTATTAATTGCCATTGTTGGTCATAATTCATCGTTGATTATTGCAACAGTAGTGGTGATGGCCTTAAAGTTAATTCCTTATACTGCAAAGTGGTTGCCGTTAATCCAGCACAAGGGAATTAACTGGGGCGTGACGGTCATTTCAGTAGCAATTCTAATTCCGATAGCAACTGGTCAGATTGGGTTTGCTGATCTCTGGGCGGCTTTTAAAAATCCCGCAGGTTGGATTGCCGTTGCTGCAGGGATCGCTGTTGCAATTTTATCAAAATATGGTGTCAACCAATTAGCCGCAGTCCCGCAAGTAACAGTTGCTTTGGTTCTAGGGACGATTATTGGTGTCGTTGCTTTTAAGGGAATTGCGGCAGGACCGGTAATTGCAAGTGGGATGACTTATTGTATTGTTAGTTTATTAAACCTACATTTTTAAAAGAAAAGCTATGATTGGTTAAGGTTGACCAACCATAGCTTTTTAGCTTTGTGTATTTTTAATTAAATAGTAGGAACCAAAAACAGCAATAAGGGCATAAATAGCACCAACATAGCCAATTTGACTAATTTGAACAAAATTTACACTGATTGAAGCCGTTAACGAACCTACCGAAACCCCGATATTTGTACAAATCGGATTTAATGATGAAGCCAAATTCATTGCTTCGGGGTAATCACGATCAGCAACGTTTAGAAACATGACTTGAAGAATTGATCCTGGCATTCCCAAAATGAAACAAATCAAGCAGAGAACAATAATCCCCAGCCAAGAAAAATGAAACATTAGATTCATTACCATTAAACAAATGAATACCGCACAGCTAATCAATGTTAATTTGGTAATTCCAAAACGGTTAGCGACTACCCCAGCACAAGTATTGCCAATAATAAATGTTATTCCGATCAACCCAAGCAACCAGGTAAGTTCAGTTGCGCTAAAGCCTAGGACATTCGTAATAATTGGTCGAATATAAGTATAAAAGGTATATTCGGCTGCCATTAGCATAATCATGACAACAATTCCCAGGGTAATTCGACGATCTTTTAATAACCTAAGCTGGTTACTTAAGGAGGCATTAGCTTGGCGACTATTTCGCGGCACTAGCCAAAAAAGGAAACCGCAAATAATGATAGTTAAAATAGAGATCAGGGCAAAACTATCACGCCAGGAAAAGGCGTTACTAATAGCAGTTCCAACGGGCACCCCGATAATTGTTGCAATACTGAACCCAGCAAATGTAGAAGCAACTAACATTGCTCGTTTCTCAATTGGCGCGATAATACTAACGAAAACGAGGATTAAAGAAATAATTGCTCCTGCAACTGCTGCAGTTAGGATCCGTGAAACAAACAACCAGAAGAGGTTCGGAGCAAATGCTGTTAAAGTATTGCCGATTAAGAAAATGCCCATTAATACCATGAGAACTTTAAACCGGTCAAATTTACCAGTGAAAGTTGTAATCACTGGTGTACAAATAGCATAAATAATAGCAAAACTGGTAACTAAGAAACCAACTGTTGATAATGAGGCTTGATAACTTTTGGCAATATCAGAAATTACTCCCACAACCATAAATTCATTACAGCCAAGCAAAAACGCTGTCAAGACGAAGATGATTGACTGCAAGCGAAATTTAGACATAGATTTCTCTCCTTTCCATTTTATTTTACACTTTTTCTAATTTTATTTGCGTAGAAATTTTGTGATAAAGCTTGGTGCTCAAATACAAAGATGTTAAGAGCAAGCAAAGGCAAAGAATAAATCCTGCTTGGATGCCAAGATGGGATGATGGATTATGAACCATCTGGTTGACGATTCCAACAACAGCAACGATTAGCGCAGTTCCAAAGGAGGCCGCAATTTGACGAAGAGTATTAAACGTTGCCACAGCATCAGGGACAATTTCATTTGGCAACAATGATAATGCTTGAGTTTGCAAGGGAATTAGCATTGTTACTAAACCAAATTGTCGTACGGTCTGAAACAGAGTAATCATCACCACGGAACTTCGCGCCCCAATCGCTGCTTGTCCAATCGTCCCGAGAATATCAATTATTAGTCCAGCACCAACTAGGATTTTAATGGGATAAATATCATAAAAATGACCACTCGTCGTTGAAAGCAGCCCCGTTAAGATTGCGCCGGGAAGAACTGCAATTGCAGAAATAACGGTACTTTGTCCTAAGACTATTTGGACTAATAATGGAATTAATATTGCATTACCATACATTGTGGCAGTGATTAGCATATTGATAATAGTTGCTAAAACGAACTGTTTATGAGCGAAAATACTGAAATTAATTAATTGTCGACTATTATGCCGCTGGTCTAGGAAGAATAAAAATAGGGCGAGCAGGCCAACGCTAATATAACCAGCGACGTTGAATGAGGATAATGAATTATTGGAAACGTTTGAAAGTCCCATCAATAGTGACAGTAGACCTATTGTTACTAAGATTAACGCTAATGTATTAAATTGGGGATGTTCGTTGTGGGGGATAGCTGGTAGAAAAAAGAACGAAAGGATCAATGTTGCAATAGCAAACGGGATAATTAATAAGAAAAGATATCGCCATGAGAAAAAATGTAAAAGGAAACCGGAAAAGGCAGGGCCAAGGATGGGGGCGCAGTTAAATGCTAAGCCAATGATCCCCATAATCTGTCCTTTTTTACCTGGCTTGGCATAACGAATCGCCAATACATTTACCAGTGGCATCATCATACCAGCGCCCACTGCTTGAATCATCCGAGCAACTACAATAAGATTAAAACTCCATGCGAACGCTCCAACAATTGTACCTAGCAGGAAAACACTTGCAAAAATAATAAATAAGCTCTTAAATGAGAAACGTTTGATTAGAAAAGAACTCACAGGGATCATGAGAGCATTCACAAGCATGTAGCCATTTGTTACCCACTGGACTTGGGCTTCGCTAATGTTAAAAACGTGCATAAAGGTCGGTAGTGCGATATTCATTAAGGTTGAACAGAGTAGACCAAAAAAAGTCCCAAAGACCATGATAATTAAAGCATGGCGAATTTGTTGATTTTCCATTAGATTCGATAAATTACTCCTTAAAAGAATTGAACAGTATTAGAGTGTACTAGTGCTGGTAGTAAAGTCAATGACAAATTTATTGTGAATTTGCAAGTAATTGGCAGATTGCAAGAAATAACTTGAACGAATTTAGTGACGTAGATTAAGCAAGAAGATCTCGATTGGTG
>NZ_RDBR01000078.1 GCF_009663775.1 Lactobacillus sp. 0.1XD8-4
AAAAAAAATCGATACTTTTGAAACATCATAACCAAGTGCATCCATTATACGCGATAAATCTTCAACACTAATATCAACAATTCCCGCTTCACGTTTTGCATAGGCTCCTCTAGACATCCCCAATTTCTTTGCGAATTCTTCTTGAGTATATCCTTCTGCCATACGTTCCGCTTTTAATCTTTGTAAATTAAATGACATATCGCCCCTCCTTTCGTTCTCTTTTGCGAACACATATATAATACAATCAATGTTCTTTATTGTCAACGAATAATTATTAAAACAATATATATATGTTTCTTTTTGGGAACAAAAAGAATATAATAATACGTGTAAAATATTTTAGGATGTGAAAATTATGAGGAATAGCTCTGAAGTGGTTGACTACCTCAATAATTTACGTGAAGAGCAGAAAGTTTCTATAAGTGAACTTGCTAGACGCGTTAATATGTCAAAGTCAACTGTCTCACTATATTTTAAGAAAAAACGCGAATTCCCAGTAAATAGGCTTGATGAATTTGCTACTGCTTTGCATACCACACCTGAAAATGTACTAGGTGTTATTGATAATAAAACAGAAAAAAGGCCAACTAATATAATTTATCCATTAGGAGATAACTTTCAACGCATCAGTATCCCCCTCATTGGTGAAATTGCCTGTGGTGATCCGATCACAGCCGAGGAAAATATTGAGGACTACGTCGAAGAAATTTTTGAGAAGCCAGTTCCAAAAGGCAACCTCTTTGCTCTCCGTTGTAAAGGTAAGAGTATGGAGCCAACCATTCATGATGGATCGATTGTAACCATTAGAGAACAACCCACAGTGGAAGATGGGGAAATAGCTGCTGTCCTCGTTGACGGCGACAATGAAGCAACCCTGAAACGAGTTAAACATCAAGGAAATCTTATTATGCTAATGCCAGATAATAAAGAATTCGACCCAATCATCTTGGATAAAGATAACCCGGGCCGAATTGTTGGTAAGGCTGTTCATGTTTCATGGAGTATTAAATAATGATCTACGTCCAAATACTGATCGACGTAAAAAGCTGCGATAATGTTGGGGGATATGTATGTATACTGTCGATACTACAGGTCATGATAACCAGATTAAGAAGTTTATATCTGAGTTACGAGAATGGTTCGATAAAGATGAATTATATGATGGTCTTTCTAATCAAGACATTCTTGAATATCATTACGATGAAAAAGTTTATCAATTTGGAACACATCCTTTAGACTCATATGATATAAAAACTTCAATTAGTAATACTGATGGCCACTATAGGGTTTATCTTAGCTTTCGAAACGGTAAGGGATTTAATATCGGGACCATCAAGGACGATGGCAAACTTATTAATCGCCTTAATGATGATAACTACGAACCCCGAATCTATGTTTTAGGTGGGCGTTATAAGAAAGTAATAATTGATAAAGATGGTGCCGATCACATTAAAAGTTTTCGAGAACCATACACTTTTCAAATTGATTTTCTGAAAAATGAAAAGCCAAAAGATGTTACATATATTAATGACACAACAGCTCAACAAATGTTAGAACAAAACAAATGGTATCAAGCCAGTCAAAAAGCAGAAAAAATAGGTAATACAATGCAATCTGCTGGAGATAGTATGGCCGGTTGCGGGTGTCTTATTACTCTACTAGTTACAATACCAGTAATTATAATTATAATTCTATTTCTAATTCTTTAGGACTTTGGGGGATAAATAATTGAAAAAGAATAATCAAAATAGTGAATTGAAGTTTAATAGAATCATTTATGCAATTTTAGCTGTTTTACTACTTATCGGAGGAACTGCAATATTTGTATACCATGCTCAGCAAAATGATCCTGAATCCTCTGAGTATGCTGATCCTAGCGGTGACGATAGTTCAACAGATAGTACAGAAGACGATGATGTTGACGATTCTTCTGATGACGAGTCTGAAAGTAGTACAGAAATAAGTTCAACTAGTGACTCGAACGTTGATCAAGTAGTTTCAATGATCCAAAGTCAATTTAAGGATAAAGCTACAGTTTCATATGATAAAGACAGCAAAGCAATTTTAATCATCCCCTCTGACAGTGAATTCACTGACGAGGTTGTTGACGTTGCAAACAGTGACGGGGATGAAGAAACTTGGAATAAGCTAACCGATTCAATCAATGATGTTTCATCCCAAATGGTTAGCAAGTATGGTGCAAGGGTCGCATTAGCCATCGTTAATCCGCAAAATCATAACAAGGTTTTATACGAGGCTTTAGATGGTAACACTGTTTATGATGTTGTGACTGATGGGAGTGATGAATAAATTGATGAAAAAAATACTTTTACTAATCACTATATGTTTTGGAGTTCTGGCTTTTAATTATGATAGAAATCACTCTCTTGTCTATGCCAGTTCAAATAGTACAAATTATGTTCAAAAATTGGAACGTAAAAATAAAAAGTTGACTAAAGAGAATGAAGAACTAAAAAAGCAAAGCCATCATAATAGTAGTCTAACTTCTATTGCATCTAGCTTAGTGGCTCCTATAGTTGTTTCAATCTTGGTTCCATTTGTATCACTTCTCTGCTTTGGCATCTACAGAAGTTCAGAAATCATCGATTTTGAGAGGCCACTATTGGATTTTAAAACTAGAGCACAGATCTCGATAGCTAACACTTTTATCGTAATAACTACACTTGTTCTCACTGTAATCCTTGGAGCGGGGCTCTTGATAAAACATCCTTATTATTTTTGGTCAATTGAGACATTAGTACTCATATTTTGTATATACCTACTCTATTCATTGGATAAAATTCCTTCAAAACACGCCTTAGTATTTGAGTTTCATAGAAATTATAAAGAGTCCCAATACTACACTATTATTCATAAACTAGACGATATATTTTATCTTGGAAAATTAGTGCAGCAAAAGCCAGGTAGCCAAAACACCTATGAAGAAGACAACTTATACAAGTTATTTAATAAGGATTCTTTAGTAGGCATAGATGCTCATGTCGGAAAAATAATAAGGCATAAAAAAGATTTAATGAAGAACAAACATAAACTCTCTAAGACTTCTTCAAAGTTCCAAAATAATATAACAAAATAAAAAGATACGGAAGGAGAAATAATCTTGCCTTTACAACCGGATGAATATATTAATTCTAGATTAGATGATCAAATAAGTTGGTACGATAAAAAAAGTGCTACTCAAAAGAAATGGTACTACTGGTCAAAAGTAGTTACTCTAATTTGCACAGCATCTATTCCTGTTATATCAGTAGCGTTTAGACACCAATCATTTACTGTTGTAATCACTGCTGTAATTGCAGCAATTGCAACTATTACAGAAGGGCTTTTAACGCTAACTAAATGGCATAAAAAATGGATTGCATATCGTTCAAACGCAGAAGCATTAAAACATGAAAAATATTCTTATCTAACTTCTTCAGGCGCTTATTCTAACTTAAATAATAATGATAAGTTCCATACATTAGTAGATCGTACAGAAAATATTATCTCTAACGAAAATACCAATTGGGCTTCTCTAGGAAAAAAGAAAGGAAACTCTATCTAATGAAACATAAATGCTTCATCTCATTTAAAACAGAAGACATCTCGTATAAGGAAACTATTCAAAATAACTTAGATGTTGATATGATTGATAAATCACTTAATGAGCCAATTAACTCTGAAAATGAAGAATATATAATGCGTAAAATACGAGAAGACTATTTGAAAGATTCTACAGTTACCATATGCCTAATTGGAAAACATAGTGCCGAAAATGATCCGTTCGAAAATCAGCATTACATTAAACGAGAACTACAGGCAAGTTTATATGATAATCCAAATGGTATTCTTGGAATAGTTCTTCCCGAAATGACCAATAAAATTTATAAGGGTACCTATAATTGTGAGACATGCGGGCAAGAACATAATTATGTTGCTATTGATGATAATACAGTTATCAAAGAATTCAGTATAAATTACTACATTCCTGATCATGAAGGCTGCGCTTGGGGAATTGATGATAGATATTGTGTTTTGGTTAAGTGGGAAGACTTTATTAATTCGCCAAATTTATATATTGATGCAGCTTTTGACAAAAGGTCAGCACCTGTGTGCAAAAAGATTACTGTTTTTCCGAAATGATACGATATGTTTTTTCAAATATTTCTTTTTTTACTGGCCACTGCTCCCCTTCAACTCCTGTAATAATCCAATCCCCAGCATTGGCATGCATTACTCCTTCAAGTGTTTTAATATCTAAAGGTTTCTTTGTCTGGTAGGCTTCAACCGGTATACTTTTTTTAACTACTTTGTATTGTTTCATAATTTCTACTTCTTTCGTTTTTATAAACCTATGAACATTATAGCATTAATCAAAAAATGATTGATTAGGAACTGTCCAAGCCCTGATGACATAAAAAGCTGAAAATAAAAACCTCAATGATCCAACTTTGGCCGGCTGATCATTGAGGTAAGTGTTGAGATACCAGGGGTGGAGTACACCCTCAGTACGTTTTTATTATAACAGAAAGGAGTTTTACTATGAATGGTAATGTTAGAAAGCGTGGTAAAAAATGGTACTACCGCTTTGATATTGCTGACAAAGACGGAAAAAGACGACAGTATGAACGAGTCGGAGGCGATTCTTACAAGGAAGCAATGCACCGATTACGCGTTGCTTTAGAGCTTTATGAAAATACAGGAGCAGTTACCAACACTGATAAGATTTCAACTCATGATTACTTTGAATTTTGGTATGACAATTATGTTAAGACTAACTTATCTAAAAATACTCAGCTGAATTATCGGCATGTCTTGGATAAATATGTGCAACCTACCCTCGGAATTTACCAATTATCTAAAGTTACTCCAGAATTAATTCAAAAGACTATTAATAAGATTGCAGACTCTACCGAATACAAGCCTGATCACACACGACTCCATGGTCATACTGTCGAAATTATTCTTATGGTTATCAAGGAAGGTTTTCGACAAGCAGTCCATCCCTGGCATATTCTTACTCAATCACCTGCAGAATATGTCCGGCAGCCAAAATATAACCATCCTAAAACTACACGAGAAGATCTAAAAATTATTACCCTACAACAATTTAATCAACTTTTAGAGCAATTTCCTCTTGGCCACCCATTTCACCTTCCCCTTTTAATCAGCTTTTATACTGGAATGAGGCGTGGAGAAGTAGCTGGTCTTGAATGGGATAATGTTAGTTTACCAGATGCTGAAATTAATGTTACTCAGCAAATGAAACAATATTCCAAAACTGATGTTCGACTTGGAAAATTAAAAACCGCTGCCAGTTATCGAACAATTGCAATCGGTGATCAACTTATTCATGCGCTTAAAGTTCAGCGGCGACTACAAAATGAAAATCGTTTACGCTATGGTAAAAATTACCATGAATCTAACTTTGTATGTACAAAAGAAAATGGGAAACCTGTCACTCCCAATTCGATTAAGTACTATGCAAGTACCGTCACTAAAGAGCTAGGTTTCCCATTTAATTTCCATAGTTTGCGTCATACCCACGCAACCATGTTACTAGAAGCGGGTGCATCTGCTAAAGAGGTCCAAGTACGATTGGGCCATAACAAAATTGCCACCACTCTAGATACCTATGTCCATCTTAGCAATAAGAAGAAACATCAAACAGCAAATCTATTTGATCAAATAGCTAAAATGTAAATCTTGCCCACCATTTGCCCACAAAGTATCTTACGTCTTGCCCACGAAGGTACTTCATGTGGGCAAATGGTGGGCAAAACACTTTAATTGGTATATAAATTGGTCTACTTTGTGAAATCCAGCAAGTTAGAAACGCCTTTACATCAACGTTTACTTCTCGTCCAATTGCTCATCGGTCTTCAAAAC
>NZ_RDBR01000079.1 GCF_009663775.1 Lactobacillus sp. 0.1XD8-4
TGTGGTAACACCATTAAAGACCTTGATGGGTTTTTCTGTCCACTTAAATGTTCAACTTAAATTTTACAATCTGCCATAAGGATTAATTTCTCACAGTGACTTGCAAAATCTAGATAAATAAACGAAAATAAAAAGAGTTAATATGTTTAGAAAAGGACCACGCTAATGACAGATTCAGATCTTAAAAAGATTCATATTGTCTTTAATGGCCAAGATACACCGCCATTAAAGATTAGTCAGCTTTTTGATACCACAAAGTTTAATCGAATGACCGCAGTAACTGGTAATATTACTGCCGATTTTATTAATCAATATTTAAGTAAGTTTATTAAGGTTGAAATTACCCTTAGTACACCAGAAAATCATGACGTTAAGACTGGCGATGACGTAATTACTAAGGTTGCATTGACTAATGCATTGCTTTCTGCAGCAAATAAAAAACCCGCAAAAATTTTCGAAGCACTGACTAGCGATAATCAGGCTAATGTCTTAAATAATCTTTTTCAAGTTTCAATTGCGCCTACACAAGCTATTCATTCGCGTTTCTACCTTCTTAGTAATTCTGAAACGCATGATACACGGGTAATTTTAGGAAGCCTGAACTTAGACAATTCTTCATTTGACGACCAACGGAATCAATATGAAGAAATTCTGGTCTTTGATAATGACATTCGTTTATTCCAAAACCTTGACAATCATTACAAAAATGATATTAAACCTATTTTACGCCCATTCTTTACCGAAAACCTTTTAAAAGCTGCTCAGGAGCAAATTGATGAAAGCATGAAAGATCCTAAAGGGACTAAGAATGCGGTTGTTATTCTTGACAATGAGGTTACGGACCAGATTGCTGCCGCTGATATGACTGACTTAATCAGTCATGATGTCCAGAAACAGATTGATGAGAATAAGATTCCGGCACTGATTACCAAAACGATGCGGGATATTACCACCAACCGTTCCCAAGATAAGGAAGAAGCCGAGCGGCAGATTCAACAACATGATACTATCTATACCCTGCAAAAAACTGCTGTTTCTCCACGAGCAGCTAAACCTAAATTAAAGTCGCGGGAAAAAATCTTTAAGCAAGTTCAAGATGCGTTAATTAGCGGTATGACACCACAACAACGGTCTGCTGAAAAGAAATATACGACGTTCTTATATGACCGGCCAATGGAAAGAAACCTGGTTAATAATAATAGCGGACTGTACGTACCAAACGATACTGGAACGCACCCAATTCCGTTCGGCAAAGTTGCAACTATTAGCCAGATACGTGATGGTTTGAAAAGTATTGATGCTGTTTTAAAGGGGTATCAACAATATGTCGTTGATTATAATGATGACTATGGCAAACGCTTTTATGAAGCCATTTTATATAGTTTTACTGCGCCATTTTTATGGGAAATCCGAGCTAAAGCCAGTTTAAACCCAGAAGATGGAAACGATATTCCTAACTTCTTAATTTTAGGGGCAACCGCGGGTTCCGGTAAATCTACTTTGTTGCGGATTATTAACCAATTGACATGGAACACCGACCGCTCACTAATTGATTTTGGAACCATTTATCCAACAGAAACACCACAAAAGAAAGCTAAGACTGTTGATGCGATTGAACATTACATGAAGCTAGGAAGTTCATATCCTGTTTTAATGGATGAAATTGAACCGTACTTCTTCCAACAAGATCAGTACAGTAGACATTTAGTGGTTGATACGATGAATGAATTAGTTAACAATCCGCATACGATTGCTCCCTTAATTGGGACAACCAATTATGACTCTGGTTTCACAATGCTACGAGAAACAGCCCGCCGAACTTATTACCTGCAAATTGATAAAGTTATTGATGAACAGCAAAAAGGTGAAGCTAATAAATATATCTATAATGTACGGCAAACCTTGAATAATACATTATTTAAGGACTTTGTAATGCGAATGGCGAGCCTCCTTGAAGATGATGATACCCCTTGGCGTTCCTTTGATGAAAAGACAGGAAAACTAGATTTTCTGGCTAATACACGGAAATTATTCCGTGAGTATTATAAGATGGCCGATATAGAGGTGCCGCCTTACTTTGCAGATGAGATTTGTGATGATTTCAAGGAAAGCTCACGAAACCGCTGGGCAAAGTTATACCTTACCCAAGAAGAAGACTTTAAATATCGTCAACAGGATCGGAGCTTATTATTTGATATTTCAAAGTTAAATACATTTAATGGCTTTACAGCAGATAGTATTGAAAAATATAGAAATGCTTTACCGATTGAACTATGCGTAGATGGTATTAATGGTAAGCGTGGAAAATTTGTCGAAATTAAAGCAGATGAATTTTTCAAATGGATCGGGGAACGTAATCCTTATGGGCAACCTGAAGCACTGGTTTCTGATGAAGCAGTAGCGAACACTTCAATAGAACAACCAATGAAAGAACAAAAGAAGGGATTTTGGGCTCGGTTGTTTGGTTAGATGTTATGTTAAAAGTAAAAGGTCTAGAGCAATGACATATTTGCCATCATTCTAGACCTTTTGTTATATTATTTTTTGGTGTTTTGAACAGCTTGTTTTTGGCGTGATGTCAATGAACCAAGTCGACCTAATAATGGCTTAGCATATTTTAGGTAAAGCGGATTGCGTAAGAGCCAATTATGGAAACGTGGAGATACTTTGGTAATGCACCAAATTGTAAGAAGGAAAAATGGTACCTGCGGAATAACTGGGAGCAATATACCGATTATTCCCCCAATAAAGGAAAGGCTGCCTAGCAAAATCCAGATGACCTTTATTAATATTTTTAAGATCATTAAGAGTCCTCCTTCTTTTTTTATCCTAAAAGTTATTCCTATTTTAACATGTGCAACTAAAAATCTGTTGAATTAGCTCTTTAAGTTTTTATTATGTTTCAAGGAGGAATAATTAAAGTGACATTTTATACTATCAGTTATTTGAACAATCACCAACATATGAACCAATTATTTAATTATATTGCAATTATTACTTTTATCATATTAATTGCATTGATGGCTTTAATGTATTTTCGTCATCGTTTAATCACGCGTTATCGTGACTTGGGAATTATTTTCTTCTTACTGCTATTGCTTTTTATTGGTTTTCAAATTACCGATATGGAAAAAACTAGTACTCAACAATCACAGACGACGCAGATGATTCCTTTTATCAAGGCCGTTGCGCGCGATCATAATGTCTCACCGCAAAAAGTCGTTGTTAATTCGACAACTTTAACGGATGGTATCTTAGTCCGCATTGAAGACCGAGATTACCGTGTTAACTTAAGTACTACGGGAGATAACTATACCCTCACAAGGGCGCATGTTGTTAATCATCAAGTTAATTTAATGAAGTAGGAGGGCAAGATGGATAATTACTCATTAATTATTATTAAATTTGTTCTTGGAATGTTATGCTTGATTCTCCAGATTAACCTGTTAGGAAAAGGAAATTTAGCCCCTACATCAGCCATTGATCAAGTTCAAAACTATGTACTGGGGGGAATTATTGGGGGCATTATTTACAATAGTGACATTTCTGTCCTTGAATTTATTATGGTATTGCTTATTTGGACCTTAATCGTTTTCTTAGTAAAATTCGCTAAGGATCATAATGCATGGGTACGGCGAATCATCGATGGCCGACCACAGATTTTGATTCAAAATGGGCAATTGCTAGTCGAAAACTGTATGCGTGCAGGAATAACCGCTAATGACTTGATGTTTCGTTTACGTGGTCATGGGATTTATGAAGTATCAAAGGTTAAAAGCGGCATTTTAGAGCAAAATGGTCAACTAGTAATAATTGAAAATGATGAAGATAACGTGCGTTTTCCATTAATAAATGATGGACAAATAAATGTTGATGTAATGGAATTAATTCATCACGATGAACAATGGGTTTACGAGCAAATCCATAAAGCAGGCTATAATGGAATTGAGGATATTTATCTCGGTGAGTATATTAATGGTAATTTGATATTGATTCCGTATCCTAAAATTTAATAATCATGTAAAACTTCAGTTGACAAAATGTCTTACTGAAGTTTTTTCGCGTATAATAGGAGATGCAAATATAATTGAAATGTAAAAAGAGATGATTTAATGAAGAAATTAAAAATCATTGGAATAAGCTTAGGCGGGATTATTCTTGTTGCCTTTGGAATCCAGGGCTACCTAATGCACAGTACGCCAGGGAAATCTTTGTCACCTCAAGAATATCGAAAGGATATTTACTACTCAAGTACGCCAACTTTACTAATTCCTGGATGGGGAGGAAATGCTACTACCTATGATAAATTAATTAAATATTACCAGCAAAAGCATATTGCCCAAAAGGTATTAACAATTTGGGTTGCTCCTAATGGTCGTATTTGGACAGAAGGTAGTTTTAATGGGCAAAAGAATGCTTTAATTCAGATTCTTTTTACATGGAATTATAATACGACGTACCATCCACAAATAAAGCAGCTTACTAGCGTCTTAAAATACTTGCATCAACACTATAATATTGACCAAACCAACGTCATTGCTCATTCTTATGGTGGAACTGAATTTATTCATGCGTATATGAGCTCTAAATATTTGCAACGTCATTTACGCTTAAATAAGTTAGTCTTTCTTGGTGTTCCAGTAGAAGAAAGTTTAAGCGACCAATTGAAGTATCGGTATCATTTAATTAGTAAATCGACAGATAAAAATTTTCAAGAGTTATTTCTTCAAATGAAAGAATGGCAGTTGAATTATACCGTTAAAATTTACAATTTAATGGGAAGTGAAGAAGGAGATAAGAAAACTGATGGATCGGTCCCCCATATCCAATCGGAAATGTTAAAAGCTTTAATTAGGACTCACCCATCAGTTGAATACCATCAAAGGGTTTATCCTAAGACAACCCACTTTCAATTGCATAATCGGATAACCATAATTAAACAAATCGCTAATATCTTATGGAAGAAGGGGTCAAATGAATAAAGAACATGGACAAGTAACGGGCTTGGTTTGGCGAGGAACAAGTGATTTAGAAGTCTATCAACAGTTAAAAAGATATGCCGATAGTAAAAGCGTTCCGGTGTCAGTTGCTGCTAAACAGCTCATTAAGGAAGCCCTAGTAGAGAAATAATAATATTGACAATGGTCAAAATCAGTTATAAGATAATGATAATTTAATTAATATAAAATTAGAAAAGATGAGTAATGTTTTAATGCTATTACAGAGAGTCAGGAATGGTGTAACCTGACATAGCGAAAATTCATGAAGATGGTCTTATAATTCTAATAGTTTTGTGAGCTGTTTTTAGTAAGCAGACTACGATTGGCACCCGATATAGTGTCTGAGTTTACTCTTAACGGGTAGATTTATTGAGGGTAGGTGTGTAAATGCCTACTAAATTAGGGTGGTATCACGTTAACTGACGTCCCTAGGAGATCGTATGATATTCCTGGGGACTTTTTTATTAGCTAGCTTGCAAGAGAGATTTTTTGTGACAACACAACATACTTCACTGTTCTGTTATGACATTGTCTTCGTCTTACGGAGTTAAAAGATGCGCGGGTAAAATTTAAGACAGGAAAAAATTAAGCTAATTCAAGATATTGCAAGTGAAGTTTGGCAGTAATCCTAAGGAAGGATGATTTTAATGAACGTAATTCATTATTTAAACATAAACCTCCTTAAGCTTGATGCGGATAATCGCAGGAAAGCAGGAACGTTAGTGTAAGATTTTCATAGGTTGGATGAATAATTCATCTGGTCGTGGAAATCTTTTTTGTAGACCAATTTAC
>NZ_RDBR01000080.1 GCF_009663775.1 Lactobacillus sp. 0.1XD8-4
GGCATACACCAATCGAGATCTTCTTGCTTAATCTACGTCACTAAATTCGTTCAAGTTATTTCTTGCAATCTGCCGAATAGTAAAAAGAAAATTGTTACATTAGCAGGAGTTAGTTTGGTTGCTACTGCAGGAGTGGTTGCTTCAACAAATGAGGTGAAAGCTGATACAACTTCTAATAATGTTCAAACTGAAGTGAAGTCACAAACAGCTGACCAACAAGCACAAGCTAAGGTCGATCAAGCACAAAGTAATGTTAATTCAGCTAGTCAAGCCACTAGCACAGCCCAATCACAACTAGATAGTGCTAAGGCGGCTAACAGTGCAACACAAGCTGATGTTAACAGTCAACAAGCGATTGTTAATGATGCTCAAGCTAAAGTTGATGCTGCTACAAGTTCAGTAAGTACTGCGCAAGATGCTGAAACAAAGGCACAACAGAACGCGGATCAAGCTACGTCAGCTAATATTCAAAAGGCACAAGATGCTATTGCTAATCAAGAAGCTCAAATCAGTAAAGATACCGATGCTATCAATAACGCTAACAAAGCCGTTAGCGATGCACAAAGCACAGTTGATGTAGCGCAAAAGAAAGTCAATGATGCAACTACTACTCGTGATAATCAACAAAAGAATGTTGATGCTGCTAACGATGCAGTTAAGAATGCTCAAGCTATTCTTGATAACAGTGATCAGGCTAAAAAGCAAGCCCAAGATGCTTTGAACCAGGCTAACCAAAAAGTTGCTGATGCTACTACTGCTGTTAATAACAAGCAAACTGATGTTAACAATGCAGCAGAAGCTAAGAAGAATGCAGATAAGGCATTGAAGAACGCCAACGATGAGCAAGATTCTGCAAAAAAGAATAAGGATGCTAAGCAAGCAGTTGCTGATGAGGCAAGTGCAGCATTAGCTGATGCAAACGCTGCAGTAAAGGACGCTCAAGCTAAGGTAGATGCAATCAACGACAAGTTGGCAAGCTTCAATACTATTACTTTGCCTGCTGGATACAAAGATGACTTAATTGCATACTATAACTATTTTGGTAATAGTAACTATAATCAAGATGAAGCGAATAATTTAGCGCAAGATCTTCTTAAATATCGTGATCAGGCAATGAGCCAGAATAAATTTAAGGATAATTTAAGTGATGATCGAGTGGTAGATATTGACAATCTTAATTCAACAGATCGAGCAGAGCTTAGCCAATTTGTTGCTTCACTTATTAATCAAGTTCGGACACAAATGGGTACAAATCTTGTGATCTCATCTCCTGCAGCAGATGATTATGCAGAACAGGTATCACAAAATTATAATAAAGATAATTGGAATTCTGCAGATAACGGAAAGCATGATCAAAGTGCTCTCAATAATGCAACTGATCAACTTAATATAAGCTGGAACGGTGAAAATATGGGGCTGGATCAGTCAATTTTTACAACAGACTATACCGTATTGACTGATGGAACCAAATTACCAACTGGAAATAAACAAACAATTAATGATCTCAAGCATTTGATTTATGATGATTTTATTTCAATGATGTTTGATGATGCAGATTCAGCTTGGGGTCACGCTACTAATTTTGCTGGAATTGATAACTTTGCAGCTGAAAAGCAAGCTGTTGGTTTTTCTTTAGATAAGTTCTACAATACACACTATGATTTAGTTGAAGCAAATCAAAAAGTTGAAGAAAATAGTTATACATTGCCTTCAATTAATGCACTAACACAAAAATTAGCTGATGCCAAAGACGATTTATCAATCAAGCAAACTGATCAAGCATCAAAGCAAAAGGCTAATGATGATGCTCAAAATGCTTTATCTTCGGCTAATCAAGTACTCGTAGCAGCTCAAAATGATGTTAAAGATAAGACAGCTACTGCTCAAAATGCTAATGACAACTTAACTGCAGCTCAAAAGGCTTTAGCTGCTCTGCAAAATCAATTAAGCGCTGATCAATCTAACCAAAAGCAAGCTAAAACTACTTTTGATTCGTTTGATGCTGACCTTGCAACAAAGCAAGCAAACCTTCAAAAGGCTACTGATAGTCTTAAAGCTGAACAAGGACGTTTAGCAATTGCTCAAGCTGATTTAGATAATGCTAATAAGGCTTTAAGTGATACTAATAACAATTTAGCTCAAAAGAAACAAGTAGTTGAAAATGATAAGGAAGCCCTTAAAGCTGATAATAATAAACTAGTTCAACTACAGAATAACCTTAGTGACTTACAAAACGCTCCTAAGTTATTAGCCGCTGCTAAGGAACAAGTTGCTACTGCTCAAAAGGCTTTAGCTGATGCACAAGAAGCTTACAATGTAGCTAATGATAAATTAACTAGCCTTAAGCAGACTGCTGTTGGCACCGCAACAAATGTTTCTAAGGCACAACAAGTTCTTGCAGAAGCAAAGAATAATGAAGATGCTGCTAAAGAAGCATTGAATCAAGCACAACAAGCATTAACTGAATTACGGCAAAAAGAAGCACTCGCTAAGCAGGTTGCTGAAGAACAAGCTAAATTAGCTGCTGAAAAGGAAGCTAAAGATAATGGCTACCATATTGAAAATAATCAGGTTGTTGATGCCAAAGGTAATAGTGTCAATGGCTGGACCGTTAAGGGCAACCAAATTGTTAGCCCAACTAATGCTACTGTAGATCCTGCTGTTTCTGTAACAACCAATGTCAGTGTTGATAGCAAGGGCCAAGTACAAACTAGTGTTACTACTAATGGTGTTAAGACTGTAGCTGCAACTGAATCAGCAAATCCAGTATCAATTGCTACTGTGCAAACTCGCGAACAATACAAGCAACAATTGAAGAGTAATAATCAATTGCCACAAACTGGTAATAATGATAATGCTGTTCTTTCCCTTGCTGGAGTAGCACTTGCTACGATGTTAAGCTTATTTGGTTTCAAGAAGCGTGAATACTAATAGTTTATAAAAGTCGTTTTATAGTAACGGCTTTTTTATTTTAAAATTTGATATATGGTATACTGAAACTAAAATTATATGAAGGGGGTTAATATGACTGCAGAAGTAGGGATCATTAACCAAAGAGGTATTGCTTTAGCAGCTGACAGTGCTATTACTATGGGCGGATCTAAAGTTATTAATAGTGCAACTAAAATTTTTACGTTGGATAGTGCTCATTATGTGGGAATTATGATTTTTGGAAATGCTGATATAATGGGAATACCATGGGAAGTTATTATAAAGTCATTTAGGGAATTTGTAGGTAATAAAACAAAGGGAACAGTTGGAGATTACGTTAAATCTTTTTTGGATTATATTTCTTCATTCAAGCCTTTGCGCTTGGAACAGTCCCAAATTCAATACGTAAATTGCTTTTCTTGGGAATTAATAAAATTAATTAAAAATCAATTGAAATCTAATAATGTTACTAATGTAGAAGACGCTATACAATATCTACTGCAGAACTATTTGCCACCAAAGGTTAGGATTCGCATTTCTCAAAAAAAATTTGAATCGAAATTTGGTCAATATATTAAGAATATGTATGAACAAAATTTTAATAGTATTGAACATTATAAAAATTATGCTGATCTCTTCTTAGAAGCAGTTTATAAATTTATAATTGCAGACTATTATTCTGAACAAAATACAGGAGTTGTTATTGCCGGTTATGGTACAAAAGAGTATTTTCCATCAATATACAGAATGAATATTGAGGGGCTAATTGAAGGACAGCTAAAATTTTCAGAACCCATAATATGGAATTCATCACCAATACAAAATGGAGGTAATTCGACTCCCAATATTATTCCATTTGCTCAAACTGATGTTATCTTTACATTACTTACAGGGATTTCTCCGGAATTAAACGAATTGCATGAGATGCAAATTGGGAAAATAGGGAGGGAGTTATCAGAATATAATGAGACGGCAGTTAATTCTTTAATCAAAAAATATAAACAACAATTTAATGATTATAAGCAAAAAGCATATATTGATCCAATTATTAATTTGTTAGAAGGGCTTTCTATAAAAGAGATGGGCGAAATGGCGGAAACTTTAATTAGCCTAACATCGTTTAAACGAAAATTTTCTAGTGATATAGGTACTGTTGGTGGACCAACTGATGTTTTAACTATTACTAGAGGAGAAGGGCCTATTTGGATGAAAAGGAAGAAATACTTTGATGGAGAAATGAATAAAGGATATGAGTTAAGGAGGAAATAGATAATGTTAAGAAAAATGACTTTATCGACGGGAACCCCTCAGACAATTCCAGAATTAGTTCAAAAATTACAGTGGGAACAAGAAGTAAATAGAGAGTTAGATAAAATAAATGATAAATATTTATCTAAAAATAAAATTATTAAAGCGTCTAAGACAATAGATAGAAAAGGATATGTTTAATAATTTTTATAGTAGGCTTATTGTTAGCTTATCTAATGTGTGCTTGCTATAAAAAAGATATTACTTTCGCTTGAGTTATTAGGAAAAGAAATAAAATGTAAAGGAGATATCGTTTGACTCTAATTTAGATAGAAAAATCTGTATTCCTTGTTAAGATGAGGAACACAGATTTTTTAGTTTAAAGGAGAATTTATAATGACGGATAAATTATTTACAGATTATTATTTAGAATGGATTCATATGTATAAAGAAGGATCAGTACGTCAAGTAACGTTAGATAAGTACTACTTAACTCATCGAGAATTACAAAAAAGGTGGCCACTCATGAAAGTTAAAAGCATTAATCATTATAATTATCAGAAGTTAATTAATGAATATGCTGAAACTCATGAATACCTAACCGTTAAGGGATTTCATCATCATTGTAAAGCAGCAATCATGGATGCAATTGAAGATGGACTACTTGTGAAAGATCCAACTAGACACTTAACAATCAAGGGGAAGCGTCCAAAAACAAAGAAAATTAAATATTTAAGTTTGTTAGACTTGAAGCGTTTAGTTAACCAGTTGGACTTAAAGGCTGATTTAAATATAGATTGGCTAATCTTATTGATAGCCAAGACAGGGATAAGATATGCAGAAGCATTAGGAATTACAGTTAAAGACTTTGATTTTGAAAATCATCAGTTGCAAATTAATAAAACATGGGACTACAAATCCAAAAATGGCAAGTTTCAAGAGACTAAAAATAATTCTTCAGTAAGAACCATCAGTGTAGACCCGATTACATCAGAACAGTTTCAAATGCTAACTAAAGATTTAAATCCTGACAAGCCCATTTTTCTACAAACAGGTAAGCGAATATATATTTCCACTATTAATAATCACCTCACCAAATATTGTAGAAAAGCCGGAGTTGATGTTATTTCTGTGCATGGGTTAAGGCATACTCATGCCTCGTTATTAATCTATGATGGAGTTTCAATTCCTAGTGTAGCGAAAAGATTGGGTCATTCAAACACAATCACTACGCAACAAACTTATTTACACATAGTAAAGGAGTTAGAAGCGCGAGATAATCAAAAAATACTAGAAAATATGATTCGATTGTCTTAAACTTTGTCCAAATTTGGACGAACCAAAAGGGAAAATACCTTACCATTTTGAATTTAACTTAGTAATTATTCGGTTTAAGTTAGGAAAGATTACCTAAAACTGTAAAATATTGGCTTCTTACTCAGAAAC
>NZ_RDBR01000007.1 GCF_009663775.1 Lactobacillus sp. 0.1XD8-4
CTGGAAAATCAAAAATTATGGTTCGGATTTTAATATTCAGAGGAAGGAATTTAATAGTTAATTCCCAGCCTCTTTTGTTGAACGGAATAAAAGATTAAGCT
This sequence comes from Lactobacillus sp. 0.1XD8-4, assembly GCF_009663775.1. Taxonomy (GTDB): domain Bacteria; phylum Bacillota; class Bacilli; order Lactobacillales; family Lactobacillaceae; genus Limosilactobacillus; species Limosilactobacillus walteri. Next base: position 102 of record NZ_RDBR01000007.1, read on the forward strand.
TTTCGATCTCGTAAGTGATTGGCAGAAGCACCATGCTTACCAGTCTCTTGATTGTTAAGGCTGCCAAACATAACTTCACCAATTACTGACGCAACTAAAATCAAAACAATAATAAAAAATGGTAACATTATAATCACCTCAAAATACAAAAAGCAATCTCTACCTATACAATATTATTAAAAGGGTTCATTTTGCAATTATTTTGTAACATAATTAAGGTTATTTAATAAAATATTAAAAAATAATAATAAAAAAATAAAAGCAACCTATAGAAAGGTGCCTTTATTTCTCAAATATTTAACAGTGATGGGGCGAGCGAGACTTGAACTCGCAACCCTCGGTTTAGAAGACCGATGCTCTATCCAGTTGAGCTACCGCCCCAGACAAAGTCAAGTATATAATTAACAGCTAAGCTTTGTCAATATAGAATAATTCGTTATAAATATTTTGTTAGAATAAAAGCGTCAATTACGTTGACAAAGCGCTTCCAAAGCAACTATACTTTAAATTAGTAGAAGTACGAAAGTGGGAAGGATTTAAGCTGTATATGGAAGGATGATGATTAAATGGCTGCTAATAAGACAGACCCGCGTGTAGTCAAAACACGTAATAGTCTGCGTAAAGCTCTTGTATATCTGATGAGACGCGAAAACCTTGAAGATATTAGCGTTCAGAAGATTACTGAAACTGCCAACATCACCCGCGGAACTTTCTATCTTCATTATAGGGATAAGCGTGACTTTATTAAGTCTGCTATTCAAGAAATTATTGATGATTTCTTCAACCAGGTAATGATTGATAGCGATTTGTCAAAAGAGCGAACGGTGCAGGTGTTCTCACTACGCAAGGCGTTTCAGTATATCGAAAATGATGCTGATATTTTTGATGTATTATTGAATAATGAAAAGAATAATTTCTTTTATGAACAACTTTACAATCGGTTGGCAAACGAAATGACATACTTTAACGAGCAGGTCAATAAGAACCAGCAATTGGAAGTTCCATTAAATTTGCAGATCTCCTTCATTGGATCAGCATTTTTAGGGCTAGTAAGTCGATGGCTGGAAGATGGCATGATTTACACTCCACGATACATGACTCAAAGCGTGGCGAAAATGTTGGATCAATGCAGCAATAGTAATATTACGCTAGTTGATTTCTTTTATAGCGAAAAAGAAGTCACACTAGAAGAAATTTAGCGCTGCTATTGCTGAAAGGGCTGAAGAATATTCTTCAGTCTTTTTATTTTATAGTTTATTGTTAAGGTGGTTGACGAATAAGTAATTATTTGATATTATACAAACGTTGTATTTGTGAACCAACAACTACAACCGCACGTTACCAAGTTAAAAGCATTATGCTGCTTGGTTCGGCGAGTCTGAGATATTAAGGAGGTGCACAAAGTATGTACGCAATTATTGTTACTGGTGGTAAGCAATACAAGGTAGAAGAAGGTGCTTCTATCTATGTTGAAAAGCTTGATGCTAAAGCAGGTGACAAGGTAACTTTCGACCAAGTTATCTTTGTCGGTGGAGACGACACTAAGATCGGTACTCCTGTAGTTGACGGTGCTTCTGTTGAAGGTACTGTTGACAAGCAAGGTAAGGAAAAGAAGGTTGTTACTTTCAAGTACAAGCCTAAGAAGCACACTCACACTAAGCAAGGTCACCGTCAACCTTACACTAAGGTTACTATCAACAAGATCAACGCTTAATGTGGGGGTGAGATCATGATTCGAGCACATTTTTCTTTAGATTCGAATCATCGGATCACGTCTTTTAAGTTAACTGGACATGCCGATTCTGGACCATACGGTCAAGATATTGTATGTGCAGCAGTATCTGCGTTATCTATTTCGACAATCAATGGTCTTGAACGAGTAGTTCACACTAGGCCACATGTTGAACGGGATAATGCTAATGGAGGCTTTTTAGAAGTTACTAATTTGGATTTGGATCGTGAGAGTCAAATCTTGCTTAGTACCCTCTTAAACGGATTAATTGACATCCAAGAAAGCTATCCACAAAACATTGAAGTAAAAATGTTTAATTAAATTTCATCGCTGGAGGTGAACAACTATGATTATGGATTTGCAATTCTTCTCCCACCACAAGGGGGGTGGTTCCACTGCTAACGGTCGGAACTCAGCTGGTCGTCGTCTTGGTACAAAGGCTGCTGATGGTTCCATCGTAACTGCTGGATCAATCATCTACCGTCAACGTGGTACTCACATCAACCCAGGTGAAAACGTGGGTCGTGGTGGAGATGATACTTTATACGCTAAGGTAGCCGGTGTTGTTAAGTTTGAACGCATGGGTCGTAGTAAGCGTAAGGTATCTGTTTACCCAATCGCTGAATAATACTTTTAATAAGAGGCTGAGAAAAAACTTTTGTTTTCTCTCAGCCTCTACTATTTTAATGAATGATAACAAGATAACGTGGAAAATAACAACAAGGTTCGCGTCTAAGGACGAATGATATCAGCTTATGACATATTTAATCATCGTTTTACCTTAGCCAACCGCCTTGTACTCCCTATCTTGTTTCTGTTCTATTTAGTAGCATAAAGTAAGAACAGAAAATATAGTGATATTAAAGTCGAGTCTTTTCTCGGCTTTTTCTTTAAGCAAAAGACAAGAAAATGGTGGAAATGCTATGACAAGAATTGAACGGCTACAAAAAAAGTTGCCACAACTTTTTATTGATGCAATGTTAGTTACTAATGAAAAGAACATTTTGTATTTAACTGGCTTTGACCTAATGCAGGATGATGGTTTGTTACTAATTACCAGTGAGAATGCAATTTTAATCACTGATGACCGTTATCAGCTAGCCCTTGAAGAGTTTGAAAATGATGAAGTTGTTGGGACAATCACCCGTGATTACTACGGATCCTTAAATAAAATCTGTCAAGGATTAAAAATTGGGGTGCTTGGTTATGAGGATACTATTTCCTATTATTTGTTCGATGTGCTAGATGAAACAATGATAGCAGATATTGTTCCTTTCCATAATCAAATTGAACAAATGCGAATGGCTAAAGAAAGCGTGGAAGTAGATAAGCTTCGCAAAGCTGCTGACCTCCACACTGCAGGTTATCATTATGTTTTAGAAAATATTCGCGCCGGGGTTACCGAACGGCATATAGCAAACATCCTTGACCTATGGATGAAAGAAAATGGTGCAATGGCGGCATCTTTTCCGACAATTGTTGCTAGTGGTAAAAACGCAGCTAAACCTCACGCCACCGCTTCGGATAAGGTAATCGAAGACGGTGATATTGTAACTCTTGACTTTGGTTATTATGTTGACGGTTATACTGCTGATATGACGCGAACGTTTGCTGTAGGTTCAATTGATCCAGAACTCCGCGATGTTTACCAAATAGTTAATGAGGCACGACAAGCAGTTATTCAGTCAGCCCATGTTGGTCAACGTGGGGATAAACTTGATGCTGCTGGTCGACGGTTAATTGAAGAAGCTGGTTATGGTGATGAATTTAACCATGGAATGGGGCATGGTATAGGGTTATCTGTGCATGAGTTGCCAGCTAGTTACGGGCCGACTACCCGAAAGATGAAATTGCATAACAATGAAGTAATAACCGTGGAACCTGGTATCTACATTCCAGAAATTGGTGGAGTGCGGATTGAAGATGATATTTTGATAACTCATGGTGGTGTGGAGGTTTTAACGACTGCACCAACAGAACTAATTATTGTAGGTAAATAAATGCAATTGTTAAAACTATATCATAATATCAATAACCAAGGACATGCCGCCATCCAAAGCCATAATGAACAAATTGATCAGCACTTAATTGGGATAAAGAAAGATCATCGTCTGGGACTAACGATTCTCACTTCATTACCAGCGCATGTTTGTCGTAATATTAATATCTGCTTGCAGGAATTTAAGAAACTAGAGCCAGCGCAATATTATTATCCGGCAACGGATATGCATATTACAATCATTGACATAATTGCGGCAAATACTAAATTTTACCTGTCACCATTAGAAAAGAAAAAGTATATTGAAGTTTTAAGTCAGATTATTTCTACGGTTGGAACAATTCATTGGGAACTAAAGGGCATCATTATAAGTCCTAACGCCATCTTAGTAAAGGGCTACTATTCGGATAATTTAATAAAGCTAAGGAATTTAATTCGGCATGAACTACCGCTAAAGGGTTTAATGTTACAAGAACGTTACCCAACTAATTCGGGGCATGTTACAATTGCGCGCTTTACGTCCCCGCTCCAGCATCCGCACCAAATTCTTGCCTTACAAGAACAATTTGAAGAGATTGCGTTAGGAAAATTTAGGACTGCAAGCCTCGATTTAGTGGTTCATGATTGGTATAATCATAACTCCCAATTAATTTCAGCAATCTCAATTGATAACTAAATAACCAGGTTGTTGTATTGCATTTCACGCTGACTTAGTGCAAAATAGAAATGATTACTATACAGAAGATAAAATAAATTGGAGGGCTGACGATGGCTGAAGAATCAAAGATTGTTTTAAGTAGTGAAGATCAATCACTCGGGACAATTCAAATTTCGCCACGAGTTTTAGAAATTATTGCGGGAATTGCCGCAAGTGAAATTGATGGTGTCTCAAAGATGTACGGCTCATTTGCTAATAGTGTGAGTGAGCTTTTGGGACGCTCCGACCGCCGACGAGGAGTAAAGCTTTCCAGCAATGATAAAGATTTATCACTTGATGTTGACGTTTATGTGGCATACGGTGTGTCTGTTCCAAAAGTGGCAGCGAAGATTCAAGACAAAGTTAAACAACAGATTACTTTAATGACGGATTTAAAAGTTAAAGAAGTCAATGTTCACATCAAGGGGATTGTAACCGCAAAAGAAGACCAGCAAGTGGATCCTAATGATTTGTTTGGTGAACACTTAGATGATGGGGCTGGTGAATAGAATGAGTTTAAACCGACACATGATTCGTGAGGAAGCTTTTCAAGTTTTATTTGCCTTGCAGTCAGATCCAGAGGCAGATATTCAGACAATTTATGAAGCAATTCCTCATCACGATGAAAAACAAATACCACCTTACTTATTAACGCTAGTAAATGGTGTTCGTGAACATCAAGACCAACTAGATGAACAAATCAATAATTTATTAGCAAGTGGCTGGACTATTGGACGTTTAGCAAAACCTGACCTAGTGATTTTGCGGTTGGCATTATTTGAGATGCAATATGCAGAAAATGTTCCGACAGTTGTGGCAATAAATGAAGCGTTAGAGTTAACTAAGACATTTAGTAGTGATAAATCACGTAAGTTTATCAATGGTGCACTTGGTAAATTTGAAAAACAAGCAAATCTAGATAAGTAAAATGGCGGGCAATGGCATGATACCAATAGCCCACCTTTTTTGTATGACAGCTTTTTTGCGACCAACTATGGTAAAATATAGGTTGAAATTTAAAGGAGGAAGGCACTGTGGCGACGATTATTGACGGACGAGCTCTTGCTAAAAAGATTAATGCGCAAACTCATAAGCGGGTTGCAAAACTAAACCAGCAAGGTATTCATCCAGGAATTGCGGTGGTAATTGCAGGGGATGATTCTGCAAGTCTGATTTATACCCGTAATAAACATAAAAAGGCAATGAAATTGGGAATTAACTCAATTCTTAGAAAATTTCCAAGAGATATTAGTCAAAATGAGTTGTTAGCTGAGATTGATAATTTAAATAAAGATGATTCTATCGATGCAATTTTAGTCCAACAACCCTTGCCACCACAAATTGACCAAAAAACGATCACTAATGCAATTCTTCCTGAAAAGGACGTTGATGGGTTAAATCCGTTGAATCTTGGCAAATTGTTTGCAAATCAAAATACTAACCACCCTATTGCATGTACTCCTCGTGGAATTATGCGAATGCTAAAAGAATATGAGGTTCAGCTAAAGGGCCAAAATGCGGTAATTGTTGGTCGAAGCATTTTGGTTGGTAAACCTTTATTAGCATTATTGAACAATGCAGATGCAACGGTCACAATGGCCGGAAGAAATACAAGGGACCTGACAAAGCTAACGCAAACAGCGGATATTTTGATTGTTGCAGCAGGAGTACCGCACCTTATTGGGGCCGCGGATGTTAAAGCAGGTGCAACAGTGATTGACGTTGGGATTAACCGCTTAAGTACCGGGAAATTAACTGGTGATGTTGATTTTGACAGTGTAAAAGAGAAAGCAGGGTTAATTACGCCAGTGCCAGGTGGGGTCGGTCCAATGACAATTGCAACCTTAATGGAGCAAACAGTTGATTTAGCACAATGGAGGCATCATGGATAGAAGCCAATATTTAACAGTTAGCGAGTTAACTAAATATTTAAAAACAAAATTTGATCGTGACCCGTATTTACATACAGTCTATTTAACCGGCGAACTTTCAAATTTTCGGTTACGTCAGCGCCATCAGTACTTTAGCCTAAAGGATGATAATGCGTTAATCGACGCGGTAATGTTTGAACATCAATACCGTAAAATCAAGTTTACGCCAGAGCAGGGAATGAAAGTCTGTGTAGTGGGTCATGTTAGTCTTTATGAAAAAAGCGGCCGTTACCAGATTTATATTGATCGAATGGAACCTGATGGAGTAGGATCACTCTATTTGGCATTTGAACAATTAAAGAAGAAACTAAACGCAGAAGGCTTATTTGATCTGCCTAAAAAGCAAATTCCGCTGTTTCCCAAGCGAATTGCAGTTGTTACTAGTATTGATGGAGCTGTTATTCGCGACATTAATACCACGGTTCGGCGCCGTTATCCAATTGCTCAAGTTGTTTTATATCCAACAGTTGTACAAGGGGATAAGGCAGCAGCAGATATTGCTCGTCAGATTAATCGTGCAAATGAACGAGGAGATTTTGATACCTTAATTATTGGTCGCGGCGGTGGTTCAATAGAGGATTTATGGCCGTTCAATGAAGAAGTTGTTGCCCGTGCAATTGTGGCAAGTAAGATCCCAGTTATCTCATCGGTTGGTCACGAAACGGATACGACAATTGCGGACCTAGTAGCAGATCGCCGGGCTGCCACACCAACCGCAGCCGCAGAATTAGCTACCCCTGTGCAGTTAAATGATGTGTTAATGACAATCAAGGATGACCAGAATCGCTTGTTGAATACAATGAGAACCCAAATTAATTTTGATCGTCAACAGTTAAAAAAACAGCTGCAAAGTTATATTTTTCAGCAACCCACACGGTTATATGAAAATTATGCGCAAAAAGTTGACCAGTTAACCCAGCAACTTGAACAGGTAGCGCACAATACACTCCAAACTACCCAAATTAGGATTGAACGACTTCAGTCTCAGTTAATGGCCCAATCACCATTACACCAAATTCAGCGGCAGACACAAACTGTTAAACAATTAGAAAAACAATTGATAATGTCAGCAGCGGCAAACCAAAACGATAGGCACCAACAGGTTATGAGCTTAATCAAACAATTGGATTCGTTGAGTCCGCTAAAGATTATGAGCCGTGGTTATACCTATGTAACAAGTGAAGAAAAAGTAGTAAATCACGCCAAACAACTAGCGGTTGGTCAACAGGTTCAATTGCATTTTGATGATGGAGAAGTTCAAGCAGAGATTAAAAGCGTAAAGGAGCACTAATATGGCAACAGAAAAACCAACATTTGAAGAACAATTAACACAACTGCAACAAATTGTAAGTCATTTAGAACAAGGAAACGTCCCACTCGAAGAAGCTTTACAGCAGTTTCAAGAAGGCATAAAACTATCTAAAGAATTACAAGCGAAGTTAACAAGTGCCGAAAAGACATTAGGACACCTGATCGATGATAGTGGTAATGAGAAAGTATACGAAAAACAAAGTGACGATCCAAGCAATAATGGTGGCGGCAACCGTGGCTTTGGCAGTGAGAACGAATAAATTTTAGGAGCGTTAGCGTAGTGGTTACAGCACTTTCAACTTTAAAAGAACAAATTGATAATTACCTTGCCCAGGCATTAGCAGCGGATGTTGACCAAGAAACACTCCTTAATTCGATGCAGTACTCTTTAATGGCTGGGGGAAAACGTCTTCGTCCTGCGCTTACTCTTGCCACTGTTGAGATACTTGGAGGAGAGCTTAACAATGATGTGTTACGAGCAGCAACAGGATTGGAGTTATTGCATACATACTCTTTGATTCATGATGACCTTCCAGCAATGGATAATGATGAATTGCGCCGAGGTAAACCAACTAATCATTGTAAATTTGGAGCAGGTATGGCAACGCTTGCTGGCGATGGGCTGTTAACTCTTGCCTTTCAATGGGTGACTGATAATCACTTATCTGCTACTACGCGGAGCCGGTTAGCACTTGAGCTTGCTAAAGCAGCTGGTCCAGCCGGCATGGTTGCTGGTCAGGCTCGTGATATTGAAGGTGAGCACCAGCAGCTAGACTTAGCACAACTACGCTATTTGCACCGACAAAAAACAGGAGCACTTTTAGAATATGCGGTTCTTGCGGGTGGCATCATAACAGGTCAATCTGATCAGGTGTGTCAGCAGTTAGCGTTATTTGGAGCTAATTTTGGCCTGGCATTTCAAATTTATGACGATTTAATGGACGTTCTTAGCACTACTGAAAAGATGGGTAAAAAAGTTCATAAGGATGCTAATGAACAAAAGAATACTTACCCCGGATTGTTAGGGATTAAAGGGGCTAAGGAACAATTACGAAAAGCTATCGCTGCAGCTGTTAGAACCCAACAACAGCTTGAGCAAATTACTGGTAAATCATTTGTAGGATATGATCAATTTTTAGCATATTTTAAATAAGGAAAAGAGAAAATGAAAAAAGAACGGGTAGATGTGTTATTAGTTCAGCAGGGACTTTTTGATTCACGAGAGCAAGCAAAGCGAGCTGTAATGGCTGGCGAAATCCTCGGAAAAAATAATGAACGATTAGATAAGCCGGGGCAAAAAATCCCGATTACAACAACCCTTCATATGAAAGGGAAAAAGATGCCATATGTTAGCCGAGGAGGCTTGAAATTAGCCAAGGCATTAAAAACTTTTGAAATCTCAGTTAAAGACAAAACGGTCTTAGATATTGGTTCATCTACGGGTGGCTTTACAGATGTGATGTTACAAAATGGCGCGAAATTAAGCTATGCTCTTGATGTCGGAACTAATCAGCTAGTATGGCAATTACGTGAAGATCCGCGAGTTGTGGTAATGGAACAAACTAATTTTCGTTACAGTAAGTTAGCTGATTTTACTAGTGGACAACCAGAATTCGCTTCAATTGATGTTTCTTTTATTTCGTTACGTCTTATTTTGCCACCACTAGCTCATATTTTAAAAATGGGCGGAGAAGTTGTAGCGTTGATTAAACCGCAGTTTGAAGCCGGTAAAGAACATGTTGGTAAAAATGGAATAATTCATGATCATAAGGTTCATCGAATGGTTTTAGAAGAAGTTTTGACCTTTGCTCGTGAAGATCATTTTGATGTTCTAGGTTTAGATTATTCTCCAATTAAAGGTGGTCAGGGAAATATGGAATTTCTTGTTCACCTCCGATTGAGTGAGAAAGAAGGAATTCTTAGCTCAAATGTCGATATTGATAACGTTATTGCTGCTGCTGATGACGATTTAAATCATAAAGAATAATATAGGGATGAATAAATAAATGAAAAAGGCAGAACGACAACAAAAAATACGAGAAATCATAACAAGTGAAAGTATTGAGCGACAAGAAGATCTAGTTGAACGGCTCCGAGAATTAGGATTAACGGTAACGCAGGCTACAATTTCACGCGATATCAAAGATATGCAGCTGATTAAAGTACCCGCAGACGACGGGGGTTATCGTTATGGAATTCCTGCTTACCATCGTCAGGGACATGAAAGTCAATTAGCAGCAACCCTTCATGATAGTTTAGAACAATTGAAGCGTAATAATTGTTTCTTGGCATTAACCGTTCATCCGGGAAATGGTCCAGTAGTCGCGACCTTAATTCGCAAGATGGATTTCCCTACTGTTTTTACGACGATTGGTGATGATGGAAATGTTCTGGTTGTATGTGTATCCGCTGATGCAGCAGTAAAATTAGAAGAAAAACTTAATGCAATGTTGGACTAAGCGAGGTGGTTATCTTTGTTACAAGAATTGACGATTGACAATTTAGCAATTATCAAACATTTAACATTAACATTTGCTAACCAGATGACTGTATTAACTGGGGAAACCGGTGCTGGTAAGTCTATTATTATTGATGCAGTTGGACTATTGGCTGGAGGACGTGGTTCACAGGAATTTATTCGTCGTGGTGAAGAAAAACTGAGTCTCCAAGGACAATTCGCTATTCCAGATGATCCTGATTTTGATGACTTGTTAGATTCGCTTGGGATTAGCCATGAAGATGACATTTTAATTATCTCTCGAGAGATCCATCGCAATGGTCGCAACACAATACGGGTCAATGGACAATTAATCAATACAACAACATTACGTAAAATTGGCAGTGGACTAGTTGATATTCAAGGACAAAATGAGCATCAGCAATTGATGCAGCCTGAGACGCATTTGGGGATGTTAGACCAGTTTGCGGCTAAAGAAGTCCAACCGTTATTAGCTCAATACCAAATTGAATATCAAGATTATTCTAAGTTAAAAGCCGCGGTAAATAAAAAGCAAGCTAATGAGCAACAATGGGCACAACGTTTGGACATGTTACGTTATCAAGTAAATGAAATTGAAGAAGCTAATTTAAAGGCTAATGAAGAGGACGAATTAGTGAGTGAACGTGACCGACTGGAACACTTTCAACAAATTAATAACGCCCTTCAATTAGCTGTTACAACCTTCAATGAAGGAGATCAAGCTCCGGTTCTTGACCAAGTTGCGACGGTAATGGATGCTATTAATGCCATTGCTGAATTTGATGATGCATATGATAACCTTAGTAAATCTTTAAGTGATGCTTATTATGCACTACAAGATGTTGCCAACGAAGCAAGCCAGCAGCTTGATATGCTTGAATTTGACGATGGAAGATTGGCACAGATTGAGCAACGATTAACTATAATTGGCGATTTAGAACATAAATATGGGGATACGTTGGCAGAGGTATTAAAATACTATACCAAGATCAAAAAGGAACTTGACTCAATGGAAGCTGCTGCTGATTCTAGTAGTGACTTAGAGCAGCGACTCTCTGTGGCTGAAGACAAAGTTCGTGAAACAGGACGAAAATTAAGCCAGGTCCGCCAAAAGGCTGCTCATGAATTAGGGAAAAAGGTTCATCAACAATTAAAAGAACTTTATATGGAAAAAGCCGAATTTGAAGTTCACTTTATTAATGAAGGACGCGAACAATTTACGCCAACAGGAATCGACCAAGTAGAATTTTATATTCGAACTAATCCTGGTGAGTCAATGGGACCCTTGGCTAAGATAGCATCCGGTGGCGAACTATCGCGGGTGATGCTTGCATTGAAGACGATTTTTGCTCAAAAGGAAGGAGTCACCAGTATTATCTTTGATGAGGTAGATACTGGTGTTAGCGGACGAGTTGCCCAAGCAATTGCAGATAAAATCAAAGTAATTGCTCACCATTCACAAGTTCTTTGCATTACTCATTTACCACAAGTAGCTGCGGTTGCACAGCATCATTTTCTTATTAAAAAGTCTGTTCATGATGAGCGGACTACTACTCGGGTAACACCGTTAAAAGAAAGTGAACGAGTCGAGGAGCTTGCCCGCATGTTATCTGGTGAAAAGATTACCCACTTAACCAAGGAACATGCGCAAGAACTTTTAGAGATGGCAAAACAATAAAAATAGGTTCTGGCATAAACTTATTTTCTTAATTTGAATAAGACAATATGCAATAGGCTCCAAAGCTCGAAACCCGAACTCTGGAGCCTATCATGGTTGATTATAAGTTAGCAATGTAACGAATTTGATCAAAGTTAACAACATAGCTTACATTTTGGTTAGTAATAAGATAACGATTAGTATCCGCTAATTTAGCGATATTACCAGTAACATTGACTGGATAACCATCATTATTAATTGGCATTAGCTGAAAGGTAGCTTTAATTTTGTCTTTGATAGCCCGCTTTAAAAATAATTGACGTTGTTCAGCAGGTTGCGGGGTTAATAGACCTTCTTGATTATGAGAAGAATCCTCCTCAAATAAATTCCGAAGTTTATTACTAATGATTTGTGGCGTAAATTTAAAAAGAGATTTTTGTTCAATTTGCATAATCGCGCCTCCGAACATTCGTTTGTAATTATAGTATACGAACATACATTCAGAAATGCAAGCAAAACGCTCAAACTTTTTGTTTCACATTTGCTTGATTTAAGTGCTAATCTAGTGCATTATAGTAGTAATACGATTAATTAAATAGGAGCGTTATAATGGCAAATCGTGGAATGTTAATTGTTCTTTCAGGTCCTTCTGGCGTTGGTAAGGGGACCGTTCGAAAGGCCATCTTTGATTCAAATGATAATGATTTTCAGTATTCAATCTCAATGACTACGCGGAAACCGCGACCGGGTGAGGTTAATGGTGTTGACTATTTTTTTGTCAGCAAAGAAGAGTTCGAACATCATATCCAAACCGGTGGAATGCTAGAATATGCTAAGTATGTTGACAATTATTATGGTACCCCATTAAAATATGTTAATGAGACGTTAGATTCAGGAAAAGATGTTTTCCTTGAGATTGAAGTTAATGGAGCGATGCAGGTTCGTTCAAAGTGTCCAGATGGTGTGTTTATCTTTTTAACTCCGCCTGACTTGGATGAGCTGAAACAGCGCTTGATTCACCGTGGAACAGATAGTATGGAAGTTATTAACAAACGAATTCATAAGGCATTCGGTGAAATTCAAATGATGCAAAATTATGATTATGCTGTTGTTAATGATGAAGTGCCAAAGGCTGTCGAGAAGATTAAAGATATTATTCGTACAGAACGGCTTCGTGTAACACGGGTTATGCCACGTTATCTTGAAATGTTAGGAGATTCCGAAAAATGATTCTATTTCCATCAGTTGATGAACTACTAAAACACATTGATTCACGTTACTCACTTGTGATGCTTGCTAGTAAGCGTGCTAATGAACTAGACGCTGGGGCAGCACCATTACTTGAACATTATGAGTCCAGCAAGTCTGTTGGTAAGGCGCTTGAAGAAATATTGGCTGGTAAAGTAACGATTGATCCTGATCATACTGAAGACTTACAGGACTAATAATTTACCATAAATAAGCGATAAGGGACTATGACGATTGTTTGTCACTAGCCCCTTTTTAATTCGGACAAGTTTAGTTGATAATAATTAAATGCTATAATCAATTAGAAAAATAATTTGCTTGGGGTGAAAAAATGACACGGATAGCAGTATATTTAACTGGTAGTATTGCCGCGTATAAAGGAATTGAAGTAGTACGGGGACTGCAGAAACAAGGCCATGAGGTACGTGTCGGAATGACAGAGGCCGCTACAAAACTTGTTAATCCTGCAACATTGTTTGCCCTAACAAAAACGCCAGTGCTAACTAGTCTATGGGATGAACATTCAACACCAATCCCGCATATTGAATTGGCTGATTGGACAGAGCTAGCAGTGGTTGTTCCGGCTTCGGCTGATATTATTGCCAAGATGGCAGGTGGAATTGCTGATGATGCAGTATCAACTGCGCTTCTCGCTACTGCAGCCCCAAAGGTAGTTGTTCCGGCAATGAATAATCATATGTGGATGGCGCCAGCAACGCAACGTAATATTTCCTATCTTCAAGAAGATGGTGTAAATGTAATGCTCCCGGCCATTGGGCGATTGGCAGAAGGATATGCCGGGCGAGGAAGGTTACCTGAGCCAATAGAAATTTGTCAATATATAACTGCCTTTTTAGCTGATACTGACCTATTAAAAGATAAGAAAGTAATAGTAACTGCTGGCGGCACGCGTGAAAACATTGATCCGGTACGCTTTATAGGCAATCGATCTTCTGGCAAGATGGGAATTGCAATTGCTAATGCAGCTGCTCATGCTGGTGCAGATGTAACGTTAATTGTAGGTCAAGTTGCCGTTGCTCTCCCCCAATCTCCGCGGATAAAGCTTGTTCATGTCACAACAACGGAAGATCTGTTTAATGCACTTCAAGAATATTTTCCTATTGCTGATGTTTTGATAATGGCAGCAGCTGTGGCTGATTATCGTCCTCTAGAGATTGTCGACCATAAGATAAAGAAAAGTGCGGATAACCACAATTTAAGCTTAGAGCTGACAGAAACGGTCGACGTTTTAAAAAAGATAGCAAGCAGGAAAAGGTCATCCCAATTGGTAGTTGGTTTTGCGGCAGAAACTAATGATTTGCTGCAGAATGCTAACCATAAACTTGCCAGCAAAAATGCCGATATGATTGTTGCTAACAGTGTTGCTGGCCCCCAGAGTGCTTTTGGTAGTGACAACAATCAAGTTACAATTCTTCAAAAAAATCAGGCCCCGCTAAAATGGCCACAGCAATCAAAAAAGCAAATTGCTAATCAACTTATTAAATTGATTAGTACGAAATTAAAGCAAGGTGATTAAATGCCCGAATTGGCGCAAGTAATTGTTGATGTTCCAACAATGCAGACAAATCAACCATATACTTATCAGATTCCGGCAACATTAGAGAAACAAATTCAGGTTGGCGTTCGGGTTGTTGTCCCCTTTGGCAATGGCAGTCGTACTGTTCAGGGGTTTGTTGTTGCGCTTGACCAAGCAACAAGTTATGATGGAGAACTTAAAAAAATCCAAGCAGTAATGGATTTACAACCAGTCGTTAATAATGAATTGTTGGCCCTTAGCAAATGGTTAGCTGATACGACTTATTCTTTCTGGATATCCTGCTTATATACAATGTTGCCAAACTTATTAAAAGCAAAAACTTCGCGGATTGTTCGTATTATTGATGATGTTGATGAGCAAGTTGCATTTGATATTTTTCATGGGCGCGACGAATTAGAAATGGCTGCTGTTCAAGATAAGCCAGCAATCCTTAGCACATTACTTAAGTTGCAGCGAGCGGGAAAAATTACGATCGATTATCAAGTCGAAGATCGTGCGCGTGCAAAAACTGTAACGGGTATTAGCCCGCTTTTAGATTTTGAGCAACTTGAAGAAGAGCGGACTTCGCTTCATCCCAATGCTCATGCGCAGAATCGGCTAATTTCATATTTACAAACAATTTCAGGGCAGGTTGTTAAGCTTAAAGATGCTGAACATGCGACAGGGTTAAAAGCAACAACTTTTAACCAAGGACAAAAAAAGGGGTGGCTGAAGAAAGTTCCGGTAGAAGTTTATCGTAATCCGCTGGGAGTTCAAGCCTCAGTAGATGATCAACATTTAGATTCACCACTCCATTTAAATGCTGAGCAGCAACTTGCTGTTAATGAAATAAATGCAGCGATTGACAAGCATGATTCGCAGACGTTTTTACTTCAGGGAGTAACGGGAAGCGGTAAGACAGAAGTTTACCTCCAAGCAATTGCAAATGCCCTTAAGCAGGGGAAAACGGCATTAATGTTAGTACCAGAAATATCCCTAACCCCGCAAATCGTTAACCGGGTTCGACGACGATTTGGCTCAAAGGTTGCCGTTCTTCATAGCAGTCTATCTAATGGAGAACGTTATGATGAATGGCGAAGAATTGAGCGCGGTGAAGCACAAGTAGTTGTCGGTGCTCGTTCAGCGATCTTTGCACCATTAAAAAATCTGGGTATTATAATTTTGGACGAAGAGCATGAATCAAGTTATAAACAAGATGAATCTCCTCGTTATCATGCCCGTGAAGTAGCAAAGTGGCGGGGAAATTATAATAATGCACCAGTTGTATTAGGATCGGCAACTCCGAGTTTAGAAAGTCGGGCACGAGCAATCAAAAAGGTTTATCACTTATTGCGCTTGGAGCATCGGGTAAATAAACAGCCGCTTCCACCGATTAAGGTTGTTGATATGCGAGAAGAAGTAAAAAAATACGGTGAAAGCAACTTCTCTCATTCTTTACTAGAAAAATTAGATCAGCGGTTACAAAAGCGCGAGCAAAGTATTTTGATGCTTAATCGTCGCGGCTTTTCTTCGTTTATGATGTGCCGTGATTGCGGAACAGTCTTAAAATGTCCTAATTGTGATATTTCATTAACTCTCCACATGGACACGCACACGATGAAATGTCACTACTGCGGACATGAGGAACCAATTCCTTATGAATGTCCAAGCTGCCATAGCCGAAAAATTCGTTATTATGGTACGGGAACAGAAAAAGTAGAACAAGAACTACACCAACTTTTACCGCATGCCCGGATTATTCGGATGGATGTTGATACTACTAAGCGGAAGGGCATGCATGCAAAATTATTGCGTCAATTTGGTCAGCACCAAGCTGATATCTTATTAGGGACGCAAATGATTGCCAAAGGGCTTGATTTTCCCAATGTGACACTGGTTGGTGTCTTAAATGCAGATACAGGATTAGGCTTGCCAGATTTTCGCGCGAGTGAGCGGACTTTTGACCTTCTTAGTCAAGTCAGCGGGCGCGCAGGACGAGCAGATAAGCAGGGTGATGTTGTAATTCAGACTTATAATCCTGAACATTATGCGATTCAAGATGCTAAAAAACATGATTATGACCTTTTCTTTAATCAAGAGATGGCTTTGCGTCACCAAGCGGGATACCCGCCCTATTATTACACGGTTCGGCTAATGGCTAGCCATCCTGAAGAAGCACAGGCTGCTAAAGCGATGGCCCAGATTTATGAACAGTTAAAAAAAGGCATATCATCGTCAACTATTATTCTTGGACCAACACCACGGGCAATTGCTCGAATGAAGAGACGTTATTACT
Organism: Lactobacillus sp. 0.1XD8-4; assembly: GCF_009663775.1. GTDB lineage: Bacteria > Bacillota > Bacilli > Lactobacillales > Lactobacillaceae > Limosilactobacillus > Limosilactobacillus walteri. The sequence goes on from NZ_RDBR01000007.1 coordinate 16,989, forward strand.
ACCAAATTGTAATTAAATATAAACAGGATCCGCAGCTTCATAACATATTATTTGAGATTTTACATGACACTCAGAGTCACGGTTATAAGGATGTTCAAATAAGTATTGATCCTGACCCGCAGTATTTTATGTAAGAGAAAGGATGTCAAAAATGACAACATCAATCGTTTTTATGGGAACACCAGAATTTGCTGTTCCAATTTTAAAAAGTTTAATTGATAATCCAGCCTATGATGTTAAGGCTGTGTTAACTCAGCCCGATCACCGTATTGGGCGTAAAAAAACGCTTCATGAATCGCCAGTAAAACAATTAGCGAAGAAATACAATATCGAAGTTTTACAGCCGGCAAAACTAAGTAAAAGCCCAGAAATGGCAAAGATTATTGAATTACAGCCAGATTTAATGATCACGGCTGCATACGGACAGTTCTTACCAACTAAACTACTGGATGCTGCAAAAATTGCGGCAATTAATGTTCATGGTTCTTTATTGCCAAAGTATCGTGGCGGAGCGCCAATTCAATATTCAATTATTAATGGGGATAAAGAAACTGGGGTCTCCATTATGTACATGGTTAAAAAAATGGATGCTGGTGATGTAATTGCACAAAAAGCAATTCCTATCATGCCTGATGATGATAGCGGAACAATGTTTGAAAAGCTTAGCATTTTAGGACGCGACCTGCTTTTAGAGACGTTGCCGAAACTTATTAGCGGGGATGTTAATCCAGTAGCTCAAGACCCAGATAAAGTTATCTTCTCCCCTAATATCAGTAGTGCTGAAGAACAAATTGATTATCATTTACCGGCAAACCTTATTGATGCAAAGGTTCGGGGACTACGACCAGCACCGCTTGGTAATATGATGATCGATGGCTTGCGAACAAAGATTTATGATGTTACGCCATTAAATGAGACAACAACGCTTGACCCAGGGAAAGTAGTTCGAGTTACTAAACATCAACTGGCAATTGCCGCTGGTGATGGAACTGTTTATCAGATCAATAAATTACAGCCGGCGGGTAAAAAAGCAATGGATATTACCGCTTACCTTAATGGCCATCAAAATATCGTTGAGGGAGGACAAGTTGTAACTAATGACTAAATTTCAATCGCAAAATGCCCGTGAATTAGCTTTGACTGCCCTTGAACGCATTGAAAGAAACGGAGCTTACTCAAATCTCCAACTTGACCAATTATTAAAAAAATATCCGTTAGAAGATAAGGATCGCCGGTTGGCAACTAATATTGTTTATGGGGTCTTACAACATAAGTTAACACTTGAATATTGGTTGGATAGCTTTGTTGATGAACGCAAACTTGATCTATGGGTCAAAATATTGTTACTTTCTGCGATCTATCAGTTTCATTATTTAGAACGTGTTCCTAACTGGGCCGTTACGGATGAAAGCATTAAGATTGCCAAACGTCGTGGAAACCCTGGTATTCGCAAGTTTGTAACTGGTGTATTACATGCAGTATTAAGAAAGGGATTGCCAGCACTAAATGAAATTAAAGCTACTTCTCAACGTTTGAGTATTCAAAATAGTGTTCCAAAATGGTTAGTTAATGAGCTGCTTACACAATATGGTGAAGAAAACACTGGCAAAATTTTACAATCGATTAATGAGCCAGCCCATCAAGTAGTGCGGGTAAACCTTGCTAAGACGACTGTCCCGGCTGTTAAACAAGCATTGGATAATTTAAAAATTGAATATCATAAAAGTGAGATTGCAACGGATGCTTTAGTCATTACAAAAGGAGAAGTTATCACTTCCGATCTTTTTCGTGATGGAAAAATTACTATTCAAGATGAAAGTGCGATGCTGGCAGTTGAAAGTATGCATATTAAGCCCGCGGACAAAGTTCTTGATGCTTGTGCTGCTCCTGGCGGAAAAACCGTGCAAATCGCCACCTACTTATCCGCTAATGATGGCGGTACTGTTGAGGCACTTGACATTCATCAGCATAAAGTTAGCCTGATTGAGAAAAATGCGCAACGAATGGGGGTAAGCGATCGGGTAGATGCCTATGCCCTCGATGCCCGAAAAGTTGATGAACGGTTTGAAGATGAAAGCTTTGATAAAATCTTAGTTGATGCGCCATGTAGTGGAATAGGACTATTACGCCGAAAACCAGAAATTCGTTATACCAAACAGCTTGCCGATAGTATGCAGTTGCATAAAATCCAATTGGCAATTTTAAATGCAGTTGCACCAAAGTTAAAAAAAGGCGGTGTAATCACATATAGCACGTGTACGATCTTACAACAAGAAAACGATGCAACAGTTGAAGCATTTCTTTCCCAGCATCCAGAATTTGAGTTAGTAAAGACGACAACGACACGTAAAGTTAAAGATAGTCGTCACTCCGCAACGTTAACCATTTTGCCGAGTGACTTTGACTCTGATGGCTTTTTTATTAGCAGCCTTAAGAAGGGACTATAATAAATTGATGAAAGTTGCTTATCAAACAGATATTGGTCACCAGCGCAAGCAGAATCAGGACCGCGTTAATATGTTTACTAATGATGATGGTAACCAGTTAATGGTTATTGCTGATGGAATCGGTGGTAATCGTAGTGGTGATATTGCGGCAGAACATACCGTGGCCGTATTGGGAAATCGCTTTAAGGAAAATCCACCGCAAACACCGCTGGAGGGAATTCGCTGGTTTGCACGAGAGACACAGTTAATTAATAATCAAATTTTAACTCAGTCTAAGCGTAATATTCAGTTACAGGGGATGGGAACCACGATGGTCGCTGCAATTGCATTTAAAAATGATCTTGTCGTTGCTAATATTGGCGATAGTCGTGGTTACATTTTTCATCAGAACTTATTAACGCAAATAACTATTGACCATTCATTGGTAAATGAATTAGTGAAAACTGGGGATATTTCCGAAGATGAAGCTTTAAAATTACCGCAGAGTAATATTATTACCCGCGCAATTGGCATTTCACCTGACGCTCAAGTTGAAGTAAATCGCTTTGAACTAAACGAAGGCGATCAGTTATTAATGTGTTCTGATGGCTTGTTTAAGACCGTTGAAAAAGACCAGCTCATTGCTGTGCTCAAACAGCCGATTTCGTTGCAGGAAAAATGTACGAAATTAGTAGCAATGGCTAACGATGCTGGCAGTCCAGATAATATTACCGTTCTAATCGGAATTAATAGTGACCAGGAGGGCTAGGTATGAATCCTGGATATGAAATTGGTCACCGTTATCGGATAATTCGTTCGCTTGGTGAAGGTGGAATGGCGAATGTTTATTTGGCTCATGACATAGTATTAGACCGCGATGTTTCTGTAAAATTATTACGGCTTGATCTACGTGATGATCCAAATACTAAGCGACGTTTTCACCGGGAAGCAATGGCCGCAACCCAGCTTAATGACCCGCACATCGTTGGTATTTATGATGTTGGTGAAGACCATGGCTTGCAATATATGGTTATGCAATATGTAAAAGGCACCGACTTAAAGGCTTACATCAAGAAGCATTACCCTATTCCATTGCCGCAAGTTATTGATATTATGGAGCAAGTGCTTTCTGCTGTTGCAACTGCCCATGCTCACGGAATTATCCATCGTGACTTAAAACCGCAAAATATATTGATAGATGAAAATAAAAATATAAAGATTACAGACTTTGGAATTGCTGTAGCTGTATCGCAAGATTCTTTAACGCAAACTAATACTCTCATGGGGTCTGTCCATTATTTGTCTCCAGAACAAGCACGCGGAAGTATTGCAACAAAACAGTCTGATATTTATTCACTGGGAATTATCTTATTTGAATTGTTAACAGGTAAGGTTCCGTTCGAAGGCGAGACTGCTGTATCGATTGCACTTAAACATTTCCGCGAAGAAATTCCGTCAGTTCGTGAACAAAATAAGCAAATTCCACAGTCGTTAGAAAATGTAATAATTAGAGCTACTGCTAAGGAACCGGCAAATAGGTATAATTCGGTTGCTGAAATGGCAGCAGACTTGAAAACGGCTTTAGCTCCAGAACGGGCAAATGAACCACGATTAAAACTCCACCAAGACGATAATGGTGAGACTAAAGTATTAGATATAAAAAGTTTAAAAAAAGATGATAATCAGTTTTCTGAAGTAAAGTCTAAGAAGCGAGCATCAACGAAACCAACAAAATCATGGTGGAAGAAATATGGGATTATCTGTGGTAGCATAGTCATTATAGCCGGACTGCTATTTGGTAGTTGGTGGTTTTTTATTCGCCAAGTGATTACTCCAGATGTTGAAGGAATGCCAGTTGTAAAAGCTGAACGTAAATTACACCGGCAAGATCTTCGGATTGGAAAAATTACGCGGATAAACAGTCAGACGGTTGATAAGAATCATGTGGTCGAAACCAGTCCTGGTGCTAGCCGTAAAACGCGTGTAAGTACGCCCATCAACCTAGTAGTAAGTGCGGGAGTAAAGCAGTGGCAGATGGCTGATTATGTTGGCGATGATTATTCGACAGTTGCAGCCAATTTGCAACGAAAGGGTTTTCAAGTCCATAAAGAAAATATCTATTCAGATGATGTAGATAAAGGACAAATTATCAAACAAAACCATAAAAAGGGATCGATTATTAAGACGGCTTCCGATACAGTTGTATTTCAGGTTAGCGCTGGTAAGGAACCAATTAAAATCCCTAGTTTTAAAAATCAAGATATCAGTGCCGTTCAGCAATTTGCTAATAAAAATAAGCTGCAGTTAACGACACAAGAGAAAAAGTCAAAAACAATTGCAACTAATCATGTAATTAGTCAAACCCCACGTGCGGGGTCAACCTTAAACCATGGTGATACGCTTACGGTTTCAATTGCTAATTCTGGCAATCAGACAAAAACGACAAATATTCAGATTAATATTCCGTTTGATGGGAATGGTGGTCAGCTTGAAAATCGGGTTCAAGTATATATCCGTGATGCTAACCATAACTTAACAATGGAATACCAAGATATTACAATCAACCAAGAAACTACGATCAATGTACCATTTACACTTAAGCAGGGACAAACTGGCGCTTATCGGGTTGTGCGTAATGGTCGAACAATTATGAGTGCAACAAATATTACAGGATAATGGAGGTGCAGCTTGAAAACGGGAATCATTCAACAATCATTAAGTGGATTTTATGATATCTTCGCAGATGGCAAGATTTATAGGACAAGGGCACGCGGTAATTTTCGGCAGCGGAAAATAAAACCGGTGGTTGGTGACCATGTTGAATTTAGTGCAGAGAACCAGCAGGAAGGTTACTTGCTAAAAATTCTGCCTCGTCGTAATCAATTGGTAAGACCACCGGTTGCTAATGTTGATATGGCAGTGGTAGTTACGTCAGCAAAAGAACCGGCTTTTTCTGCTAATTTATTGGACCGGCAATTAATTGCTTTAGAAGCACAAAAAGTTGAACCGGTGATTTATTTCTCAAAGACTGATTTATTAAGTGAAGAGGAATATCAGCAGCTTTTACCAATAATTGAAGGGTATCAAAAAATAGGTTATCAGGTTTTTGCTAACCCCAACCCTTTTGAGCCTCACCAATTATTATCACTGATGTCGTGTTTAAAAGGCAAAATTGTAACGATGATGGGTCAAACTGGCGCTGGTAAATCAACCTTGCTTAACCACTTAGCACCACAGCTTGAACTTGCAACTGGTGAGATTTCACAAGCCCTGCAACGGGGACGTCATACTACTCGCAAGGTCAGCCTGTTAGATGTTAATGGTGCATTGATTGCTGATACACCTGGTTTTTCATCATATGAAACTTTTGATATGACTGTTAATGATTTGCCGTTTTTATTTCCTGAAATGGCACGTCTTGCTTCAAATTGCAAGTTTCGTGGCTGTCTTCATTTAAAAGAACCACAATGTGCTGTGAAGGAAGCATTAAACAATGGTATAATCATGAAGAGTCGGTATGATGATTACGTTCAGTTCCACGAATTGATTGCTAATCAGAAACCAAATTATAAGAAATGAGGGAATTAGGATGATTAAAGTTGCACCATCAATTTTAAGTGCAGATTATGTCAATTTACAAAAAGATATTGAAAAGGTTGATAAGGCTGGTGCACAATACTTGCACATCGACGTAATGGACGGTACATTTGTTCCAAGTATCTCCTATGGGCCTGGCTTCGTTAAGGCAATTCGTCCAATTACGAAGATGGTTTTGGATGTTCACTTGATGGTTGAACAACCAGAACATATTTTGCCAATGTTTATTGATGCCGGTGCTGATATTATTGGTGTTCAAGTTGAAGCTACTCAGCACATTCACCGGGCCCTTCAAATTATTAAAAACGGTGGTGTAAAAGCTGAAGTTGTTATTAATCCAGGGACGCCAGTTGCAATGATTGAACCGGTATTACACATGGTAGATCAAGTATTGGTTATGACTGTTAATCCTGGTTTTGGTGGCCAAAAGTTCCTACCAGAGACTGTTGACAAGATTGCACAATTAAACGCAATTAAGGAAGAAAAGGGTTATAACTTTGACATCGAAGTTGATGGGGGAGTTAACGACAAGACGGTTGCTGATTGTTACAAAGCTGGCGCAACAGTTGCCGTAGCTGGTTCATATGTCTTTAATGCTGAAGATCCTGCAGAACGCATTAAGGCGCTTGAAGACGCTACAAAGTAATTTAGCTAAGGGGCTGGGAAAAGCAAAAGTTTTTCTCAGCCTTTAGCTCTTTTGTAAACAAATATCCAAAATAACGTGGAATTATAAACTAGCATCTACGTCGTTAACGTGCTAATTTCCACGTTTTTAATTTTACGAGGTTAAAATGAGAGTAAATGTACTTGTGGGTGGACCGCTTGCGATGGTTCCGACTAATCTAATTAAAGAGCGGGCAAATGAGAAATGGGTAGGTGTAGATCGGGGAGCAGTCACCCTTTTGAAGATGGGAATAATTCCAGCCATTGCTGTCGGTGATTTTGATTCAATCACTGATAAGGAATTGCAAGGGTTAGAGGATGCACTTTATCAAGTAAAAGTTTACCCGCCGGAAAAAGACTATACCGATACTCAATTGGGAATACGATTTGCGACTCAAGGTAACGTTCCAGATGAAATAGACGTTTTTGGCGCAACTGGCGGACGCTTAGACCACCTATTAGCAAACTTGTTTTTACCACTACAAGCTGAATTTAAACCATACTTAACACGGATAAAAATAATTGACCGGCAAAATGTGATGGCCTATTATCTTCCTGGGGCACATACAATTACTCACCTAAAAGGGAAAAAATATTTAGCTTTTGTTAACTTGACCCCCGTAAAGAGACTGACTTTACTAGATGAAAAATACCCATTATTAGACTGGGACAGTGAAATTCCGTTTTCATGGACTAGTAATGAATTTACGGCCAAAGAAAATCATTTTTCATTTCAAAAGGGGATCGTTGCCGTAATCCAGTGCAGTGATCCGCTAAAAATCGGCAATTAGGAGAATAAAATGCCTGTCAAGGAAAATTACTTGAAAGAAAAATCTTGCATTGTGGCGGTGCCTATGGTAGATTAATTAGGTGAGTTATATCGCAGTTTTGCGTAAACGAAAAAATATGAAACAAAGAGGAGGGTACCACCAATGGCTAAAGATTTTATCAACGGTAAACGGACGCAATTTGGTAACAAGCGTTCCCACGCCCTTAACTCAAGTCGGCGTAGCTGGAAGCCTAACTTGCAAAAGGTAACCATTTTAGTTAATGGTAAGCCTAAGAAGGTATACGTTTCAGCACGTACACTGAAGTCAGGTAAAGTGACTCGGGTTTAATTAAAAATGATGCCGTCCAGTTGGGCGGCTTATTTTTATATCAATATAATTAACCCCCTTGATCACTTTGAGAAATATGCGGAGGTTACTTTTTTACTGAAATATGCTATGGTATGATGGTATTGATTTAATTGTGAACTTTATTAAAATTATCTTTATAAAGTTCAGTAATAACACAGTGGATATTTTTAACACTGGTATTTTATAAGGAGGCCATGACGATGGCAGTAAAAATCAAAACTAAGTCAGGGACAATTGACATTGATAACGATGTGATTTCATCAGTTGTTGGTGGTGCTGCTACTGATAACTACGGTGTTGTTGGAATGGCAAGTCGAAACCCGTTGCGGGATGGAGTAAATCAAATTCTTCGTCGTGAAAATTTTGCTCGCGGAGTTGTTGTTCGACAACAAGATAATGGCGTAGCAGTTGATGTTAATATTATCGTTGGCTATGGCACTAAAATTTCAGAAGTATCAAAGAGTGTCCAAGCAAAAGTAAAATATAATCTTGAAACAATGCTCGGTATCACGGCTAACTCAGTAAATGTATGTGTCCAAGGTGTACGGACACTAGAAGATTAAAAGAGCATTGGGGAGGAATTTCGAATTGGCTGTAACAAAAATTACGAACCTTGAGTTTGGCAAGATGGTCCAAGCGGCCGCAGATAAGCTTGGCAAAAATGCCGAATTTATTAATTCATTAAATGTTTTTCCGGTTCCAGATGGTGATACGGGGACAAATATGACTTCTTCAATGGCTAGTGGTGCTAAGTATGAGCGTAACGAAACTAGCAAGAAGGTAGGTGACCTTAGTGCAGCCTTAGCTAAGGGCTTATTAATGGGGGCACGTGGTAATTCAGGTGTTATCCTATCGCAGATTTTTCGGGGCTTTGCGAAGGCAACGGCTGGGATGGAAGTCCTATCTGCTGCAGATTTTGTTAATGCATACGCAAATGGTGCTAAGACTGCTTATAAGGCGGTGATGAAGCCAACTGAAGGGACTATTCTGACAGTTGTTCGTGAATCTGCCCAAGAGGGTTTAAATAAGATCAAAGAAACTGACGATCTTGTTGAAATTATGCATGCAATCTATGAGGCAAGTGAAAAGGCGCTGAAAAAGACCCCTGAACTTTTACCGGTCTTAAAAGAAGTGGGAGTTGTTGATTCTGGTGGACAAGGGTTAGTATTTGTCCTGCGTGCATTTGATGAGGCTTTAAGCGGGCGAGTAGATAAGAGTGAAGACTACAAACCAGATAATGCTGAGATTGATGAGATGGTCCATGCAATGGATCATCAAAGCGTCCAAGGTAAGCTTAATCCAGAAGATATTAAATATACCTACTGTACCCAAATGTTAGTGCGGATTGGTAAAGGTAAGCAGGTTACCCAAAAGTTTGATTACGATACTTTTTATAACTATTTAGCTGATCTTGGTGACAGTCTTCTTGTCTTAAATGATGACCAAGTTGTCCGTGTTCATGTGCATACGGAACATCCAGGTAAAGTATTATCGTGGGGACAACAGTTTGGTGATTTACAGACAATCGAAATTCATAATATGGTTTGGCAACAAGAAGAAATCATGGAAAATGATGAAGATAATGCTAAAGATGAATCGCCAATTGAAAAAGCTAAAGCAGCTACTGAAGCAAAGAAAGAGATTAAAACTGCTGTTATCGCAGTAGCGTCTGGTGAGGGGATTGCTAAGTTATTAAAGAGCCTTGGTGTTACTCATATCATTACGGGTGGTCAAACGATGAATCCAAGTACCCAAGATATTTTAGAGGCAATTAATAATAGTGGTGCCAAACAGGCATTAGTACTTCCTAATAACGGAAATATCTTTATGACGGCAGAACAGGCTGCTGATGTGGCGGATATCCCTACCAAGATTGTCCATAGCAAGACGATTGCTCAAGCTATGAGCGCATTGCTAGAATATAATCCAGAGGCAACTTTAGATGAGAATCAAGCCAATATGGAAGGAAACCTAGACACGGTTGCCAGTGGGGCTGTTACCAATGCAGTTCGGGATACGACAATTGATGGCCGTGAAATAAAGAAAGACGACTATATGGGGATTGTTGACGGTAAAATTGTTGACACTGATCCTAACTTAAAAGAAGCAGCTATAAAAATGGTTAAGGCAATGCTTGATGAAGACAGTGAAATTGTAACGATTTTATTTGGTGCTGATGGTGACCAAGCAACTGCTGATGCAATTAAAGCTGCAGTTGAAGAAGTAGATGATGAATTAGATATTCAAATTTATGATGGTGGTCAACCAGTTTATCCATACTTAATTTCTGTTGAATAAGATGTTACCAATAGATTAATTAAAGCAAAAGAGCAACACTAGCTAGCAAATTATAATACGGACGGTTTAGTGTTTGTATTTAGCCTTGAGTCTGGTAGTTTCTTCATAATGAAAAAGAGGCTGAGAAAAAACTTCTTTGTTTTTTCCCGGCCTCATTTTTAACTATTAGCTGTATGTATAAAGAGGTGAGAGGAAGTGCGGAGCTTAACGGATTCGGTTGCCGCCTTGAAGGGTGTTGGGCCTAAAAGGGTATCTGATCTTGCAACCTTGGGAATCGATACAATTGAAGATCTGTTAACTTATTATCCGACCCGTTATAATGACTTTACACCTACTGATATTGCAGGTGCAAAAGACAAACAAAAAATTACATTGCAGGGGATTGTTGTTTCTGAACCCCTATTAACTCGCTATGGCTATCGGCGAAATCGCCTTAGCTTTCGGGTACAGGTAGGGCAGGAAGTAATTATGGCTACTTTTTTTAATCAACCCTACATAAAGAAACAGGTGGCGATTAACCAGCAAGTAACGCTGATGGGTAAATGGGATGCTCCTCGCCGGCAAATAACCGCCAACAAGCTAATTAAAGAGCAAGCTGATAGCCGTAATGAGTTTGGTGCAGTCTATTCAGTTAATAAGCATATCCGACAAAATATTTTACAAAGTTTTATTCGGCAAGCTTATGAAGAATACGGTAATATAATCCCAACTTATCTGCCAGAAACGCTGCGGCACCGCTATCGGCTTATGGATCGGCGCCAAATGATTAAGGAGATTCACTTCCCACAAAATCAAGCAACCGCCAAAGCTGCTCGGCGCACCGCTGCTTATGAGGAGTTTTTTCTCTTTCAATTACGTTTACAGGCTATTCGGCGGGCCCACCGCCAAGAAAATGGTAATCGTATTTTATACCATAATGATGAGTTAAAAGAATTTATTGCGGGTTTACCATTTGAGCTAACTAATGCCCAAAAGAAAGTTGTTAATGAAATCTGTCGGGACATGCGGCAGCCATACCAAATGAATCGTTTGCTTCAAGGGGATGTTGGGTCTGGAAAGACGGTTGTCGCCGCGATTGCAATTTATGCAGCAGTAACTGCAGGTTATCAAGCGGCGTTGATGGCCCCCACAGAAATTTTAGCAGCTCAGCATGCTGAAAAATTATCACGTGTTTTTGAAGGAACTCATGTCCATGTTGCACTTTTAACTGGTTCGCTTACTGCAAAACAGCACCAGAGCTTAGTGACCGCCATGAAACGTGGTGATGTAAACTTAATAATTGGCACCCATGCTTTGATTCAAGATGATGTTGAATATGCTAACCTAGGCTTAGTAATAACTGATGAGCAGCACCGTTTTGGCGTTAATCAACGTCAACGGCTTCGGGAAAAGGGGGAGCACCCAGATGTTTTAGCGATGACAGCTACCCCAATTCCCCGCACTCTGGCGATTACTAATTATGGAGAAATGGATGTTTCCGTCATTGACCAACTACCGGCAGGACGAAAACCAATTCAAACTCAATGGCTAAAGTCTAACCAGCATGCTGAAGCTATTCACTTTTTGCGGGATCAATTAAAAAATGGTGCGCAAGCTTATATTGTTAGTCCATTAATTGAGGAGTCTGCGGCCTTAGATGTTCAAAATGCAACCGCCCTTTTTCAGCAATTGTCAGCCGATTTACAGCCTGACTATAAGGTCGGCTTATTGCATGGACGAATGGGGACAGATGAAAAAGATACCACGATGCAACAATTTAAGGCTGGCGATCTCCAGGTTCTTGTTGCAACAACGGTTATTGAAGTAGGGGTTGATAATCCCAATGCGACAGTGATGGTTATTTATGATGCTGATCGCTTTGGACTGGCCCAGCTTCACCAATTGCGCGGGCGAGTAGGACGAGGAGATCGTCAGAGCTATTGCTTGCTAATTGCTGATCCTAAGACTGACGAAGGTAAAGCACGCATGAAAACAATGGTTGCCACGAATGATGGGTTTAAAGTAGCAGAACAAGACTTAAAACTGCGTGGTTCTGGTGATATTTTAGGTAAAAAGCAATCAGGGATGCCAGAATTTAAAGTGGGAGATCCGATTGCTGATTTAAAAATGCTCCAAATAGCACGATCTGATGCCGGTAACCTATTAGCAACGCCTAACTGGGATGATGTTGATGAAAACCAACCGCTTGTGTTGTATCTTAAACGACATGAACTAGAAACACACTTTGATTGAAAGGAAGAATATATTATGAAAATTGCAGTTGACGCAATGGGTGGCGACAATGCGCCGCAAGTAATCATTGAAGGAGTTGAACAGGCTCGTGACCTTTATCCAGACCTTGAATTTGACCTCTATGGTGATTTAGAAAAGGTTAAGCCCCTCATAAAGAATAATGATCGGTTAAACGTCATTGCCACTACAGAAGAGATTACTATGGGAGAAGAACCTGTTCGAGCTATTCGCCGTAAAAAAGATTCTTCGATTGTTCGAGCAGCAGCAGCCGTTAAAGAAGGAAATGCAGATGCCTTTTTCTCAGCAGGGAATACTGGGGCAATTTTGGCGGCCGGGCTTTTTATTGTTGGTCGAATCAAAGGTATCGATCGTCCAGGATTGACCAGTATTTTACCGATTGCCAAGCCAGAATCATCTCGTCACAACTTTGTCTATTTAGATACAGGTGCAAATGCAGAAAGTAAAGAAAAAAACCTCGAACAGTATGCATACCTTGGTAAATTCTACGCTGAAAATGTACTAGGGGTCGCTAATCCGCGAATTGCACTATTGAATAATGGAGCCGAAGAAGATAAGGGCGATAAATTACATAAAGATGTTTGGAAGATCCTTAACGGAAAAGATGATTTAAATTTTATCGGTAATATCGAAGCGGGAGACTTGTTATTTGGCAAGGCTGATGTTGTTGTAAGCGACGGTTGGACAGCTAATGCAGCGTTAAAGGCAACTGAAGGAACGGCGAAGATGATGATGACCTTGATTAAGCATGGAATCCTTCATGGGGGGTTACGTGCTAAGTTAGGCTATTTAATGTTAAAACCAACTTTCCACCAAATTGGACAAAAGATGAGTGCTTCTACATATGGTGGAGCTGTCTTATTAGGCTTGAAGGCTCCCGTGGTAAAAACACACGGTTCATCAGATGCAATAGCAGTAAAAAATACTATTAGTCAAATTAGGACGATGCTTAAAACCGGTGTAATTGAAAAAACAGTCGAATTTTTTGATGATTCTACAAATCTAGACAATTCGGCAAAAAACGAATAGAATAAATAGCGAACTAGTAAAGAGAGGTTAATAATGATGGCTGATAATAAGAAAAAAGAAATCTTTAATAAGGTTTCAGAAATCGTTGCCGATCATTTTGATGTTGATCGGGCCAAAATTACTGATGATTTAAACTTAAAAACAGATTTAGATGCTGATTCAATCGATTTTGTTGAATTTGTGCTCGAATTAGAGGATACTTTTGGCGAAGAAATTGATGATGAAGATGCTGAAAAGCTCAGCACAATTGGTGAAGTAGTTGACTATATTGCTGAACATACTGCGAATTAGCAGCTAGCTCAAGTGATAATTGGTTAAAGAAGACCCAGAATATTGAGAGATCAATGTTCTGGGTTTTAATAACTCCTTAATATTCATTAATTTTCTCTGCGGAAACGCAGGTTGTCTAGTATAATAGGCGGTAGACATTTTATTAGTATTTAGTCAATAATGAAAGGAATTTTTTATGATCGAAGAATTACAAGACTACCTGGCCAAGGAATTTAATATTCATTTTGATAATCCATCCTTATTAGCTGAAGCTTTTACACAAGCTTCATATGTAAATGAACATCCGAACCAAGGATTAAAGTTTTACGAACGGATTGAATTTCTTGGCGATGCCGTGTTGGAACTGATCGTTTCAGAATACATCTACAAGCGTTTTCCAGAATTACCGCAAGGAAAACTTACTCGTTTAAGAGCAGCAATGGTTTGCGAAGATAGCTTTTCAAAATTTGCTAAAGAATGTCATTTTGACCAATATATTCGGCTTGGTCATGGTGAAGAGATGGCTGGCGCGCGACAACGTCCCGGTCTTCTTTGTGATATTTTTGAATCCTTCATTGGTGCCTTATACTTAGACCAAGGGCGTCCTGCGGTTGAAAAGTTTGTTCAACGAATTATTTTCCCGAAGCTTGATATGGGCTGGTTTGATCACGCAGTTGATGCCAAGACTAGTCTCCAAGAATTTTTGCAACGTGATGGAGATATTGATATCGAATATCACTTGTTAAAAGAAAGCGGAACGGAGAACGATCCCGAGTTTAATGTAAATGTTACGGCTAATGGGAAGGTCATTGGTGAAGGTACGGGGTCCTCAAAGAAACATGCAGAAATGCAAGCTGCCCAACAAGCACTTGATAAGCTGCGTAATAAAAATAAATAGTAAGTAGGAATAACTGATGCAATTATTGTCATTAACTTTAGATGGGTTTAAATCGTTTGCCCAAAAAACAACAATTAAATTTGAGCCTGGAATGACGGGGATTGTTGGTCCTAACGGTAGTGGAAAAAGTAATATTATCGAGGCAATCCAGTGGGTGATGGGTGAACAATCCGCGCATCACCTACGTGGAGATAGGATGGCTGACGTTATTTTTAATGGGTCATCAGATCGCAAGCCGCTTAATCGTGCACTGGTTTCAATAACCCTTGATAATAGTGATCATTATCTTGCTAGTGATTTTACGGAATTAACGATTACGCGGAAAATCTACCGCAATGGTGATAGCGAGTATTTACTTAACGATCAGCACGTTCGCTTAAAGGATATTACTGATTTATTTATTGATTCCGGATTAGGACGTGAGTCGTTCTCAATTATCTCTCAGGGTCGGATTGAAGAAATTTTTAATGGAAAATCAGCGGACCGGCGGGGAATTATTGAAACTGTTGCCGGAGTTGCTAAGTATAAAAAGAATAAAGAAACTGCAGAAAAGCGGTTAGCAACGACGATGGAAAACCTTAACAGGGTGAATGACATTATTAGTGAGCTGGAAAAGCAAATCGAGCCATTAGAAGAACAAAGTGCAATCGCGCAGGACTATTTAGAACAAAAAAAGCAATTTGATGTTTTAGATCGGACTCAAACTGTGCGTCATTACGACAATTATCACCAAAAGTTAGTCAGTTTAGAGGATAAGCTAAAACAAGCAAATGCGATGGTTGACGATTACAAGCGTCAAGCAGATCGGGATAGTCAACAATTAGATAAGCTCAAACAGCAGCGGCGTGAATTAGCGGCGACAAAGGACCGTTTACAGGCAATAATCCTTAATCAGACCGAGGCGATTGCTAAGCTTCAAAGCCAACAGTCGGTATCGAGTGTACGTCGTGAACAGCGCGAAAACGAACGCCAACGGCTTAACGGACAACAAGAAGAAATAAATACACAACTCCAAAAGCTTAAAAAGCAGCAAATAGAAGTACAAGCGCAGATTGATAAGCAGCAAACAGCAATTAAGAACCATCAAGACGAACTTGCGACTGCTAAAAAGATGAGCAGCAGTGAACGAATTGCCAAATTGAATCAAGAAGTAGATGAGTTGCGAAATCAACAAGTTGACTTAATGCAACAAATTACAACAATTCATAATCAACAGTCTTTCCTATCTCGGAATCATGAGCAAGCAGTTGTTTTACAGCAGCAAAGCAATGCCGAAATGACGACGGCCAAAGATGAATTAGAAAAGACACGCCAGCAATATAGTGCAAGTGAAGTCGCAGCCACAAAATTGCATGAAGCAGTTATTGCTGCTGAAGAAAAATTAAAACAAGCGCAACGCCGGCACGATACATTAGCGCAACAATACCAAAGCAAACAACGAAAATGGTATCAATCATTAGGTGATGTTCGGTCACTTAAATCGCGGATTAATGCCTATAAGTCGATGGCCGATGAATATAGCGGCTATTATCGGGGAGTACAAAGCGTCCTTCGCCAACGGGGGCAATTTCCAGGATTAGCAGGGGCTGTTAGTGAGTTGTTGGAAGTACCTGCTAATTACACGATTGCCGTTGAAACAGTACTGGGGAGCCAATTACAGCAACTAGTTGTTGATCGGCAAGTCACTGCCAAAAAGATAATTAACTTTTTGATAAAAACACGGGCAGGCCGAGTAACAATCTTACCGCTTGACACCCTTAATCAGCGTCGTCCGTTGAATATTTGGCAACAATTAAACGAATTACCGGGATTTTTAGGGCGGGCAACGGACCTTATTAATTATGATCCGCAATTTCAAATAATTGCTGACCATTTGTTAGGGACAACGGTAATCGCCGACACCCTTGATCATGCTGCCACAATTGCTAAGGCCGGCCGGCACCTAATCCGTGTTGTTACCCTTGATGGACAACTAATCAATGCTAGCGGAGCGATGACTGGTGGAGCAACTAAAAATCAGCGCGCAGGTTTGTTAAGTCAAAGACAGATGGCAAAACAATTAGAAAATGAGTTAATTAAACAACAGCAACTTGCAAGTACGCTAGAACAAGAGGTTGCTAAATTGCAACATGCACAGCAAGCAAATGATCAAGTTATTGCTGACTATCAACAACAATTACATGAGCAGCAAACCGCCCTTCATGAGGCGCAAAGCAACTGTCGGCTTATCTCAAGCAAGCAAGAGACATTGACTAACCGAGTTAAGACGTTAGAATTGCAAGCTCAACAACAGGGAACCCAGTATCAGGATTATGAGACGCAAGCACATGATAATGAAGTACGAGAAAAACAAACTCATCAAGCTTTAGAGGATACCAAAGCTAAAATTAAAACAATCCTTATACAAATTGATGAGTTACAAAATAGTGAATCTGCCCAGGCTGAACAGCTGGCCCAAATGCAACAATGGCTGGCTGTTGCCGAAGAACGGCTGCAACAATCTCTTCGACAAAAGAAAGATTATCAGCAAAAAATACGGGCTGCCCAATCCTCACTTCAAATAGTAGTCGCAGACTTGGCCCGCTTAACGCACGAGTCAAAAAATCAGTCGACAAGCGAGGAATCGACTCAATCAGCGCTTGACGCGGCAAATCAAGAGCAAGAGAAGGCTAAACGGCAATTAACTGATAATGGGATCAGTCTTGATCAGCTTGAACAACGTCTTTCCAAAGCGGAAGCACACCATGATCGGTTACAAGAATTGCAACGCGCAGCTCTGGACGATCGAAACAGTTTGAATGAAGAACGTGTAAAGTGTGAAGCAATGATCGACCAATGCCTTAACCGCTTAACTGATCAGTATTCAATGACAATTGAAGAAGCGCGTAAGCAAATGAGTTCACTTGATGATGAGACTTTACACACGCGGCTGAAGTTGTTGAAACGGGGACTCGATGATTTGGGGCAAGTAAATACCGGGGCGATTGAGGAATATGAACGTGTCCGTGAACGGTATGATTTTCTAAAGGGACAACAAGATGATCTTTTAGCTTCACGAAGCCAGCTTAATCAAACAATGGGGGAGATGGATGCACAAGTAAAAGAACGGTTTATCAATACCTTTAACCAAGTTTCAGCAAAATTTGATGAAACGTTCCAACAAATTTTTACTGGTGGTCATGCTAAACTAGTATTGACTGATCCTCATGACCTATTAACCACCGGGGTTGATATTATGGCCCAGCCACCAGGTAAGAAGAATCAGCACTTATCCTTACTATCAGGTGGTGAACGGGCTTTAACCGCCATTACGCTTTTATTTGCGATCCTTAAAGTTCGGCCAGTACCGTTTGCTATTCTTGACGAACCGGAAGCAGCCCTTGATGAGGTAAATGTGCAGCGATTTGCAAACTACCTTAATCAGTTTGGGACAACGGGACCGCAATTCATTGTGATAACCCACCGTAAGGGTACAATGATGGGCGCTGATGTTCTATACGGGGTAACCATGCAAGAATCTGGAGTATCAAAGATGGTTTCAGTCGATGTCGTGGATACCCTCAAAGAAGATAACGATTAATTTTTATTAGGAGGCATCAATATGGGATTATTTGATATTTTCCGTCGCCATAAGAAAAAAGAAGAACAAGTTACTAATGAAGCTAGCGCTGATGCACATTCTGCGACACCGGCAAGCGAGAGTGAACTAGCAAGTACAGCATCGTCAGTACCAGAAAGCGATCAGCCAGTATCTTCTGCTGAAAGTGAAGTGAAGGTTCCGGTAAATATTCCACCAGCGGTGAGTCGGGAAGAAAAAATCAATGCTGATGGCACCCATGAGGTAATTCATGATGGAATTGAAAATGGCATTGGCGAAAGCGAAAGTAAGTCCGTTAAATCTTCAGCCGATTCAACAATCGCTGAGCAATCAGAAACGGAAAATGATGACCAGATAACAACCGTGGCAAAAAGCTCTAGCAGTATTAATGAGGAAGAAGTAACTGAGGATGAAAAGCCAGCAGCTACCCCAGCTACTAATGCTCAAAATGATGAACCTGCTGCAAATACAGTGGCGTTAAACGATCAGCCTGCAACTGTTGAAGATAATCAGTCAGCAACACCAACGAGTGATGAATCAGCTACCGCAGCAAAAGATGAAACCACAGAAAAATACGACCGTGGCTTGGAAAAATCACGGTCAGGGTTTGGCGCCCGCCTAAATAAATTTTTAGCTAATTTCCGTCATGTGGATGAAGACTTTTTTGATGATCTTGAAGATATGCTAATTGAGTCTGATGTTGGCTATGATATGGCAATGAAACTTAGTGATGAGTTGCGTGAAGAAGTTAAATTGCAGAATGCCAAGAACAAGCAAGATGTTTCCAACGTTATTATTGAAAAAATGGTTGACCTTTACGACGAAGCTGGTCAAGATGAGAATCCTGATTTAACAATGGCAACGCAAGGTCCGACCGTTATTATGTTTGTTGGGGTTAATGGTGCCGGAAAGACCACCACAATTGGTAAAATGGCGGCATTATTTAAGAAGCAAGGGAAGAAAGTTCTTCTGGCAGCTGCTGATACCTTCCGGGCTGGTGCTACTGAACAATTGGATGTCTGGGCGCAACGCGATGGTGTTGATATTGTTACGGGACCGGAAAATGGTGATCCAGCAGCAGTGGTCTTTGATGCAGTTAAGAAAGCTAAAGATGAAGATTATGACGTTTTGTTTGTTGATACGGCAGGACGGTTGCAAAATAAAGTTAACCTAATGAATGAGCTTTCCAAAATGAAGCGGATTCTTACGCGTGAAATACCATCGGCTCCTCATGAAGTTTTATTAGTCCTCGATGCAACGACTGGTCAAAATGCCCTTAATCAGGCAAAATTGTTCAAGGAAAGTACTGATGTTACAGGAATTGTACTGACTAAACTTGATGGAACTGCCCGAGGAGGAATTGTTCTTGCAATCCGTAACGAACTACACTTGCCAGTTAAGTATGTTGGGCTAGGAGAAAAGGTTGATGACTTGCAGAAATTTGATGCTAGTGACTTCGTCTATGGCTTATTCAAGGGACTTGTCGAAGTAGACTAAGTAGGTGGTTAGATGGAAATTGAAAAGAACTACCGAATAAATTCGCTATTTGAGTTTTATCAACCATTATTGACGAAAAAACAAAATGATTATCTAGAGCTTTATTATGGTGATGATTATTCACTGGGTGAGATTGCGGAAAACTTTAATGTTAGTCGTCAAGCAGTCTACGATAATATAAAGCGTACGGAAAGTATCTTAGAAGATTATGAAGCTAAATTGCATCTATATGCTGAATTTCAAGTTCGGAATCAGCAGGCGGATCGGATTCAACGATACGTTCATGAAAACTATCCGAATGATCAAACCTTAAATCATTTAGTAAATCATTTGGAAAGCTTGGAGGAAGAATAAATGGCATTTGAAGGTTTAACAGATCGTCTGCAAAAGGCGATGGAAAAATTACGGCGAAAGCCAAAAGTTACTGAAGCAGATCTTCGGGAGACAATGCGTGAAATCCGCCTTGCCCTTTTGGAAGCCGACGTTAACTTTAAAGTTGTTAAGGACTTTGTAAAAACGGTTCGTGAAAAAGCTGCTGGTGCGGAAGTCTTAAAGGGACTAAATCCTGCCCAACAGATTGTTAAAATTGTTAATGAAGAATTAACTAAATTAATGGGGGAAGAAGCAGTTCCTCTTAATAAAGCTCCCCATATTCCAACCGTTATTATGATGGTTGGTCTTCAAGGTGCTGGTAAAACAACGACTGCTGGTAAGTTAGCATTACGGTTAAAAAACGAAAATCATGCGCGGCCAATGTTTATTGCGGCCGATGTGTACCGTCCAGCTGCGATTACCCAGTTACAACAAGTAGCCGACCAAATTGATGTTCCTGTTTTTGAAAAGGGAACCGATGTTGATCCAGTTGAGATTGTTCGTGAAGGGATGGAGGTTGCCAAGCAAAATCATAATGATTACGTCATTATCGATACAGCGGGGCGTCTACAAATTGATGAGCAATTAATGGATGAGCTGGCAAATATTAAAAAACTCGTTGAACCAAATGAAATTTTGCTGGTTATTGATTCAATGACGGGACAAAATGCTGTTAATACCGCGCAAGGATTTGACGATAAGTTAGATATCACCGGGGTTGTTTTAACTAAGTTAGATGGTGACACCCGTGGCGGGGCTGCCATGTCAATTCGTGCTGTTACCGGTAAGCCGATTAAATTTGTCGGTGAAGGTGAAAAAATGGAAGACCTCGATGTTTTCCACCCGGATCGAATGGCATCACGAATTCTCGGCATGGGCGATATGATGACGCTGATTGAAAAGGCTCAAAAGAATTTCGATGAAGAACAAGCCCAAGAAACCATGGATAAGATGCGTGAAAATACGTTTGATTATAATGATTTCTTAGCCCAAATGGACCAGGTCACTAAGATGGGGCCACTTGAAAATATTTTAAAAATGATGCCAGGAATGGCTAATAATCCGGCGTTAAAGAATATTAACCTTGATCCGAAGCAATTTGCGCATATTCGGGCAATTGTCCTTTCAATGACTCCAGAAGAACGTGAGAATCCCGACTTGATGAATCCAAGCCGTCGTCGTCGATTAGCAGCTGGTGCAGGACGGCCAATTGTTGAAGTTAACCGAATGATTAAACAATTTAATCAAATGCGGAAGATGATGAAACAGGTAACAAATGGTAACCTCAACGGAATGCAGAATATGTTTGGCGGTCAGATGCCGGGTGGCAAAATGGGTCAAATGGCGATGAATAGGATGGCGCGAAAGATGAAAAAAGATAAGCAAAAGCGAATTAAAAAACTGCGTAAACTGCGCAAAAAGAAATAATTTTGAGAAAATTTAAGCCTGTCAAGAAAAAATACTTTACATTCTATTTGAACACTGGTATATTATTATCTGTTAAAAGAAATCAGGGAGGTGCAAAGAATGTCTGTTAAAATTCGTTTAAAGCGTATGGGTTCAAAGAAGCGTCCATTTTACCGGATCGTTGTAGCTGACTCACGTGCTCCACGTGATGGTCGTTTTATTACTGCTGTTGGTACTTACAACCCATTGACTACTCCTAAAGAAGTCAAGTTTGATGAAGACGCTGTTATGGAATGGTTACAAAAGGGTGCTCAACCTTCAGATACTGTTCGTAACATGCTTCAAGCAGCTGGCGTTATGAAGAAGTACCACGAAGCTAAGTACGCAAAGAAGTAGTGATAGTTAATCATGGCTGAGACAAATGTAGAGTCGTTAATTCGTAGTTTAGTGATCCCGCTATTAAAATATCCGCAAGCATTGTCAATTTCTCAGAATAATGATGGACGTTATCATCATTACATAATCAGTGTCGACCAGAGTGATGTTGGTCGCTTGATTGGTCGGCAGGGACATGTTGCAGCGGCATTGCGGACGGTAGTCGAGGGTGCTCAATCTCGACGGGCTAACTCTAAGCGCGTCCGGTTATTGATTAATGACCATCGTCACTAAATTTAAAACTCCCACACTAATCTGTGGGGGTTTTTGTCTTTTTTGGAGGGAAAAATGAAATATTATAATGTCGGTAAAATTGTAAATACGCATGGTGTTCGTGGTGAAGTGCGGGTTCTCGCAACGACTGACTTTATCAATGAACGTTTTGCACCGGGAACCACCTTATACTTGCAAGAGGAAAAAGAACCCCTTGCACTAGAAATCGAGAAAGCGCGTCAACACAAGGGCTTTATTTTAGTGAAGTTTAGGGGCTACGACAATATTAATGATGTTGAAAAATTTCGCGATCATGAATTAATGGTGAGTGCAGAAGATCAGCAGCCACTAGAAGATGGTCAATATTATTATCACCAAATTATTGGCCTAAATGTTGAAACAATGGATGGCCAACAGCTAGGCAAAATTAAAGAAATCTTGTCCCCCGGCGCTAATGATGTTTGGGTTGTTGAGCGCCCAGATAAAAATGATTTATTATTGCCAGTGATTGATGATGTTATTAAGGAGGTTGACCTTGCTGCGAAAGTGGTCAAAGTGGAATTGATGGAGGGACTGGAATAATGCGAATTGACATTTTAAGTTTATTCCCTAATATGTTTCAAGCTACTCTTGGTGAGTCAATTATTGGTAAAGCACAGGATAATGGCTTTTTAGATATTAATGTAACTGATTTTCGCCAGTATACTACCGATAAACACAATCATGTTGATGATGCGCCATTTGGTGGTGGTGCGGGGATGCTATTACAGGCACAGCCAATATTTGACGCCATGGCCGCTGTTGAGGAACAAACGAAAGGGCAATATTCTAAAGGGCGCGTGATTTTAATGGATCCGGCAGGACGTAAATTTGATCAGGCCTATGCTAAAGAATTAGCTCAAGAGGACCACCTAACCTTTATTTGTGGTCACTATGAAGGTTACGATGAACGGATTCGCCAGTTAGTTACTGATGAGGCTTCTCTTGGTGACTATGTATTGACGGGTGGAGAATTAGCGGCAATGGTTATGATCGATGCTACAGTCAGGTTTGTTCCAGGGGTTCTTGGCAACATGTCCTCTCCAATGGGCGACTCATTTAGCAATGGGCTTTTGGAATATCCCCAGTATACCCGTCCTGCTGATTTTCGTGGAATGAAGGTACCAGAAGTGTTAACGAGTGGGAACCACCAAAAGATTAAAGAATGGCGGATGCGGGAGTCGTTGCGAAGGACCCTGCATCGCCGTCCTGACTTGCTGGAAAATGCAAAACTTAGTCGGGAACAGCAAATAATGCTGGAAGATATTAAGCTTGATGAAGATCCGACTGTTCCAGATTAGGGTGATGTGGATGAAAAAATTTATTAAACGTTTATTTCTTAAGCAAAACCCAAAAGTGTATCAAGAAAAGGACGCTCAACTGACACCAAGCTTACATACAAAAGACTTGATTGGGCTTGGAACGGGAATGGTTGTAGGAACGGCAATTTTTACCTTGCCAGGAATCGTGGCTGCTGACCATACAGGACCAGCTGTTCCGTTAGCATTCATCGTGGCAGCAATTGGTGCTGGTTTGTCGGCCTTGGCTTATGCTGAGACATCATCAGTATTACCATTTGCTGGGTCTGCTTTTTCGTGGATTAATGTTCTTTTTGGCGAATTTTTTGGTTGGATCGCGGGTTGGGCCTTACTTGCTGAATATTTTATCTCTGTGGCCTTTGTTGCTTCTGGTTGGTCAGCATACATGCAAGGATTTCTCGGTAGTTTTGGTATTAAGTTACCACCGGCTTTAGCAGGAGGATTTAATCCCCATACTGGATCTTATGTTGATATATTGGCTGCCTTTGCTATCCTAATCGTTGGGGCGTTAATTTCTCGGGGAGTTCATCAAGTTAGTAGGATTGAAAATCTAATTGTGAGCGTTAAGCTGTTAGTTATCCTAATGTTTATTGTTGTTGGCGCTACGGCAATTCATCCGCAAAATTACGTTCCCTTTTTACCAGCTCATCAACCGGGAACAACTTTTGGTGGGTGGCAAGGAATTTTAGCAGGGACGGCCCAAATATTTATTGCTTATGTTGGTTTTGATGCAATTGCGGCTAATACAGCAGAAACGGTAAACCCTGAAAAAACGATGCCACGTGGTTTAATTGGAACGCTACTATTAGGAACGGGTTTCTTTATCGCAGTTTCGCTAGTGTTAGTGGGGATGTTTAAATATAGTCGCTATGCTAATAATGCTGAACCGGCTGCCTGGGCGCTCCGCCAATCAGGACACTATATAACTGCCAACTTGTTATCGATAGTCGCAATTGTCGGGATTTTTTCAGCCTTAATTGCTATTTTGCTAGCTTCTTCACGGCTTATCTACGCGTTTGGCCGTGATGGCTTATTACCTAAAACGCTTGGCCAGATTGATGAAAAACATGTTCCTAATCATGCTTTATGGATGATTACTGTGTTGGCGATGATTCTGGGTTCTGTCTTCCCATTTACATTTTTAGCCACCCTTGTCTCAGCAGGAACGTTAGTTGCCTTTATCTTTGTTTCTCTAGGGATTTATGCGTTGCGTCCGCGTGAGGGGTTGATTTGCCGCCAGCCCAATTTAAGATGCCGTTATATCCCGTCCTACCAGCAATCTCCGCAATATTTTCCGCAATAATCTTTTGGGGATTGAATACTGACGCCAAAATTTTGATGGTCGGCTGGTTTGTTATTGGTTTACTTATTTATTTTGTTTACGGGATTCGTCATTCGATTATTAATCAGGAAAACCATTAATTTTCCCTTGAAACAGTATAAAAAAACGTGTATAGTATTTATTGGCTGTTTAGCTATGAATAACGGTGTTCCGCTGCCCACATACGGACATGAATGTCGGCGAAAGGAAAGAAATATATTATGCGTCAAAACAAGTTAATCGAAAAGATTACTGCTAGTCAATTACGGGATGATATTCCAGAATTCCGTGCCGGTGATACTGTTCGGGTTCACGCACGAATCGTTGAAGGTTCACGTGAACGTATCCAGATGTTCGAAGGTGTTGTTATCAAGCGCCACGGTGCTGGTATCAGCGCTACATACACTGTACGTAAGATCAGTAACGGTGTTGGTGTTGAACGTACTTTCCCAGTTCACTCACCACGTGTTGATAAGATTGATGTTCTTCGCCATGGTCGTGTACGTCGCGCTAAGCTCTACTACTTACGTGAACGTACTGGTAAGGCTACTCGTATCGCTGAACGTCGTCGCGATAACTAGTAGTGGAGAGTCTCTGCAATTGCAGGGGCTTTTTATTTTTAAATAAAGTTCCTTATTGCTCACTTCGATCTTTTATCATATAGTAAGAGCGGTATTATAAATTTTAGTGATTGGGGTGAGTTGATGAAGGACTATGAAGAATTGTTCCAAAAAATCGATCAATGGGCGCACGAACGTGGTATTGATCATGCTGATCCACGCGTTGAGTTTATGAAGATGGTCGAAGAAATGGGTGAACTGTCGGGTGCGTATAATAAAGAAAATCATGCTAAACTAGTTGATAGTATTGGGGACCTCCAAGTGGCATTATTAATTTTTTGCAAACTGATCGGGGTCGACCATTATCAGGCGGTTGAAACTGCTTACCACGAAATTGAGAACCGCATAGGCAAGACAACAGCAGATGGTGTTTTTATCAAGAAAAGTGACATAAAATCAAGTGATGAAAAGGGGAAACAATAGTGAAATTTATTTCATGGAATATTGATTCAATTAATGCCGCATTAACCGGAACCTCGGTGCGTGCGGGTGAGACACGGGAAGTTTTACAAAAAATAGCAACACTAGCTCCTGATGTGATTGCAATTCAAGAGACCAAGCTATCTAAAAATGGGCCTACCAAAAAACATTTAGCTGTTTTAGAAGAGCTTTTTCCTAAATATGAAGTTATCTGGCGCAGTTCCGAAGAGCCTGCGCGCAAGGGATATGCAGGAACAATGTACTTATATTTGCAACAGTACGCACCAGTAGTAACATATCCTAAGATTGGGGCACCGGAGCCAATGGATGATGAGGGACGTATCATTACCCTTGAATTTCCTGACTTTTTCGTTACGGAAGTCTATACCCCTAACTCTGGTAACGGTCTAAAGCGGCTTGCGGAGCGGCAAGTATGGGACGATCGTTATCGGGAATATTTGCAGAAACTAGACCAGCAAAAACCAGTGATTGCTAGTGGTGATTTCAACGTTGCGCATGAGGAGATTGACTTGGCACATCCAGCTAACAATCATCATTCAGCAGGTTTCACTGATGAAGAACGGGAACATTTTACTAAATTGCTGGCGGCTGGATTTACTGATAGTTTTCGTTACCTTCATCCAGATGAAAAAGGAGCATACTCATGGTGGGCGCAACGGGTGATTACTAGTAAGCAAAATAACTCTGGCTGGCGGATTGACTACTGGTTGGTAAGTAATCGACTAGCTGATAAGGTCACTTCTTCAGGAATGATTGATAGCGGTGAACGTCGTGACCATACGCCAATTGAGATTGATATTGACCTATAGAAAAAGAAACTGCAGGTATCTTATTGATTGATACTTACAGTTCCTTTTTAATTATTATTTATTCCAAATGATGTGCCGGGTATCATCATTTGCGCTATGACCGATAGCATGTCCATTGAGGTAGATTGTTGTTTTGCAACCCTTTTGGATATCTTTTTCTGATAACTTCTTTAGATCATTATCGGCAAGTGTTCCATAAACACCATTTTGCAAATTTTGAACTAAAAGTGTTCGGCGTGCCTTTGGTAATTGATAGATATCATCATTAACATCAATTTTGATTTTATTATCACGGGTATAGGTAATGTCCTTGATACAAGAAAAACCTTTGAAAGTCTTGTCATTTTGCTCATATTGTTGACAATTACCAAGATAATCAGCAATGTAACGGTTAGCTAAATCATTTTTCTCCTTAGACATATCAGCAGCATAGGCAATATTGGTTGATTGGAAAAAGTTAGTGGTCAATCCAGCACTTGTGCCGACAGTAAGTCCAGCTACTGCAAGCATTAAGCCTTTTGAAATTTTACGCATGGCATAAATCTCCTCATCTATTATAAATATAACACCCTTAATTATGAGCATTTTACGGTGAATAAACAAGTGGAAAGGGCCCTTTTTCTTCTCACTCCAAATTGTTGTATAATATTTACTAAATACTTACTAAAAAGGTGAATTATCATGGCAACAATTAAGGAAATTGCTGAAAAGTCGGGGTATTCACCTGCTACGGTATCCCGATTATTAAATAATGACCAGAACTTATCCATCAGTCCTACAACCCGTAATAAGATTATGAAAGTTGCCAATGAACTAGGCTACTGGAAGAGTCATCATAAACATCAACGTCAACCAATTCTTCCTAATATTGCGCTTTTGTATCGGGTGAATGACAATGAGCAGTTACAAGATGAATATTTTTCATGTTTGCGTAACGAGATTATTAAGGAAGTAGGGAAGGCAGGCTTAGAAATCGCAGTCTTTAATCAAATTTCTACTCTGATTGCGGCGGCCGATTCATTCCAAGGATTTATTGGCGTAGGCGCTGACCGGGTTACCCAAGAAGAGTTAACCCAACTTCATAACTCCTTACCGAATGGGATTTTTGTTGATATTAATCCCATGCCCCAATTGTTTGATTCAGTTCAACCTAATTTAGAACTTACTATTCAAGATGCGCTTCAACGACTTCAGACAGCAGGTTATCAGCGCATTGGCTTTATTGGCGGCAAGGGGCTTAACCTTGATGAGGTTCAACAAGCTGATGCGCGAGAGCTGGCCTTTCGTGAATTTACTAGATTACAAGGACTAAAAGAGGCCCCGTTATATGTACATGGTCCGTTTAACGTTGACAATGGTTATCAACTAGGTAAAATTGCGGTGGAACAAAGCGGTTCCCACCTTCCAGAAGCCTTCATTGTTGCATCGGATACTCTTAGTGTAGGGGTTTTGCAGGCCTTTAACGAAGCAGGAGTTATTGTTCCCCGTGATACTGCGGTGATTAGTATTAATAATAGTGAGGTTGCTAGATATGTATCACCACCATTAACATCTTACAATATTAATCAGCAAACACTCAGCCGGATGGCAATTGAGTTATTGCAAGACTTGATCACGCATCCTAATCGACCGCATGTGCACCTAAAAGTTAATACCGATATCGTTTTTCGTAAAAGTTTTCCAAACCAAAATTAACTGGCTAAATACTGTTGAATTAACTATTTGACAGTTTAGCCAGTTTTTATTTTTTCTCTAGTAATTAATTTACTTATTTAAATAAATATTTACTAAATAAAAATAAAGATTTATAATGTATCTGTAAGCGATTACAGAAAGCTGTAGTTTGGAGGTTTCAATATGGCATATAACCATAAATTTAAACGGAAACAATTGATTTCGCAGATGTCATTTTGCTTTGGTAATTTAGGACATTCCGCTTTTTACGGAGTGATGAGTACATACTTTATCATCTTTGTTACTAGTGGGATGTTTGCTGGCGTAAGTAAGTCGATTGCTAATAAGCTAATCGGTTTAATTACAGTTTTAATCGTTTCCGTTCGGATTTTAGAATTATTAATTGATCCCTTATTAGGAAATATTGTTGATAATACGAAAACTCGTTGGGGAAAATTTAAACCATGGATTTTAGCGGGGAATCTTATTAGTGCGATTTTGTTATTAATCCTTTTTACTGGAATTTTTGGGCTCGCCCAATATAATTGGTTTTTATTCGCTGTTTTATTTGTGATTATTTTTATTATGTTTGATATCTTTTATTCATTTTCTGATGTTTCTTACTGGGGAATGGTTCCCGCAATAAGTGAAAGCTCAGCAGAACGGGGTGTCTATACTGCGTTAGGGGCCTTTGCTGGTACAATCGGTTGGAATGGTTTAACGATTATTGTTGTACCAGTTGTAACGACCTTTACTTATTTGGCTACTGGCCAATACCAGCAAGGACCAATGGGGTGGTTTGCTTTTGCTGTAATTATTTCTGCTTTAGCTGTTTGTTGTGCGCTTGTTGTGTGCTGGGGGACAAAGGAAAAACATAATCTTATTCGCAATTCAGCCCAGGAAAAAACGACACTTCGCGAGGTCTTTTCTGCTATTTTTCACAATGATCAAATTCTCTGGCCTAGTTTAGCTTATTTGTTATATTCTTGTGCATATGTTGTTACCAATGGAGTGCTCTTTTATCTTTATAAGTTTGTTATTGCCAAACCGGATGAATTCTGGATTGTTGGAGTTATTGCTACAATCATTGCCTTTTGTACCAATCCTCTTTACCCAGTCTTAAATAAAGTTATCCCGCGAAAATGGCTATTTATTGGTGGGCAAGTTTGCATGAGTTTGGCCTATCTTATCTTTATTTTTGCTCGGTCGAATGTTCTTATGATGGATTTAGGATTGATCCTTTTTAATGTTAATTTTGCCCAATTAGTTACTGTTCTTACCTTGACTGATGCGATTGAATACGGCCAATTGAAATCAGGACAACGTAATGAAGCGGTTGTATTAGCAGTTCGGCCGATGATTGATAAATTGACAGGAGCAATTTCAAATGGTTTGGTTGGTTATATTGCAATTGCTGCGGGAATGACTGGTAGTGCTACAGCTGCGGATATGACAAGCCACGATATCAATACGTTTGACGGTATGGCTTTTTATATCCCTTTAACATTAGCAATTCTTTCGATCTTTGTTTTTCTTTTTAAGGTTAAATTAAGTGAACAAAAGCATGCGCTCGTTGTTGAAGAATTAAAAAATAAGTTAGCTAATGGAGACCAGCTTTCTTCTCCTAACGTTTCTTTAATCACAGTCAAGCAAGAAAAAATTTACGCTCCTGTTGATGGTGAGTTAATGGCAATAACAGAAGTTGTCGATAATGATGGTCGTCGCTTTCCCGGCAAGGGGTTTGTAATTAAACCGACTAGCGATAAATTATATGCTCCATTTGATGGCAAGATTAACTTCACCTTTGGAACGCGTCATGTATTTGAAATAACCTCTGACAATGGACTAGAAATGATTATTCATATTGGTATTGGCACGGTAAATATGCGTGGTAAAGGTTTTAACGCTCATTATCTTAATGGTCAGAAAGTAAAGAAAGAACAACTTCTTTTTACATTTGACCGGAATTTAATCAAGAAGGAAGGTTATAAAGTTTGGGTAATCGCATTCTTTACCCAGCCAGGTAAAGTTGAAGATATCACTGCTTTTGTTCCTGGCCAAATGGTGAAACATGGCGATGAGGTAGTAACAGTTAAATTTAAATAGAATGTGATGATAATAAAAAAGAATGGGATAGACCTAGCTTGGCTAGTTCATAGTCCCATTCCCTTTAATTTACTCTTGTTAATAATTTGTTAGCCATTAACGTGAGAAGTCTACGTGTATGGCTATTTGGTAATTCTTGAATCTCGCTTTGTGCTTTTTGCGTAAACTTCCGCGCAATCTCTTGGGCTTTTGTCACACCACCATAGTTAATCACTAGCCTTTGGACTTGCTCCATGTCGGCAATCGTCATTTGTCTTTTCTTTGCGAGAAATGGTTTCAGTTCATCGCGGTGATTTTGCAATGTCAGGAGGAGTGGCAACGAATACACTCCCGTTGCCAGGTCTTCAAGAACCGGCTTGTTAAGTCGTGCATCCCCAGAATAATCTAAAATATCATCCAGAATTTGAAAGCTAATGCCGATATTTTGACCGATTCGCTTAGCTAAAACGGTTGTATGATGTGATGAACAACCGAAATGAGCCCCTTCTTCTGCAGCAAGACTAAAAAGGGCAGCCGTTTTACCATTCACATTACGATAATAATCAAGCAGAGACTGATTAAGGTCGAAGCGATTAGCCATTTGTCCTAGTTCTCCTGTTAGGATTTTCCGCATTGTTTGCGCGTTGCGAGCAAGATATGGCGAAGTCGCCATTGTTTCAACTAGCAAACTGAAGAAAGCAGTAAAGAGAAAATCCCCGCTATAAACGGCGGTATCCTTACCAAATGCTGCTTGGATGCTAACAGCTCCCCGTCGCTTGGGTGAATCGTCAATAATGTCATCATGAATGAGGGTTGCCATGTGAAGAATTTCAAGAGATGCGGCAATTTTGATTAGCCGTGAACGATCATCAACCTTCTTATTACCAATATCCGCAAATAAGAGGAAGAAAGCTGGACGCAAATATTTTCCGCCATTAGAAGCCATGTGTTGGAGAGCCTCGTGGAGGGAAGCGTTTTTAATCGTTATCTGGCTATTGATGATTTGATTCACTTCATTGAGAGCGTGGTCAATCGCTGGATAAGCGTGGAAAAAATGTTGTTTCATTAATCGATAATTCCTTTGTTATGGTGTACCATCTATATTGTACCGAATATCTAACAAATTATGAAAGGAAAAATTACTAAATGTCGTTAAATGTTTTTTTAGAATTGGTAGAGATTAAAGCCAAGACAGCTAGTATCCTACCGATGTTATTAGGAGTCTGCCTAAGTGTATATTACTACCACTCCTTAAATGTCATAAATTCCGTCCTGTTTTTTATTGCCATGCTCCTGTTCAACATGGCAGTCGATATGATGGATAATTATAACGATTATAACCATGCTGTTGATACGGTTGATTATAAGAAAAATACTAATATTATTGGACGCGAAAATATTTCACCGCGACTGGTATTAGGATTACTGCTTGCCTTTAGTATTGTTGCAGGTTTGATTGGAATTTATTTAGTAACGATTGTTGGGTGGCCGCTCTTATGGATGGGGATTTTTTGCTTTGCTGTTGGAATCCTATATTCATCAGGCCCGTTTCCGTTATCAGGACTGCCGGTTGGCGAATTTGCTTCCGGCTTTACCATGGGCTTTATGATTGTTTTAATTTCTGTTTATATTAATGCTTTTCAGCAATTCTCATGGACATGGGCTAATATCGGCGTTGTCTTTTTAGTTGCGTTGCCAGATGAGTTATGGATTTCTAATTTATTGCTAGCTAATAATATTTGTGATGCAGGAGAGGATGAAGATAACCATCGTCATACAGTAATTCATTTTATTGGTCAGCGTAACGGATTATATTCATTTGCCATTAAAAATGTTCTTGCATTTATTGCAATTATTTTTTCCGTGATTTTACATCTTGCTCCTTGGACCGTATTATTGACCTTATTTATTATTCCATTTGTCATTAAACAAACGCGATTATTATTTGCCAAACAAATCAAAAAAGAGACCTTCCCTTGTGCTATTAAAATCCTATTTATTGGTTCCTTAGTGCAGGTAGTGACATATGTGATTGGGTTAATTTAAGAAGAATTGCTTTGCAGTTATTTTCTGTGACTAGACTTTATAACATCCGAAACTAAAAAGACTGGTGAAAAATCAAAGTTTTTCACCAGTTTTTTTATTTATCGCCAAAATGAAGGGCCGCAGCACCAAAATTTAGTGGTTGATAATGTACTTCTCTAAAACCCGCCGCCTTCATCATTCGTGCTAATTGATGAGCTGAAACAAATTGTTGACTTGTTTTCTTTAAATATTGGTAGTCTTTAAGCTGACCACCCGCTAATGAGGCCATAACCGGGAAAGCAGTAAAGTATGCCTTCCAGCCGAGCTTAATTACAGGATTGGTTGGTTGGGACATTTCAAGGCTAACGAACTGACCACCAGGCTTTAGTACACGGTAAATTTCGCTCAAAACCCGGTCAGCGTCAGGAACGTTGCGCAATCCAAACCCAATTGTAACAATATCAAAACTGTTATCATCAAACGGTAATTGCATTGCATCTCCCTGAATTAAGAAGAGGTTCCCGATTGTCTTGGTCTTTTCAAAGGCGAGTTCTAACATTTTTTTATTGAAATCTAATCCAGTGACTCGTCCACTAGGAATTCGCTTCGCTAGTTCAATTGCTAAGTCGCCGGTCCCACAACAAACGTCAAGGGCATTGGCATGCGGATCGACTTGTAATTGCTTAAAAAGGGTCTTCCGCCATAATTTTTGGGTCCCAAGACTAATAACATTATTCAAAAGGTCATAGTTAGGTGCAACACGGGAAAACAGATCATTGACCTGATGTTCATTTAGTAATTTATTTGTTTGAACCATAATTGTCTCTCTTTTTCTAAATTATTCTATCAGTGTTTTTTTCGGTTTAACAAGCATTATCAAAATAAAGTTAACGAGCAGGGTTAGTCCAGTAATAATAAAGACCATTTCATAGCTAGATATTCCTGAAATAAATGAACCGAGGATCGATCCGAGAACGGCACCGGCTGCTTGAAATGACTGGTTATAACTGAAAACACGACCAAATGCTTCTGTAGGAACATCCAGTGTTAATACGGTCTGGGTAGCGGGCATCAATGCTGCGTTTGCTAGTCCAAGCAGGAATCGCCAGAATGCGAGTGCCCACGGGGACTGTGTAAATGTCATCGGGATAAAAAGGATAAAAGCAGTTATAATCCCGATTCGCAATACTTTTTCGGGACCAATTCGATCCATGGTATGTCCAACTTTAGAAGCGGCGATCATTGTTCCTAAACCAGGGGTAGCCGCCACAATTCCGGCTACAAATGCAATATTACCATGTCCCCCCATCAGCTGGCGAACATATAAACTAATGATTGGGTCAATGGACATGGTAGAGGAAGTAACAATCATTGTAGTTAAGAACATCACGATGATTAAGGGGGGATTGTCAAGATTATGCATGATTTCTTTCATTGGTTTCATGGCTTCTTTTTTAATCGGCGTGAAATGCTCGACTGTCAACAACCAGGTACTAAGAAAGACGCAAAACATTAGTCCACCAGTGATGAAAAAGGGGATTCGGTAACCAAATGCACCAGATAAAGTTCCGCCCAATAATGGCCCGACAAGATTTCCGGCCACACCAGCTGTAGTCATTGCCGACATTACCCAACCGGACCGACTATGAGGAGTTTCACCAGCCATCATTGCCGTAGCGTTATTAATATACCCGGAAAAAACACCTTGTAAAAAGCGCATGCCGATAATCATCCAGACGCTTTGCGCAAAACCAATTGTAAAGATGGTGCAGGCCATTACGCCAGAAGCACGGAGACACATTAATTTACGCCCTTTTTGGTCAGCTAAGCTCCCCCAAAAGGGTGAAACTATTGCCTGACTGATGAAAGTAACGCCAAATGCAAGTCCAGAGTAAATGTTGAGCTGAAAACGGCTAAAATTTCCAAGTTCGGCAATAAACAAGGAAATAAACGG
Source organism: Lactobacillus sp. 0.1XD8-4 (assembly GCF_009663775.1). Taxonomy (GTDB): domain Bacteria; phylum Bacillota; class Bacilli; order Lactobacillales; family Lactobacillaceae; genus Limosilactobacillus; species Limosilactobacillus walteri. The sequence continues at coordinate 51,368 of NZ_RDBR01000007.1, forward strand.
CATGGTCATTGAATATCCCATTCCCGTGATAAATGCGCCTAGCCAGAGGGTATAAAAAGTTCGGTGCCAACCGTGAGGGAAACGTCCTCTTTCGACTTCCGAATCCATGTTAATTATCATCTCCTAATTGTGTTCAATCGATAAAAACCAATTATAACAAATGAAAAGGTTTTGAATCAAAGGTACTTATTAAAATAAAGGCATAAATTAGTTTAGCACTCCTTGTCAAAACTCTGCTATATTAATTACAGAGAAATAGAAAGGGGACATTACTAGTGAGAAGGAGAATTGCAGTATTTTCAGATACACACGGTAATTTAAGCGCGCTCCAAGCAATGTACCAAGATAGTATTAAGCAACATGCGGACGAATATTGGTTTATTGGAGACCTGTTAATGCCAGGACCTAGTGTCGGGGCAATGTGGGATATTTTTCAGAAAATGAAACCAACCGTAATTGTTCGGGGCAATTGGGATGACCTAGTTGTCCGTGGTGCACGGGGAATGATGGACATGGAACGGCCATCTCATATTTACTTTGCCCGGCTTGCTCAATATGTTGCTGAGCATACTTCATCAGCAGTGATTGATGAAATTGCAAGTTGGCCATTGCACGTGACCAAAAGAGTGGGGGCCTTGAATTTTGGTATTTCCCATAATTTGCCGTGGCTTAATATGGGGCAAGCGCTATTTCCGACTCAAGAAACAGCAAACTTCGATAAGCTTTTTAACATTGCTGGTGAAACTGTCGATGTTGCAATTTATGCCCATGTCCACCACGACCTTTTGCGCTATGCTAGTGATGAACGTGTAATCTTAAATCCAGGAGCGGTCGGAGAACCTTTTAACCACTGGCAACCGCTCCAGCGAGACCTACGCGCGCACTATTTGATGTTGGAAGTCGACGCGATTGGCCTAGCAGAAACTAGCTTTCGACATATTTCATATGATCGGGAACAAGAAAAAAAGCTTGCTGAGAAGAGTGATGTCCCTTATAAGGATCTTTATCAAAAAATGATGATTACCGGTCGTGCTTATACCCATGATGATGAATTATTGACGGCGTACAATGATAAATTTAACTATGCGGATGATTACCAAAAATATGCTAAAAAAATTAATAGTTAAGGAAAAATAAAATGCAAGACATATTTCTTGTATTTTTTGTAAGTATCAGCGATAATAATAAACTGAAAAGAATTCGCAGATGTTTTTAATTTTAAGTAGTAATGGTAGATACAGTTTTAATTTAATCTAAAAGGAGAACAACTGAATGGCAAAAAAATCAAAAATTGCTAAATTACATCACCAAGAAGCTTTAGTTAAAAAGTACGCTGAAAAACGTAAAGAATTAAAGGCAAAGGGCGACTATATTGGGCTTTCAAAACTACCTCGCAATTCGAGTGCAGTCCGTCTTCATAACAGAGACCGTTACGATGGTCGTCCCCATGCTTACATGCGTAAGTTTGGTATGTCTCGGATTAAGTTCCGTGAGCTTGCACATAAAGGTCAGATTCCTGGCGTTCGTAAGGCAAGCTGGTAATTATTAAAAGCAGCGAGGCTGGGAATTAACTATTAAATTCCTTCCTCTGAATATTAAAATCCGAACCATAATTTTTGATTTTCCAGAAATT
>NZ_RDBR01000081.1 GCF_009663775.1 Lactobacillus sp. 0.1XD8-4
AGCGGAACAATTCCGCAATCAAGCCGCCTAAACTAATTTTATCTATTTAACCTGTATACTTGACGGGACCTAGTGCCTTCCGGTTAAAAGCATAAAGACTGGAAGAGGCTTTGTACGTAATATCTGGGTTTTACTACGGTCGACTCCTGCCCAAAGACATATTAATTACAACAAGTATCTTGGCGAAGGTAAACAAGAGGAATTAGCTTATCATGTAAATAATGGTAAAGTTTGGACCCCAATAGCTAATACAGGCCAGGTTGACATGGGTGTATGGGAGTCGATGGATCATGATGGTCAAATTCCTAACAATATCGCAACAAGACAAATTCAAGTAAAAGAAGTAAATGGTATAACACCAGGTGCGCCTGTTAGCGGTGGTATGGACAAGATCAATGGCTTTACCGCTAGAATAATGTACCCCGGTGAAACGGATTCGGATCGCACAGCCGCAGAACAAGTCGGTAACTTGAAGGATAAATGGACAACCTTGGATCCATTGGTTAAGGAAATTCCTGTAACAGAAGCACCTTCAGATTACCAGACCACTAATGATAATTATGTCCAGCATAATAATATTCCGGGTAACCCACCAGATGAAAATATCATGTACTATGCTAACCGTCAATTTAATGTTGTATTTAAGGACATTACTTATGGCGATGGCGACAAGGCAATTGCTCTAACTAACTACGACTACACTGATCCAAATCAAATGACCATGGCCGCAAATAGTAAGACCAATCCTCACAATGGCGCTGATAATGGCAATTATCAAGCATACAAAGTAGATGCAGATATATATCAAGGCAAGCTTGATAATTTGAGAAATGCTGGTTATGCGATTGTTTCTACTGATGTTGATCTAAATGGCCAAACTTATAGTGTTGATGAATTTAATAAGGATAATCTTTATAACGAAGATGGTACAATTAAGCCTAAGACTTATGTGGTTAAAGTATTGCGCGGCGTTAAAGAATTTACACCTCAAGCTACTGCAACTAGAGAGGTAAACTACAGAGCTAATAGCAAAGACGGCGAAACTCTAAAGGATCCTATTACTCAAGAAGTAAGTTTGACTGGTGAGGGTACTTATTACACTGACGCTACTATTAATGACCCAGCGACTCTCGTTAATACTAAAGAGATTACTGATTTTGATGGTAACAAGGTTAGAGTAGTTGATAGTGAAAATACTGCTCCAGTCGAAGTAACTTGGCAGATTGATTCAACTAAGAATCGCCACGATGTAACCAAAAATGGTGATAAATTTGACTTTGAAAAACCTGCAGGTTTAGAAGCACCAGAGACAATTGATGCTTGGAGTCATGTAGCCAGTCTTGATATCAATAATGCAGTGGACCAATATTCACCTGTTAATAAAGACAATAAGACTCTTGAACCGGTTTACTTAATCTACAAGCAAAAGGCCACTGCACATACACTTCACAAGACGATTACTCGGACAATTCACTATGTAACTGATGGCAGTCATGAAGTATTGCAAAATCCAGTAACCCAGACTGCAAACTTATCATCTGCTTACTACACTGATCAAGCTGGCAATGAAGTAGCAACAACTGAAATTGACGGTGTTCATTACATTGATCCCGATAAATCAGCTCCAGCAAGAACTTGGAGCGTTGATTCCACTGGCAATACTGAAGTTACTGGTGGTTCATTTGATGAGAAGGCTCAAGATGTAATTACTGTTGAAAATGGCAAAAATAAGGGTACCTGGTCAATTGAATATGCAGCAAACGAGACTGCAGATTCTGAGCATTTAAATGATAAGTTCGCACCTGAAAAGGTGGTTGATACTACTCTTCCAGATAAGAGTCATTTTGATGTTTACTTAGTTTACACTAAGGACGTTAATGCAGATATTACTTACTGGGACATCACTGATGGTATGGAGCACAAGGTAAAACTTGGCGATACTGATAGAGATAATGATGAACATGGTAAGACTGGTAGTGAAATTCACTTCAATAATAATGAAAAGCGGATTAGCGATTTAGAAAATCAACACTATATCTATGTTGATACTGACTTTAATAAAGGTGACAAGTACGGTACTGAAGACAGCCACTTCAATGTTTACTTTAGACATGCTGTTAAGGAAATTACTCCAAATACACCAATTGATGAAGTTCCTAAGGACAAGAATGGTAATCCTCTAGTTGACCCTAAGAGTTTACACAAGGAATTCACTCGTAATATTTACTTCAAGGCAAATACTGAAGATGGTGCTACTTTGAAGGATTCAATTCCACAAAAAGTTGAATTCAATGGTTCTATCTATGTTGACTTAGTAGATAAGACAACCACTACTCCTGAAACTGTTAAGGATGTTAATGGTAACGATGTTCAAGTAGCTACTAAGCAATCTGGTGCTATCAAGTGGGATGCTGACAGCAAGACCATGGGTGAAGTTAAGCAAGATACTATTACTTTGAATAAGGGTGATAAGCATGCAACTTCGGATGATATGGTCGGTACTTGGTATCAAGTTTCTGGGAAGGCTGATGAAGTCAACTTGACTCCAACTTCTGATAACCCTCAAGATGAAACTTTAGTTTACAAGCAAAAGGCTCAGTATAATATTCACTATATCGATGTTAACGGTGTGGAAGATAAGGATGCTTATGCCCCAACTGATGGTCATGAACTTACTGATCATAAGGTTTCTAATGTTGGTGAAGGAGATAACATCTACGTTGGCGACACTCCGGATGCAACTAACAAGCTTTGGAGTCCAGAAGATTATGAAAAAGCTGGCTATGTTTTAGTTGGTATGTCCGATAATGCCAAGGATGACAAGCTAGGTAAGCAAACATTGACTCACGGCGTTCAAGACCAATACGTTTACTTGAAGCATGCGGTAACGAAGATTACGCCAAATACACCAACTGATGAGATTCCTAAGAATCCTGATGGAACTCCAGCTGTAAATCCTAGTGATTTACACAAGGAATTCACTCGTAATATTACTTTTGTTGCTAATAATGCGGATAAGAGTACTTTGAGTGATAAGGTTTCACAAAAAGTAGGCTTTAATGGTTCTATTTATGTTGATTTAGTCACAGGTCAAACCACTACTCCAGAAACTATTACTGTTAAGGGTAACCAGGTTGAAGTAGCAACGACAGAAAAAGGTAAACTTGTTTGGGAAGAAGTAGTACTTGGAAACGGTTCGACTAAGACCGGAGATAAGTCAGCTGAACTTAATGAAGTTAAAAAGCCATATATTACCTTAGAAAAAGGTAATAAGTATGCAACTAATGATGACATGGTTGGTACTTGGCATTTAATTAGTGGAGTAGCAGATGCAGTTGCTCTTACTCCAGATTCTGTTAACCCACAGGATATTGAATTAGTTTATGAAAAGAACCACTCAGATACTGGAATTCCAGGTGTAGAACCAGAAAAGCCAACAGTTGATGTAACTGAAGAAACTCAAACTTTCACTAGAACTATTGTCTACCGCGGAACTAAAGATGGTGGCAAGAATTATGAAGATGTAAATGGTTCTCCAGATAGTAAGAGCAGCTATGTCCAAACACTTAAATTTAATAGAAAAGTTTTGTCTACAAAAGATAAAGATGGTAAAGTAACTATCCTTGGAACTACGGAGTGGATGCCTGTAGTATCTAATGAAATGCCAGAAGTCCCATCTAAGAAGCCGAGTGAAGTTGGGTATGATATGGTTGATATTGATGCGGTTTCTAAAAAAGACATTAACCCAGATGACTACCCATATACTGATGGTAAGCCGATTGACTTAGGTAAAACGGTTGTTACTTATAGAAGTAATTTTGTAAATAAGCAATCTGTTTCACGTAATATTTACTATCGTGATGCTGAAACTGGTAAAACAATTAATGAAGAACTGGGGATTAATGCAGCTCCTGCTGTTAAGCAAACAGTTGATTATGTTCGCGTTTCACTTTACAACAAGTTTGGCATTTTCCTTGGTTTTGCTAAATTAGCTATGAATAGCAATGGTACTGCTGAGTTAGTTGATGGTAATCCTGTTGTTGAAAAAGATGCTAATGGTGATCCAATTGTAGCCACTACTGATCCAGGTAAGGGATGGGTAGCAAGTGGTACTCATAATGAATATCCAGAACAAGGTTCACCAGATTTAACTCAGTACGGTTATAAGAAGGTCCGTGCTCTTGAAAGTCGAGACGAAGATAAAAATGACGGTGGTAAATCAGTAGATAGTAAAGCTTCTGATCCAACCAAGAATGGTGACGACGTAAATGTCTACTACTTCCACGACCAAAGTGAAGTAGTTTCTGATAAACCAGAATTTGGTATTGCTAAAAAAGATCTGCAAAAGACCTTCACGAGAACGATTATCTATCGTGGAACAAAAGATGGTGGTAAGACTTATCAAGATGTAGACGGGTCTCCAATAAGCACGCACGAATATAAACAAAACGTAACTTTTACTCGCAAAGCAGTTATTGATAAGGTAACTAAGAAAGTTCTTAGTTATACCGACTGGGCTTCAGAAAAGCCAACAATGGATGAAGTTCCTTCTAAGAAGCCAAATGAAGTTGGATATGACGAAGTAGATAAGCCAACTGTTGAGGATAGGTCTATCGATCCAAATTCAGACAAGACTGATTTGGGTACGACTATTGTAACGTACACCTTAGTTGCTCAACCAACAGAACAGCCAACAAGTCAGCCAACTGCTCAACCAACAGAACAGCCGACAAGCCAACCAACTGTCCAACCAACAGAGCAACCGACAAGCCAACCAACTGTCCAACCAACTGTCCAACCAACAGAGCAACCGACAAGCCAACCAACTGTCCAACCAACAGAACAGCCAACAGAGCAACCAACGGAGCAACCGACAAGTCAGCCAACTGCTCAACCAACAGAGCAACCGACAAGTCAGCCAACTGTCCAACCAACAGAACAGCCGACAAGTCAGCCAACTACTCAACCAACAGAACAGCCGACTACCCAGCCAACGGAGCAACCGACTGAACAATCGACCACTACTAATTCCACAGTAGCAATTAATAGCGAGAAGAAGGATGATAACCAACTTAATGCCAACCCTCCTTCGACCGGTCAACAAGGGGAACAAGCTAAGGTAACGGTTAATGCTAGTCGTCAATTGGTAGATTCTCCGAAGGCGCAAGTCACTGTTCAGTCAACAGCAAAGCAAAACACCAAACAATTACCACAAACTGGTAATGAAAACTCGCGCGGATTAATTGCGATGGGCTTTGCTGGTATCTTATCTGCACTTGGTTTAACAAAGGTTAATAACAAGAAACGAAATAGTTAATGATAATTCTTCAAAAATAAGAAAGGGATCGTGATAGAAACCATTTATAATTTTTCACGTCTCTTGCAAATATAAAAAGGGTGCCAAAGCTCGGATAGTGACGTGTACCCTTAAAGTTGGAACCTGTATGTTCTTGCTTTAAAATTGAATAAATATTTTTCTAGGCAACT
>NZ_RDBR01000082.1 GCF_009663775.1 Lactobacillus sp. 0.1XD8-4
AAGTTTAGTTTTAACGCTAATTTTGGTCATATAAAATACCCCCAGAGTTGATTTCCAACTCTGGGGGTACACGTCATCGCCGGCCTCTTTTTATTCATCTTTTTGTTTATAAACTTCCCGTGGTTTTGAGCCGTTAGCTGGACCGATAAAGCCTCGCTGTTCCATGTCATCAATAATTCGTGCGGCCCGATTATAACCAATCCGAAACCGACGCTGAATTAATGATGTCGAAGCCTTTTGCTGGTTAACAACAAAGTCTAAAGCTTCTGGGAATAATTCATCCTCTTCTTCCGCCTGCTCTTCTTGTTCAATTTCATTGTCAGTTACAACCATACTATCATCATATTCAGCTGGTCGCTCATTTTTAATAAAGTCAACGACCGCCTCAACATCATGATCTGAAATAAAAGCGCCTTGAATTCGGACTGGTTTATTTTGATCAATCGGTTCAAATAACATATCACCTCGTCCTAACAGTTTTTCGGCACCATTAGTATCAATAATCGTTCGCGAATCAATTCCACTTGAAACAGCAAAAGCTATTCTTGACGGAACATTAGCCTTAATTAATCCGGTAATAACGTCAACAGATGGCCGTTGAGTTGCAAGAATCATGTGGATACCGGCTGCCCGCCCCATTTGAGCAATCCGGACAATTGCATCTTCAACATCATGCGAAACAGTCATCATCAAATCAGCTAACTCATCCACAATAACAAGAACCAGCGGTAAACTTGGCTGGGGTTCATCTGGATGTTCCTCATTTTGTTGTTGCACAAGCTTGTTATAGCCGTCTAGGTTGCGGACACCAAATTTAGCAAATAGTTCATAGCGTCTTTCCATCTCAGCGACTACCTTACCAAGTGCCCGGGCTGCCTTTTTTGGTTCTGAAACAACCGGACTTAATAAATGAGGAATTCCATTATAAACACTTAGCTCCACCTTTTTAGGGTCAATCATCAACATCTTAACCTGATGAGGTTTGGCTTTTAATAAAATACTCGTAATAATAACATTAATTGCAACGGACTTCCCACTACCAGTTGCTCCGGCGATTAATAAATGAGGCATCTTAGTCAAATCAGCCATTTTAACATCCCCTGTAACACTGCGTCCAAGGGGAACTTCCATCGGGTTATCATTATTGGGAGCATTTTCGACCATATCACGAAAACCAACCGTCGCAATCTGTTGGTTAGGCACTTCAATCCCAATCAGTGATTTTCCAGGAATTGGTGCTTCAATTCGAATATCCTTAGCAGCAAGAGCCAATGCTAGGTCATCGGCTAAATGAGTAATTCGGCTAACCTTTACTCCCACTGCTGGACGTAATTCATACTTGGTTACTGATGGTCCAAGATTTACATTTTCAACCGTTGCATCAACTCCAAATGATTTTAATGTTTGCTGAAGCGTCTGTGTGTTTTTCTTAATATTGTGAAGGTCTTTTTGCTGATCGGTTGCTTTTACTTGACTCAATAAGCTGACTGGTGGTAATTGATAATCATCATCTTCTTGCGCATCAATTCCTGCTAAGTCCATCTCTCCAGCTGTACTTTCCGCCGTATCTACCACTGATGCAGGAGCCGCTTTGCTATCGGGCTGGCTTTCACTCGCTACCCGAATAGTTGGTTCAGCTGATTGGGATACGGGCGCTGAAGCTGCTGATGGCGAATCAATTTCTGAATCATTATCAGCAAAAAAGTCTTTAACCTGCCGCGAAACTTTGGCAATTGGTACATTTATTGAGGGCGCTGTGGTCGGTTCACTGACATTTTCAGCTCGCTTTTTCATTAATTGATCATGAGCATCAGCGACTACCGCCCCCGATTTTTTAATCCCGATTCCCAATTTAACTAAGAATTCTCGCCATGGTAACGCAAAGAAAATAATTATCCCAATAGTCATTAATAGCCAGGACAAGATTGCCGTACCTACTTCAGAAATCAAAATATTGCTTCCGTTATATAGGTAAGCACCAACCATCCCACCACCAATCAACACTGTTGAATCGCCATTAAAAATTACTTTGCTAAGATTGTTCCAGGTTGTTTCTATTATCTTTGAATGTAGACTAAGCTGTTGAAACATTGCGGTTTGTAGCCACATTAACAATCCTGCATACGCAATAATTGTCCCAAGCACCCATCTTTTCTTAAAATGAGGCCAATGACTATAAAGGGCAAAACATAGGCCGTAAAGGAAAACTATAATCATAGCAATAGGGTACGTTTCACCGACAAAAATTTTGAAACAGTTGTCGAGAAAGGTCCCTAACATACCCAAATTAAATAGGCCGACTAACATTAATAAACAAATGATTATACCGATTAAGTTATCAATTAGGCGATACTGTTGTTTTTTCTTTCGTGTCGGTCCCTTTGTGCGGCGGGATGATGTTTTTCTTCTTCTCGCCATGGTAACGTGCCTCCTTAAACTTACTTTAATTTATCAAATTCGTAACGGTGAACTCGTGCTAAATTAGGGAAGCTTTGTTGTCGTAAAGCTTCATAAATAACGATTGCTGCACTGTTTGATAGGTTCAGTGCCCGAATATTATTATCATTTTGTGGAATCCGAACTGCATTTTCAGGATATTTTTGCATAAATCGTTCCGGTAAACCAGTCGTTTCTTTACCAAACAAGAAATAATGGTCTCCTTCATCTGTGTAATCAACATCTGTATAATCATGAGTCGCAAATTTTGACACAATATATAAGTGCTTTATATCTGGAATTGTTTCCATGAATGAAGGTAAATCTTCATGATAAGTTATTTTAACTTTATCCCAGTAATCTAGTCCAGCTCGTTTCATATGCTTGTCGTCAGTTGAAAAGCCAAGTGGTTTTATTAAATGTAATTCTGTATTGGTTCCCGCACAAGTACGCGCAATATTACCCGTATTAGCTGGAAAAAGCGGTTCAAATAGGACAATATGATTGGTCATAGTAAAATCTCCTTAAACAAATAAAAAAAGCAGGGTCTCGGTGTGGGCACGGCGAAACGCTGCTTTAATGAAGTACTCCTTGATAATCACCAACGAACATATTCATTTCGATGTCAATTATCAAACGATTTCTTATAATAATTTAGCACTAATTTCTTATTTATGCAATATTTAAATCAACTTTTTTTCACAATTAACAAACTAACATCGACAGTAATTTTTGTTAAACTGCTTAATTCTTCATTAGTTAATGGTTTAGCATTCTCTCCCCAATGTAAAGGTGTCATTTCTAGCATTGCTGCCTGTAATCCAGCAGGAATATTAAATTCATACGTAATCGCTTGATGTCGACAATTAGGATAATGCTGCTTAAATAGCTTTAGCACTCGTGAATTATCGTATTGGTAATTTCGCTCGCCAGCTTGATACAATAAATGGCGTAGTTCAACTAAATAATTCGCGTTAGGAATTACTTTAATAAGAGTTCCATCATCTTTAAGGACACGGTTAAATTCACGATAATCAGATGGTGAGAATAGTTCAAGAATAAAATCAAAACTACTGGCAGCAAAAGGTAACTTCCGCAAATCAGCGACACAAAAGAAAGCGTTCAATGGTAATTGCGTAGCTAAAGTTATCCCTGGTTTTGAAATATCAAACCCAACCATTGTGTCATTACATTTAGACCTTAAATTTGCTAATTGAAGTAATGGCGTTCCCTCACCAGTACCAATATCTAATATCCGCATTGCTTTTTGCGGCATTAATTGACTTATTTTTTGAATAATTGGCTTAAACAATCCTGCTGTTAACAGCTGACGGCGCGATTCAAACATTTCGCGACTATATTCCGTATTAGCGGCACCATTAAGAAAATGAAGGTAACCATGACGATTAAAATCAAAATGATGATTATTTTCACAAATCAAACTATTTCCTGTCACCGATATCATCTTTTGCCTACAGACAGGACACTGAAAAAGCGCAAGATTTTTGGCCACAAGGGCACGCTGACGTTCTACTTTTTTCACTTTTGTTCCTCCAACCACTTTAAAATTACTAAGAACAGTGTATCACAGCTAGAATTACGATGGGCAAATTGCTATTATATAGGTAAGCATTTTCAAAAGGAGGAAATTGACGTGACTGAACAATTTCTAATTGGAACATATACTAAAAAGACAAGTAAGGGTATTTATAAGGCTACTCTTGACACAGATCAAGGTAAAATTACTAATGTGGAATTAGCAATTCCATCACAAAAGCCAGCATACCTGCAAGTTGGTAAAAATGGACGAGTTTATGCTATTAAGCAAGTTGACGATCAAGGCGGTGTTGCATCCTATTCACTTAGCGATAGTAATGCAAAAATGTTAAGTGATGTTTTAGCTGCTGGTGCACCTCCTGCATATGTCGGCTTAGATGAAGAACGCCACTTACTTTATAGTGCAAACTACCACACAGCTAAAGTTGATGTATTTAAAATCAGTCCTGATGGTGAATTAACCCAAACTGATTCAGTTCTTCATGAAGGTGCAACTGGTCCCCAACCAGAACAAGAAGCTCCACATGTCCATTACGCTGATCTTACACCTGACAAGCGACTTGTTGTTTGTGACCTCGGAATGGATCTAGTAGTTGTTTACGATATATCAGATGATGGTAAACTAACGGCAGTTTCTCGCTATAAATGTGAAGATGGTTTTGGTACACGCCATATTGCATTCCATCCTAATGGTAAGTACGCCTACTTATTAGGTGAACTAAGCAGTAAATTAGAAGTCTTAAAATACAACGATAAAGACGCCAGCTTTAAGCATCTTCAAACTATTAAAACAATCCCTGCAACTTGGACAGCGCATAACGGTGCTGCTGCTATCCGTATTTCAAAAGATGGCAAATACGTCTACACTTCTAACCGTGGGGAAAATACAATTGCTGTTTTTGAAATTCAACCAGATTTCACGGTAAAACACATTCAATCAATCTCTACTGAGGGTGACTTCCCCCGTGACTTTAACCTTAGCAAAGATGAAAGTTATCTATTAGCATCTAATCAAAATTCTGATAACCTCACATTGTATAAACGTAACCCAGAAACAGGAAAATTGACACTTATTCAAAAAGATATTTCTTGCCCTGAACCAGTTTGTGTTATGAAGTGGAAATAATAAATAAAGGAAAAAGTTGTTAAGCCTTTTCCATCATGCCTAATATCGATATTAGGCATTTTTCTTTTAAACGCCTTAGTTAACTCTAATCCTACCTACAAACAAAATTGGATATTTGAATTTAAAAGCTTTATTTCATACTCCTAGATTTATAAAGTCTTACTTAAAACAAATTCTTTATAAGAAAAAAGACCAACGTGTAGGAAACTACACGTTGGTCTAGTTTGCGTGGCAACGTCCTATCCTCGCAGGGAGCGATCCCCCAACTACTTTCGGCGTGTTGAAGCTTAACTTCTGTGTTCG
>NZ_RDBR01000083.1 GCF_009663775.1 Lactobacillus sp. 0.1XD8-4
AGTTTAGTTTTAACGCTAATTTTGGTCATATAAAATACCCCCAGAGTTGATTTCCAACTCTGGGGGTACACGTCAACCTTAACTTAGCAGTCACACTCTTTTAGGTAATTTATTCACCAGGAATGTTTGTTTCATCTTTGAAGTTAAATTCATTTGCATGGCGAAGGGAGTAACAGAAATATACGACCAAGCCAACGATAATCCATAAAAGATAGGTCAGCCAAGCGTTGAGGGAGATACTGACGAGGAGAACAATACAAATTAATATTGATAAAATAGGGATAACATTACCAAATGGGACTTTAAATGGACGTTTTAATTCTGGGTAGCGGTAACGAAGAATAATCACAATAAGAGAAATCAAAGCAAAAACCATTAATGAACCGATATTAGCAATTAATGCGAGATAGTGGAGATCAAATTCACCAGCCAAAATCGCGGATAAAATGCCGACTAACCAGATAGCTCGGTTTGGACTTTGCGTTTTATCATTTACTTGTGCAAGGCCTTTTGGCAAGAATGCACTGCGACTCATTGACTTCATAATATTTGATCCAGCGTAAATAAAGGCAAATACCACAGCCATGATCCCAAGAACCGCACCTAGTGAGACAATTTCAGCAACATATTTGTGTCCTTTGGCTAATAGGACGTATGACATAGCTTCAGATACATTTAAATCTTTGTAACTAATTACACCAGTCATTACTAAACTAACTAAGATGTACAAGGCAGTTGAGATAACTAAACATAAGATTATTGCCCGGGGAATATTTTTATCAACGTCTTTTGCATCTTCAGCAGAAGTAGCCAGGGCATCAAAACCTAGGAAGGAGAAGAATACCGCGGATGCTCCAGTGAAGATACCTTTATATCCGTAAGGGAGGAAGGGATGCCAATTTGCTGGATTAATATGCTGGGCACTAATAACAATAAAAAGGACAATAATAAATATCTTAACGCCGACTAAAAAGTTATTAACAAGTTTACTTTCGCTTGTTCCACGAGTTAAAATTACGGTCATTAGCAGGATCATCAAAACGGCAGGAAGGTTAACATAACCGCCAGCAGCTGGATTGCCTAATAAACTGTGTGGTAGCTTAATCCCTAATACCTCTAAGAATGATTGAACGTAGCCAGTCCATCCATTGGCAACAGTTGCTGTTGTTGTCACGTAAACACCGATAAGGGTCCATCCGGCAAGAAAAGCGACAAATTTACCAATTGATACCCAAGCGTAGTAAAAGGCGCTCCCAGAGTTAGGAAGGCTAGTTGTTAATTCAGAATAGCAAAGCCCGATTAAACCACTAGCTAAAGCAGCGATTAAAAATGAGAAGACAATCGCGGGACCTGCATCTTCCGCGGCGACGATCCCAGTTAAAACTAAAATCCCAGTTCCAATAATTGCGCCAATTCCTAATACAGATAGGTCAAAAAGACCGAGCGTTTTCTCTTGATCTTTTGAGCCTTGATGCGGTTGACTTTTCATAAGTATCTTATTCCTTTCAAATTCTCTTTTATATCATACCTAAAAATTTTACATTAAAATATGCTTAGAAGCAAACTGGATATTCCTTAATAATTATGGAAACATGAATTGTTTACCTAATTTAGCATGTTAAGCATCGAATAAAGAAAGCTGATGATGACCCACCGTTATTAAGGGATTAGCTCTATATTATTCAGTGGGTAGTCCGTTTGCTGTTATTTCATCTGAAAGGCAGTGAGACAGAACTAGCTTGCTAGTTCGTTTTTCGACGCGAAGCTAGCCTTTAGGGAACCCCCGCAAGCACAAAGAGGACTCTAGTGTCCGGATTTTCCGAACGCTAGAGTCCCTTTGTGTACTGCGCTGTAGCATTAACTATATAGGAGACTTATGTCACAGCCCCTTTGAGGATTGATAGAAAATAAGAATTAGGCCATATCACCGACAGGCATGTTGGGTGCTTCGTTGGAACTTGGTTCTTCATTAAATTCAATTTGTAAACTCAATACATTGTCACCAGCTTTAACTTCAGTGCCTGTTTGCTTTGTCAAAGTGATATTATCAAATTCAGGAGAGTTAGTAATCGTTACAATAACCGTGTCATCAAGACCGGCTTTTTTGATTGTCGGATCCCAAAATTCAATCAATTCTTGACCTTTCTTAACTTGCTGTCCTTCTTCAACGTAGGAAACAAAGCCGGTTCCTTTTAGCTTTACGGTCCCAAGGCCAATATGAATTAACATTGCAACTCCTTTGTCGCTCACTAATCCAACAGCATGACGAGTGGTAAAGACTTGACGAATAGTGGCATCAAATGGAGCTAGAACGCGGCCATCACTTGGTTTAATTGCAAACCCTTGACCAGCTGCCCCAGTTGAAAATGTCTGATCATTAACATCGCTAAGTTTAATCAATTCACCAGAAATTGGTGTTGGAATATCAACGGTTTGAGTTGGAGTATTTAAATCATCACTATTAAGTTTTTTACCCCAAGTCTTTTCAAGTTCGGCTACAATTGCCGCGTGCTTTTCTTCGCTTAAAATAACTTTTTTAGCAAAGACAACGATAGCAATGATGAGGAGAACAGACGGAACAGCGAACATCAAGAGTTTAAAATTAGTTCGGCCAGCAGCAGTAATTGTTGATGCGGTCGCACCGGTCGTCATTCCTGCGATAATTGCGACTTGACCAACAACACCATTAGCTACAGCTCCGCCAAATTTGTCAATTAACGGCCGGACAGATAAAGCAAGGGACTCATCACGGTGTCCTAATTTTAACTGTCCGTATTCAACAGAGTCAGTAATGATCATTAGCACGATTAGGAAGACCATTGGTTGTGGGAAGCCAAACATTGAAGCGGCGATTAAAACCAGCGCAAGATTGTCTCCAGCAACAGAGAAGAGGGCGATTCCACAAAGCATAAAGACTAGTAAACTCGTAAAAAGTGCTTTACGACTAAGATGCTTCGAGAATAGTGGGAAAAGGGAAGTACCGATGATTCCTAAGAAAACATTGATAGTAGAAAAGATTGAGAATGCTTTAGGAGCTCCCATGATGTAAGTAAAGTAGTAAACTTCAAGTGAGTTGATGATATTAATGCCTACACAGTAAAAGAGGTAAGCACAAGCAACCCACATTAATTGGTCATTACCAGAAAGCGCCTTAAAAATTCCAACAACGCCGACAGTATCTTTTTTGTTTTTCCGAATATCACTATTAACTTCACGAGTAAAAATCCCAACGCCCCAAGCTGAGAGCATTGCAAGTGAACAAATAATTAGGGCAAACATAAACCATCCGCGACTATCTCCAGTACTGGTATTAGTAGCAGAGAAGTAAATAACGGCAGGCATAACGATGATTCCAACCATTCCCCCGCCAATAGTCGAACCGACACGGGCAAAAGTGGCAGTTTTTTCCCGTTCCCGAGAATCAGTTGTTAGAGATGGTAACATTGACCAAAAACCAACGTCCTTAAATGAATAGAAGATATCCATTGTAATGTACAAAATTCCAAAAACAACAAGGTAGGCAATTGCGTTCTTTTTATAAAGCCCACCCATATTAGTGAAAAGAATTAACAAAATAATAGCAGAAATCGTTCCCCCAATAACAACCCATGGACGGAAGTGTCCCCACCGTGTCTTGGTGCGATCAATCGCATTTCCAATAAAAGGGTCAATAAAAAGTTCAACAAAACGCAATAACATAATGATAAGGGTAACGATGCTAATCATTTTGTTATCTAAAGCTCTGTTACCAGTATCAAATAGGTGCGATGTGATGAACATTATAAGGTAGCCACATAAAAGGCCATAGAATGAGTCATTTCCAAAAGCTCCAAAACTGTAAGCAAGCCGCTCACGCATGGTCATTTTGGTTTTTCCCTCAGTATCCATGATTTTTCCTTCTTTCTATGAATAGCAGTAAAGCAATTTTATGTATTCGCTTTCATTACAAGTTATTATATTTGCTAAACGCTTAGCAAACCATGGACTTCTTTATCGGCTTTTTGTTATTATCGTTATAGAACAAATTGACATGTTAAATCCATTAGCCCTATGAGTTTAGTAGTTTTTATTTTGTAAGTAAGAACAAATATCCATTTAAAATGGCAAAATGTTACAGAAAAAAGGAGGATTTAAATGGATAGTGAATATAAAAGTATCTCATGGAAAAGCTTAGAAAGTAACATCTTATTTATCGGACAAGATGTTTGTCCACTTAATTATTTTTATCGTGGTAATAATGTTCGGGACAATTATGTTATTCACTATATTCAGGAGGGACAGGGCGTTTTTTCCTCAGCAAATCATAATGCAGTTAGTTTGAAGGCAGGGGATGTTTTTATCTTGCCTAAGGGTGTCCCTTGTTTTTACCAGGCAGACGGTGAAAATCCGTGGAAGTATTTTTGGATCGGCTTCTCGGGGATAAAAATTAATACTATGTTGCAGGGATCAACTCTCGCTAGAAAAAGGTATTTGCGCCAAGTTCAACAAAGTAAATTTTATACTAGTCTGCGCCGGCTTTATAATACGTTGCGTGCGCCTAGTTCATTGCCTAATGATATATTAGTTGAGTCGCTTACTTACGAGATGTTTTATCATCTTGTAACGGAATATCCGAATAAACAAGAAAAAGACAGCAGCATGGCTAATAAGCAAATTAGGCTGGCCATTTACTATCTTCAAGAAAACTATCGCAAAAGTGACTGTACAATTGCAAATCTGTGTCAGCATATTAATATTTCGCGAAGCTATCTCTATACGATTTTTAAACGTGAAATGAATCTATCTCCACAAAAATATTTATCACAGTTACGGATGGAGGATGCTAAGCAGTTATTGCTTAATTCAAATAACCCGATCCAAGAAATTGCTCACCGCGTTGGGTATAAAGATGAATTTACTTTTTCAAAGGCGTTTAAGCGTTATGATGGGTTTAGTCCGCAGATATTCCGTAAAAATATTAGGAAAAATTAAAAGAGCCATGATTGGAAAATCCTAATCATAGCTCTTTTTAAATTACTTACGAACATTAAGAATTCCTTGACCGATACCAGTAGGTGTATCTTTTTTAGCGTCAAGCATAATACCGCTGGCTTGACGATTTTCAGCAGCTTGTTTGTGCATTGCTAAGAATAAATCGTTCATTGTAGTCATATGTAAATACCTCTGTTGATTGATTTTATTTTTTAAGTAATTAATTATCATTTTAGTGGCTCAGTAGCGAGCGTTTACTACTATAAAAGCTTTATATATCAATGTCAACAGGGTGTTTTAGGTTGTATCTGTCAAGTTTTCATAGGTAGCCTTTAAATATACAGTTTTAGTGGGTTAGTGCCTTAAAAAGTTGTCCCAT
>NZ_RDBR01000084.1 GCF_009663775.1 Lactobacillus sp. 0.1XD8-4
ATTGGCATACACCAATCGAGATCTTCTTGCTTAATCTACGTCACTAAATTCGTTCAAGTTATTTCTTGCAATCTGCCCAATACAAAAGAAATCTTGCTGTCCAAGCAGCGATTGCTGGTATGAATAAGAGGCTGGCTACAAATTGGAAAACCTTTTTCAAAAATTTCTCGAAATAACGTGTCTAAACGTGCAATAAAATACAGAGTTGATATAATTAATCATGGTTGAAGGCAGTGCATAAGAAAGTGACATTTCGCCTGTACAGAGTGAACGTAAGACCAATAAGCCGAATATGTTCGATAGGATATATTTTGCAAAAGAGCTAATTAATACCTAGTGAAGTCGATGAAAGAAAGTCGATTGGTTGTTTGTTCTAGAAACCAACATTGAAATTCATTGCACAACCCGTTAGGCGATCGTAATATTAAACCCACAGCAAATTATGGCTGGTTACCATGAGAACCAAAGTGGGAAGCCAAGAAGATCGTAGCTTGTGAAGTCTGGCAAACAGAATATAACTAACGAGGTTGGTACAAGTAGCCCAAGAGCATTTTCTTACAGCTATAAGGAAAAATATAATATTAGCTCATGTCGAGTGAAAGTTAAACGGTAATAGATCCGTGTTCAGGTCTTGTAAACCATACGGAGCTATCGGAGTTGTCTGCCGGTAGTGAGCCCGTATGAACCTGTGGCAGAATAGAATCCAATGAAGGTGAACTACCCAAACCAATGGGCAACCATACATAGAAGCGGATAGCGGTGTAAAAACTGCTACCCGCTTTTTTGTTTTGATAAAAAAGGAGGAAAGTAAATGGGCGGTACTTTTCACCATATGTATTACGTAGTTGGAACAACGACAGATGCAAAAAGAATGTTTCAAAATGCATTTGAGACGTTGTATCAAAAGTTTCTAGTTATTGATAAATATGATGATGGATGCGGATTAAAACTTGTTAAAGAAGATACTTGCTATCACTTCATTACCTTGGACCAACTGCTAAAACGCCCTCAAAACATGGTTGTTGACAATTGGACGATCGATTATACATGTAATGGGTTCGATAAAGATGATTTGGTTAAAGCAGTAGAGATTCTATGCGAGACTTGCAGAACTAACGATGATGAATAAGCCTAATGACAAACAAGATATGACTCTTTAGTGGAGCTATTAGATAGAAAAAGCGGTGAACGGAAATGAAAAAGTGGTTAATTAGGTCTTTTGCAATTACGATTGTTTTCTTAACTGGCATGATCGTAGAGGGATGTACTAGCAAAAGTACATCCGCTGATAGCGAGGGTATTCTTAATAACTTTGATAGAGATGCAACAACTCAGAGCTATGTAGCAACTGACAAAGAAACCAAGGTCCAATATTTGGTTGTAGAGAATGGTGGTGGTCGCGAGGGAATCACCATCACACCACGATTAAATAAAGACGGGAAACCAATGATAGATGGAGAGTGATTTGAATGAGTCTTTTTAGCCGACGTAAATTAAGCGAGTATGAGCCAAACGACCATCAGTATCAATTAAACAAGTTGAATTTTAAGGTTACAAAGCTTGAAGATCGGATTGATAAGCTAGAAAACGATTGGGAGTGTGCATCACAAGGTGAATCTTTTCAACCCGCTAATGGTATTGATGCCAAGGAAGCGGCTAATCGAGTTGAGAAAGCAGCACAAAAGGCGTTGCCAAACGAATTAAAAAATGCTTTTGACGAAATTAATTTGGCAGTAAAAAATGAGCAACAAAGCGTTCGACTTTATCAATACGAACGGCGTGCGTGCATAAATACAATTGGTAAACCTCAACAAAAGCGTATATATCATATTGAAGCTCTCAGTAAGGAACTAAAAAAATATGGTTATGAAACCAAGCTCGATTCTAACGGACTATATAGTTTTCTGGAAGTATCTTGGGAAGGTAAAGGGACTTCTAATGCTTCTAAAATTGATTCCTCTAAAAAGTATATTTTACCGTTAGAAGGTACCGAAGAAGAAATACTAGATAGTGCCACAGGAAAAGTTATTGATCACGAAACAGCCTTCGCTTATCCTCGTGATGGTAAATGGAGTGTAATTCATGATCGCTCAATATTTTCTGATGCGGTTGTTGTCCCTGGTAAAGAAATCGTCGACGCGCCCAAGTGGGTCCAGGCGATTGACCCAATCGTAGCGGATTGATAAAGACAATGAATGATAAAAATAAACATAATTATAGAATGGTATATGTAAAACTGGGCAATAAATATATCTATGATAAATACACGATGCTGAAAAGCGGACAAGGCGTTGAAAAACGACCTAACAAAATAAAGGAGAATGAAATAAATGGAACAAACAACAAATAAGCAAAACTATTTTAAGTGGTTACTTGGTCAATTAAGGGGGTGGCCACAACAAAATTATTATCTCTTTTTCTTTAGTCTTGGTTGTCAAATCATGACTCTGGTAAGTAATCCAATTACACCTGTAGCAATTATAACTTTTATTGGTACTACGTTAGGCGTGTTATGTGTATTAGCTATTAATGCAACGAAGGCCATTAACGGTTGGCTTGGGATTCTTAGCGCTGCTTGTTTTATTTATGCAGGCCTGTCCGCAAAGAACTACCTATCAATCTTTGAACAAGTAGCCTATGTATTAACGCTGGACTTGCCGGTCATCTTAGCTGTACGTTCATGGAATGATGATACTAAAAATCATCTTCGTAAATTTGGTGGTAAGCAATGGCTAATTGCAATTATTGGAACGTTGCTTGTATATGTAATTTCTGGATACTTGATTGGCAAGTTTACTAATGACCCACGCCCTTGGATTGATGCTATTAGTTTTGCTATCAGTTTAACAGCAGGAATTATGTGTTTTATGCGCTACAACAACCAATATTTTTGGTGGTTAGCATCTGGAATTTTTCAATTAATCCTTTGGGGTATTACTTACGCCCAAGGGGATGCAACACTAGCGATGGCTATTAATAGTTCTATCTATGTAATCAATGATATTCTCGCATTTACGGTAAGTCCTTGGTTTAATGGTGGCCGGAAGAAGATGGGATTGAAGGAGTTGTAAAATGAGCTATGAATTTCAATTTAAGATAATCCTTAAAGCTAGAATTCTTCATGCCTTTCAATGGGGTGATACACACTTGTTTTTGCATGGTTCATTCAACTGCTTAGGTTTACCGGAGATTAAATATGATAGATATATGAAGGAGTACCATAATTATGTAACTAGCAAACAAGATTGAAAAGGGAAGGCGACCGTGTGAATATTGAGCACTACGATATTTTAATTGACTGGAATCACGATCTAGAAGCAAATAAGTGTTTGGTAAAGATGATGAAGATGGTATAGATGAATAATTGTAGAAGTTAAAGTATGTTTTCGTAAAGTGAAACAAATACAGGAAAAGAAAAAATAATTTACTGGCCTTGTATTGTCTACTAATAATATGTATTAGAAATCAATTGTAGAAGAGTTTACTCCTGATAGAACTAATTTTAGGAGTAAACTCTTAAAAATTTATTTGTAATTATAAATGATTGCTTTAAACCTAGTATTATATTGAATATTAAAAAACTGATTAAGATTTACATCTTAGGTTATATTTCAGATAACGTCTTGAAATATTAGTAGAATTTTTTGTAAAGTTATTGTATACAATAATTTTAAATTAGGGAGACTATATTGATGGAAACTGAATCTAAGCTATCATTAGTAATGGTAGATGATATTATTCGATTAAGAATAACTAAGAAGTCATTTTTAGACTTCTTAGAGGAAAATACAGATGAGTACAAATACTCGAAGAATTCAGATAAGCTAACGTTAGTAAATGACTTTCTCGAAGAATACTCTGATAATGAATCATCGAAAGAAATGACCTCTTTTGAAGAATTTCTTGCAAAAAGATTGGTATATGGTAAATCAAGGATTATTACTGAAAGTGATATTGAAAACATACCTAAACCAATTAAAAGTAAATCAGAACTTTTAAGAAAACTAAATGTTAGTCATCTGAACTTCAACAAAATTTTAAGATTCACTCCAACACAACAATTTAAACTTATTTATAGAAAGGTTGACTCGATAGGAGATGACTTAAAGGGCATTTATTTGATTTATTGTAGAAAATACAAAGATTATACTGAAAGTGATAAGTATTTAAGAGGAGAGTATGTGACAATCAACATAGATCTAGTGAATTATAAAGTACGAATGCACCTTCCAAGTAGACAAAATAATAGGATAAATAAACAACTGTCATCTAAAACTCCAGCTATATTTAATTATTTTAGTAAATATTTGTTAAAAACTTATAATATCACAATAGGTTATGGTAATAATGAACAATTTATTTATAATATATATTCATATCTCACGAAGCAAGATGAACGTCAATATTCTGATTTAGTGTCAAATTATGAAAATGACATTCGTAATTTTAGTAATAAACTATTATCAGAATTAAACATTGCTGATCTAGATGATGAAGATACTATCGAAAGGCTTAAGGGTGTGTTTGTTAGAAAGATCATTCGACAAGACTTTGATAACTTCTTAAATAACCCAAGTGTAGAAGGAAGAGTAAAAGCGTTTATTTTTAGTGATCCAGAAGGGACTAGGCTGAAAGCAAGTAAGGGAACAATGGGGAAGTCATTAGTAGATAATGAAGTTAATATTGAAAGTTCAACAGCCTATTTTGACAATAAAGAAACTATTAATGCAGCACAAAGACTTTTTTCTGTTTATGTTGTGTGGAAGCCAGGCTTTGGTGTGTTTGAGGATACAATAAATATAAGATACACAGCATATCCTCAATTCTTAGAAACTCAAATAATAACAAAAGAAGTAACGGAGGGATTATACAACGTTAGTGTAAGATTTTCATAGGTTGGATGAATAATTCATCTGGTCGTGGAAATCTTTTTTGTAGACCAATTTAC
>NZ_RDBR01000085.1 GCF_009663775.1 Lactobacillus sp. 0.1XD8-4
GGCATACACCAATCGAGATCTTCTTGCTTAATCTACGTCACTAAATTCGTTCAAGTTATTTCTTGCAATCTGCCAAATTGAAAAATTAATTAGCAATAAGCAACAAAATTATTATTTTCGCGGACAGGATGATGCTTTCTCTAACACGTTGCCCTCAGTCTTCCGCAGTCGGAAACTCCTTGATAATGAAGATAATATGTTCAAGGATTTTTTAATGACCGACCCCCAGCTTTTTGAAAAATGTCGAACTAATTTCGAGCGAATGGCATTAATGGAACACTACCACCTCCCGACAAGGTTATTAGATGTCAGTAGTAATCCCCTCATTGCCCTTTTCTTTGCGGTTAAAGGCGGACAAGGTAATGGTGAAGTCTATGTTTATAAGGATCAACCTAACCGCGACAGATTAGCAAAAATGCTTGATGAACGGGGATGGCATAATCTGATTGCCGAATATGACTTTAAGAGCGGCTTAACGAACCATAACTATTTTAAGAAGAATGCTTTCAGTAATGAAATGCAACTTGAATCTTCGCTAGCACGACAGTCAATGGCTGATAAGAGTGCATTTTTTCAAACGATTAAAAAATTCTACCAATTAGACAATAACTACATTGCGCACCAACATCGCTTATGGAGTAATGATTACCTTAACTATTTTGATAATGACACTTCAAACTATTTTGCCGAGTTTAAGCATGACCTACAAACCCTACCGTTTCTCCGCTTATTTGAAGAAGCAAAACGAGACATCCCCAGTTTTGAAAATAAGTTAAACCCGCTTGAATTAATCGTACCCAAAATCGTAACAATTAAACGAATGAGTCGACGAATGGAAAATCAGCAGGGACTTTTCCTGTTTGTTCCCTTTATCGGTGATGAATACGACCAATCTGTCAAGATCAATTACTCGGAAGTTGAGCAGCAAGCACAATCAGCAATCGATATCCTTAGTCTTTACAATCCAGAGAAACCTGATGAAAAAGAAAAATATATTGTCCCTGCTAAATATAAGCGCCCCATTTTAGATGAATTATCAAAACTTGGGATTGACTATAGTTTTATTTATCCCGAAGATCATGCCAAGAAAGCAGAAATGATTAAGGATAAGTATTTAGGCCTTTAATTGTAATATGTAAATAAGCCAATAGGGCTGTGACATAAGTCTCCTATATAGTTGAAAATGCTACAGCGCAGTACACAAAGGGACTCTAGCGTTCGGAAAATCCGAACACTAGAGTCCTCTTTGTGCTTGCGGGGGTTCGAAAACGAACTAGCAAGCTAGTTCTGTCTCACTCCCATTGGCTTTTATCGATTTATTCTAGGCTTGATCTAATCGTTAGTTACTTCGGACATGCTTATGTCAATTGACTACTCAGCCTGTCTACTTATTAATGATGGTTTGATAATCATGCTCATCAGTATCACCCTCGGTATTGATAACTAGAACTCGGGAAGTTGAATCAAGCTTTAACATTTGTCGATATTGGGAATTTTGAACAACGGCATTTAAAAAGGCAAAGGCTGCAACACCAGATTCACCTGATACAATTACGGGATCATTACCCCTAGGATGTGCTAATATGCGCATTCCATTGGCTGCTACCTCATCCGTTAATGTACCATAAAAACTAGCGGTCTTTTTTATGAGTGGAAAAGAAATTGCACTCGGCGTTTTGCAATTAAGCCCCGCCATAATTGTTTGTGGGGATCCCGGAACAGTGTGCGCTAGGCCATCAGCTTCTTGGGCAGAAAGGAAATAACAGGCAACATTGGCAGGTTCAACTATCGTTACAATTGGATAGTAGTTAGTTGGCAACTGACTGAATAGTGCATTGATAATTCCTGAAGATAGCTGCCCAACCCCCGCTTGGAGAAAAAGGTGGGTCGGATAATCATCCTTGGCTAATTGATCAAGAATTTCGTTTACAATAATTGAATATCCCGCAGATATTTCTTGCGGGATTTTGGTGTAACCTGACCATGCCATATCTTGAATTAAGATACCATTAGGGTCTTTTTGCGATAACTCATAGACGAATTGAACAGTATCGTCGTAATTTTTATCAGTAATTTCAACTTGGGCATTATTAAATTGAGCAATATGTTCCGCCCGAAGTCTGGTTGAACCAACAGGCATTTTGATTACTGCATGGGTCCCAAGTTTGGCTGCTGCCCAAGCAACACCACGCCCATGGTTTCCATCAGTAGCCGTATAAAAGGTGAGCTTATTAGCAACCGCTTTAACAGCAGGAGTCTGCAATTGATCATATGTCAAGCCCGCTAATGGCAACCCAGCTTGCTTAGCAATACAACAGGCCATCGCAAAAAGGCCACCAGTCGCCTTAAATGCTTTTAAGCGCGAATCAAAGCGGTGAGCTTCATCTTTAATATATACTATTCCTAGTTTATTCTCATGAGCAAAGTTCGGTAATTTTACCAGTGGCGTTGGATGATAAAATGGGACGGAATGATAAAAATTAGTTGCAATCCCAATCAACTGATCCCCAGGAAATTGGTTATTTGATAGGATAAAAGGTGACCTAATTAGTTGAATCTGCGCCATTTAATAACTTCCCTTCAGTAATTAAACAATTATTCCTTAATAATACTATTATGTGACTACCTAAGTATGCTGATAGCTAATTACATAGCTGTCAGTTTTACCCTTTAAATTATAAATCTAATTCATTATCAAGCAACCGTTGATATTATTGCTGACAATATGGAAGAAAATTAAAATAAGAAATTTCATTAAGTCTACATCTAGGTGTAAGCTTTTAATTCCCTTCTAAATTTATAGTATTGTATGTTCTTCCCCATTTCTCCATTTCAATAATAAGTGGAGTCAACGTTTGTCCAAAACAGGTTAATTTATATTCTATTTTAGGAGGAATGACAGGGTATATTTTCTTTTCAATAATTTTATCTTTTTCTAATTTGCTAAGTTGTAAAGATAGCATTCGCCTAGAACAATTTGGCATCCGTTTTTGTAATTCACTAAAACGACACACTTTATTTTTAATTAAATGATAGATGATTACACTTTTCCATTTACCCGAAATAATTTGTAAAGTGCTCTCAACTGGGCAACCATCATTACAATTATAAATATGCCTTTGCAAAATCATGCTCCTCCCTATTATTTTTGAATCCTAATTTCTATAATACACGATCTCAACAATTGTCACTATTAGGGAAATAATTGTTACATAGGAATTTTAAATTCTCTTCTTGTTTGATTTGCTTCCCAGCTTACTATTGATAAGTATAAAACAAGGAAAGAGGAATTAATTATGAAAGCAATTGGTTTTAGCGAACATTTGGATATTAAAGATCCAAAAAGTTTATTTGAATTTGAGACACCAAAGCCGACACCTAAGGGACACGATTTATTAGTAAAAGTTAATGCCGTCTCAGTTAATCCTGTTGATGTTGGCGTAAGAAGAAATGGGCATGGGAAACTCTCAAAACCCAAAATTATTGGCTGGGATGCTTGTGGAATTGTTGAAAAAGTCGGTAGCAAAGTATCACTTTTTTCACCAGGTGATCGTGTTTACTATGCTGGTTCATTTAAACGATCAGGAAGCAATAGTGAGTATCAATTGGTAGATGAACGAATCGTCGGAAATGCTCCTAAATCATTGACGGATGCCCAAGCAGCTGCGATGCCTTTAACTTCCCTAACTGCCTATGAAGCATTATTTGAACAATTATCCCTATCTCAAAATAAAAAAACTAATGAAGGTAAAACGATTCTTATTATTAATGGCGCTGGAGGTGTAGGGTCTGTTGCAACACAACTAGCATCTAATGCTGGTCTAACAGTTATTGCCACAGCTTCTCGGCCTGCAAGTATTAACTGGGTGAAATCTCATGGAGCTACAGATGTAGTAAATCATCGAAAAAATCTGGTAAATGAAGTTCATAAACTTGGCTATAAATATGTTGATTACATTTTGGAATTAAAAGATATTGATAGTCATTGGCAAGAAATGTGCAAATTAATTAAACCAGAGGGTGCCATTGCATCTATTACCGAAAATAGACATCCTATTAATTTGCGATTATTAACACCTAAAAAGGCTATATTCGCTTGGGAATGGATGTACACAAAATCTTATTATCATACACCAGATATGCAATCACAACATGAGATTCTTAATAAAATAGCAACTTTGATTGATGATAGCGAATTGCAATGCACTTTAACACAATCTCTTTCTCCAATAAATGCCGATAATCTTAGGAAAGCTCACAGCCTTGTTGAAAATGGACATATGATTGGAAAAGTAGTCGTCGCAGATTGGCAAAAATAACTAAAGTAATTTATGATAAGATATCGCTGACTAAAATTTAATGTTATTTTACCAAAACATGATTTCACTATTTGTTGGAATCATGTTTCTTCTTTTTTATATCAACTATTTCAAATCATGATTTGCACACAAAAAATCCTCTATAACGCCTATTAAACCAATAGTTCTAGCGATGCATCGATGCAAGCACATGCACACAGTTTTTCTGTGTGCACAGCCGTGTGCATAACTTTCTTAAATAAACAAAAATAATCCTTGATATACCTTTGTAAAACGTTGATATATCAAGGATTAATAAACTTTGTAAGTTTTAATTATGCTGACTAGAGGATTCGAACCTCCGACCTCATCATTACTAGTGACGTGCTCTGCCAACTGAGCTAAGTCAGCATAATAACAATTCCTAATTAATTATACCAGAAACTGTTATTAAAGAAAAGACGCGAATCGTTTAACCGGTTCACGTTTTAATCGCGTGGCAACGTCCTATCCTCGCAGGGAGCGATCCCCCAACTACTTTCGGCGTGTTGAAGCTTAACTTCTGTGTTC
>NZ_RDBR01000086.1 GCF_009663775.1 Lactobacillus sp. 0.1XD8-4
GTTCAAATCTTGTAATTCCGATTTATATATAATAAGGACTGTCATTAAACGGTAAACCGTTGAAATGACAGTCTTTTTTGTTTTGTAAAATGTATTGAATTGTACCTAGAAGGCAACAATTCTGTAAAAAATTCTGTAATAGAGTTTTGAAAATTCTGTAATGAAATTTCTTAATCAAAAGCGATTAAATTAGCCATTGTGTCAGCGGTTCTAGCTTTTTCTTCTTCGGATATTCCAGTGTAAACATTTAAGGTTATATCTGCGGAAGCGTGACCTAATTCTGCTTGAACCTGTTTAGTCGTTAAATTATTATTTTCAATTCCAAGAGTTGCAAAAGTATGTCGCCAACCCTTGATTTCTAAATATGGGACGCTATGAGCCACACAGAAACGTTTTAACCATTGCGACGGGTAATTTACTGACATCATCCTAGAATCGCTTATACGGGTAAATACGGGCAAATTAGCACTATGTGGATTTTTACCGATAGAAAGTAAGTATTTTGCCTGCTCTAATTGCCAAATTTTTAAGTAGTTTTCAGTTTTCTTAGCAAGAAAAATTGTTCGCTTGCTATTCTTTGTTTTAGGTGAATTAAGAATTGATTTATTACCAACGCCAAACGACTGTGTGCGTTGAACTCTCAAAGTATGAGTTTCAAAATCAATATCTTGCCATTGCAAACCTAACATTTCGCCACGGCGTAAACCAGAGTTAGCAATAAGCCAAAAGAAAGTGAACATTTCCGTTGGCGCATTATCTTTGATTGCCTTTAAGACCGTTTGAAGCTCTTCTCGTGTGTAGAATTGTTTTTTAGAAGAAGCTTTCACTGGTTGGCGGTCAGCTCTTGGCAAATGAATTTTTTGAGCAGGGTTAGTATGAATATAATTACGCTCAACAGCAAACTCTAAAATACTGTTTAACAATAAATAAAAGCGATAGTATTTCTTGTAAGGGTGGAAATACCATTTTTCAACTGCATTTTGGCAATCATCAATTGTGATTTTGCTAATAATCATTTCACCGAAAAGCGGGGAAATGTGGTTGCGCATAACTGTATGAATATTATTTAAGCTAGATGGTTTAAGGTCAGCTTTAATTTTAAGCCATTTAGTATATACCTGTTGGAATGTTAGCTTTGAATCCGCAAAATAATCTCTTTGTTGAAGCTCATTTTCAAGTTGTAATGCAACTTGGGTGGCTTCTTTTTTTAGTTTAAAACCCGCTTTATTGACTTGACGATATTTTCCATATCGATCGGTATATGAAACGGTGACCATCCAACGCTGCCCTTTTTTAGTTTGATATTTTCTGTAAGATGCCATTTTAATTAACCTCCATAATCGCACAGCTGTCCGGCAGGTGATTATGTATGTCACTAGAAGAGGTTAATCTATGTTTGAAGACTTGTTTATTTCACTTTCAAACCAAGTAAGAAAGTTTTGGATAATTGCTCGTTTCTGATAGTCAGTTAAATTATCGATTTTCTTATTTATCTCAAGAAAATTAGGGTTATTTGTTATATCAATTCCATGTACATACGTAATATAAAGCATTGAAAAAAGTGATTTATAGCTAATAGTAAGTGGTTTTGTTATATCACCCGCCATATTACTCAACCCAGAAGCAGGAGAATCACTAAGACCCATGAGATATTCAACAGAAACATTAAAAAAATTAGCAAGGCTTTGCAATTTATCAATTTTAGGTTTTCGCTCATTCTTTTCATATTTACTGATAACTTGAGGACTAACATGTATTTTTTTAGCAAGTTCAGTTTGTGTAATATGATTCTTTAAGCGAAGTTCTCGAATTCTATTTTCTGTAACCAATTTTCTCCTCCTTTTTATGTATTTTACCTTTAAAATCACTTTATTTCTACAAAAGTCTAATAAATTCTTGCTAAAGCTACAAAAGTAGAGTATTATTAGACAAAAGTAGAAATAAGGTGATGACTTTGAGTGAATTTATGAATTTAGAACAAGCTTCAAAATATTTAGGCTTTAAATCACAAAAAAGCTTAAACAATTATATTCGTGAGGGTCTGCCAGTTGTGATTATTGGTAAATCTAAAAGAATTAGCAAAACGGCTATTGATGCTTTTATGAAAGAGCATGAAGTAATTGTTGGAAAGGAAAGTGATTAAGTTGCAACTAAATTTAGAAACGTCAGAAGCTTTTGAAAATCAATTACGAGAAGCAATTTCTCAACAGTTACATCAAGAGCTAGAAAGTTTTGTTAATACAAGTGGCTATCCACCATACATGAATAAAAAGGTAACGGCGAAGTATGTTGGGGTATCTTACAAGACATTTGATAAGTGGGCTGATGAAGTTAAATTGCCTTTTGTCAAAATTGGAAATGTAACACGATATAAGCGATCAGAAGTCGACTCTTTTCTAGCAAAACATAGAAATTAAAAAGAAGATAAGCACAACTGTCCGGCGTGATTATTAATTAATAACTAGAAAGAATTATCAAAGACGAAAGGAAAGCTTAGTAATGTTGATGATAAAAAAATACTCTCAGCTAATGAGGACTGAGAGTATAGAAAAAAGTTCTATTGAGTTGTCGTGTAGTGATGAAAACTCAACAGAACTGATAATGTGCAGATATGAAAACAATCTACACTTTTATCTTAACACAAGAAAGAGTGAGGAAAATGGCAGATAGAAGAATGATTAACAGAATAATTATGAGCCAAGCTAAATTTATTAAAATGCCACTTTCAGCACAAGGACTTTATGCACAGTTAATGGCTAATACTGATGATGATGGCATTGTTCAAGCATTTAGCGTTATGAGGATGGTAGGAGCCTCTGACGATGACTATAAACTTTTAGTAGCTAAGGGATTTGTTAGACCTTTAAACGATGATTTGGTTTCTTATATGTGTGATTGGTCAAAGTCTAATACGTTACGGCGAGATAGAAAAGAAGATTCAGAATATCAAAGTTTACTTCATGAAATATTACCTGATGAACCAATTAGAAAGGCAAAGCCTAGAGCGGATACTGGAAAAAAGAAAGGAGGTAATAAGAATATGTCCAATGGACGTCCATTGGACGGTCCATGGACGGCAGAAGAGAAGATGAAGAGAATAGAAGAGAATAGAATGGAATGTAATAGAGATGAAGAGGAACATAATCAATCCTCATCTTCTTCAAAAATAATCAATAATTTTATAGCAACTCATCAAATTTCATTTAATAAATATCAGCTTCAGCAAATTAATGAGTTTAAACAACAGCTGAATGATGAACGGCTAGTTGTTCGTGCAATGAAAGAAGCTATGAGTAAGAATAATGATCCTAAGGTTGAATTGCCATTTAGCTATTTAGTTAAAATCTTATCTCGCTATGTACAAGAACATGTAACGTATGAATCTTTACAAGCAAAAATAACTAATACTTTTAGGAAATCAAGTAATGAGCAAATGCCAGAGTGGAGTAAGAAATCGCAAGAAGAACTCTGCAAAAAAGCAGATCCAGAAGTGATCCATAAAGTCAGAGAGCGAATAGCCAACAGAGGAAAATAGAATTTGAGGAATGAACTACTTTAGAGGGGCTCAGAGGTCAATTAAGTGATGATGTAGTTCTTGATGCAATGGATAAAGCAAGAGCTTATAGCAAAGACAAAAATATAGTTTTATCGTTTAGCTATTTCTTAAAAATAATTTAGGATCATGTTGCTAATGAGATTGAAAAAAGTTCTGGCTTAAAGGACAACTAGATATAAAACTAAATTGCTATAAATAAATTACGAGGGGTGAATTACAATGTTTAAGTTTTTAGAACGTAGAAAAATCTGGGGGGGGG
>NZ_RDBR01000087.1 GCF_009663775.1 Lactobacillus sp. 0.1XD8-4
ATCAACTACAGCACTGCTGATGAAATCAAGGCACTTGAAGATAAAGGTTATGTATTAGTAAATGATGGCTTCCCAACCGATGCTGCGTTTGATAATGATAAGAATCATGATCAAGTATTTACTGTTACATTCAAGCATGGTACGCAACCTGTAACTCCAGAAAATCCAGGTAAGCCAGGTGAACCAATCAACCCTAACGATCCAGATGGTCCTAAGTACCCACAAGGCTCAGACCAAGTAACTAAGGACGTAACTCGTACTATTCAATACGTAGACGAAAATGGTAATAAGGTAAGCGACTCAGTAGAACAAACTGTTAAGTTTACTGCTGAAGGCTTACTTGATAAGGTAACTGGTGAATGGATCACTCCATTGAAGTGGAGCGAAAACCAAAACGTAAACGGTGTTAAATCACCAGTTGTTGAAGGTTACCACTTAGTAAGTGTTGATCGTGATAAAGATGGTAATAATGTTAAGGGTGTAACTCTTACCCACGACAGCGACAGCTACACCGTAACTGTTAAGTACGCTAAGAACGGTAAGATCATTCCAGTTGATCCATCAGGCAAGCCAATTCCAGATGTACCAACGCCACAATACCCAACAGATCCAACAGATCCAGCCAAGGTAACGCCAAACGAACCAGTGCCAAATATTCCAGGATTTATCCCTGAGGTACCAACGGTTACCCCAACTAACCCTGGTGAAGATACTCCAGTTGTTTACCACCCAGTAGACAACACTCAAAATGCACAAGTTCGTTACATCGACATTACTAACAATGAAGAACTTGCTAACTCCGGTAACTTATCTGGTCAACCAGGTGACAAGATCAACTACAGCACTGCTGATGAAATCAAGGCACTTGAAGATAAAGGTTATGTATTAGTAAATGATGGCTTCCCAACTGATGCTGCATTTGATAATGATAAGAATCACGATCAAGTATTTACTGTTACATTCAAGCACGGTACACAGCCGGTTACTCCAACCAACCCAGGTAAGCCAGGCGAACCAATCAACCCTAATGATCCAGACGGACCTAAGTACCCAGCTGGATCAGACCAAGTAACGAAGAACGTTACGCGGACAGTTCAATACGTTGACGAAAATAGCAACAAGGTTAGTGATTCAGTTGAACAAACTGTTAACTTCACTGCCGAAGGGGTTCTTGACAAGGTAACTGGTGAATGGATCACTCCATTGAAGTGGAGCGAAAGCCAAAACCTTAATGGTGTTAAGTCACCAGTTATTGATGGTTACCACTTAGTAAGTGTTGACCGTGATGGTGAAGGCAATAATGTTAAGGGTGTAACGCTGACTCACGACAACGACAGCTACACCGTAACTGTTAAGTACGCTAAGAACGGTAAGATTGTGCCAGTTGACCCATCAGGCAAGCCAATTCCAGATGTACCAACGCCACAATACCCAACAGATCCAACAGATCCAGCCAAGGTAACGCCAAACGAACCAGTGCCAAGTATCCCAGGATTAACTCCAGAAGTACCAACAGTTACTCCAAATAACCCTGGTGAAGATACGCCAGTTGTTTACCATCAAAATGTTCAAGCAACTGTAACTTACATTGATGATGTAACTGGTGAGACGCTTAAAACAGATAAATTGAGTGGTTTTGACGGTACTAAGAGTGATTACTCCACTAAGAGTTCAATTGCAGGTTACGAAGCACAAGGCTACAAGTTAGTAAGCGATAACTTCCCAGCTGCGGGTTACACCTTTGAAGTTGGTGGTCAACATGACTTCACTGTTCACTTGACACACACCACTTCACCAGTTAACCCAGACCACCCAGGTGCTGGTTATAGTGCAACTGACTTGAAGAAGACAGTTACTCGGACAATCAACTACTTAGATGGTCAAGGTAATGTTGTTGCTCAACAAGTTGGTCAATCATTTGACTTTATCGCTAATGGTACGGTTGATAACGTAACTCACAAGTTAGTTACTGTTGTCGATGGCAAGATCACTGGTGCTGGTGAACTGACTTGGAACGCTGATAGTCATGACTTTGATGCGGTTGTATCACCAACGGTCAAGGGGATGCATGTAAGTAACGTTACCCCAGGTGACCAACGTGATGGTGATAATGTAGCGAAGACAACTGTTAATGCGCAAAGCAGTAATATCATTGTTAACGTATACTACGCTGATAATGGTACCCACCAAGAAGGCGCTAAGACGGTTCCATCAACCCAAACTGTTACATTCGTTGACGAAGATGGTAATGAACTTTACGCTCCAGCAGTTAGTGAATTTACCTTCAGCCGAACCCCAGATGTAACTGATGCAGAAGGTAATGTTACCGCCGGAGAATGGAATGAAACTAGCCACACTTACAGCACGGTTAAAGTTCCGGTAATTCCTGGTTATGTTGCGGAAGTAACAACTGCTGGTGGTAAGACAGCTACGATTGATAACCCTAACGTTACTGATAAGGTTGTCTACAAGAAGGTTGGTAAGATCATTCCAGTTGACCCATCTGGTAAACCAATTCCAGGTGCTCCAACGCCAAGTTACCCTAACGACCCAACCAACCCAACGAAAGTAACGCCAGATGAACCAGTACCAGCAGTTCCTGATTACACTCCAGATACACCAACGGTAACTCCAGATGTACCTACTACTGATACAACTGTCATTTACCGGCAAAACGTTCAAGCTAGCGTAACTTACATTGATGATGTAACTGATTCTACTCTTAAGACTGATGAATTACGTGGTCTTGATGGTAAACCAAGTGATTACTCAACTAAGAGTTCAATTGCGGGTTACGAAGCACAAGGTTACGAATTAGTAAGCGATGACTTCCCAGCAACTGGTTACACATTCTCTGTCAATGGTACTCACAACTTTACAGTTCACTTGACTCATGGAACTGCACCAGTTAACCCTGATCACCCAGGTGCCGGTTACAACAAGACTGACCTGCAAAAAGATGTTACGCGGACAGTTCACTTCATTAATACCCAAGATGGTAAGCAAGTTGCTGCTCCAGTTGTAGAAACAGTTAACTTTACTGCTAATGGTACTGTTGACAAAGTAACTGGTAAGTTAGTCACGGTTACTGACGGTAAGATTACTGGCCCAGGCGAATTGACTTGGACACCAGCACAAGATGTGAAGGCTGTTCAATCACCTGCTGTTGACGGGATGCACGTCACTTATGTCAGTCGTGACGCAGATGGTACAAACGTTAAGGGCGTATCACTTACTCACAATGACTCAAGTTACGATGTATACGTAAATTACGCACCAAATGGTACAACTAACGAACACGGACAAAACATTCCAGCATCACAAACTATCAAGTTTGTTGATGAAAATGGTAACACGCTCCGTGAAAACAACGTTCAAACTAGTGAATTTACGCGGACACCAGATGTTGTTGATGCTGTAACTGGTAAGACAATTACTGCAGGTTCATGGAATGAAACTAGCCACAAGTTCGGTACAATTAATGTTCCAGTAATTGATGGCTACATTGCAACAGTTAAGACGGCTGGTGGATTAACAGCAACTACTGATAATCCAAATGTGGTGACTGAAGTTGTTTACAAGAAGGTCGGCAAGATTATTCCGGTTGACCCATCAGGTAAGCCAATTCCAGGTGTACCAACGCCAAGTTACCCTAACGATCCAACTGATCCAACAAAGGTAACGCCAAATGAACCGGTACCAAATATTCCTGGTTACACTCCAGAAACACCAACAGTAACACCAGAAGTGCCAACTAACGATACGCCAGTTGTTTACCACCCAGTAGACAATACGCAAAACGCTC
>NZ_RDBR01000088.1 GCF_009663775.1 Lactobacillus sp. 0.1XD8-4
CTCACACGGTCCAGGTGCGAGCTGCTTGATCAATCTTATTCAATTTTTCCTATCAGTACTTCTTGACGAAGAGCCAAAATTTTTAATTTAGGAGCTTGGTAGTTGCTAGCTAAATCATTTAGTGATGCTTTGGGGCTTAATTCGCCACTTTTGAAAGCATTAATTAAAGTATCATAATTAAAATTTGGAATCATTAGGCCATAATCAGAATCATTAGTGTTAAATACAACGGCAGTAGCAGTTTCAGAAACACCGAGATCATTGGCAATCTTTTGATCCTGACGAAATGCCTGCTTTGCGAGTTGACTTTGACGATCTTCTAGGAACATCTCAATATCAAGATTTGAATCAGCCGCAATTTTGTTAGCTAATTCATCGCTATAATTTAATCCTTTTTTGATTAGCGCTGATTGTAAAAGCAACAAGTAATGGCGTCCGCGTTTTCGCCCTTGAAATAGTGCCGCTTTGTAATCTAGGATTACTTGATTAAGGGTCTTTGATACTCGCTGTCTAATAGCGAGATCGTGCGGATTAAGGTGATATAAGTCAATCGTATTATTGATTGTTTTCATATTGAATAGTGGTACAAATTGATAACTGATCTTTGTATTTAAATCGTGATCAATTTGTAAAACATCTTTTTCGCACCGCAAGCAACGCATCCCTAATGGATTCACAAAAAGATGAAGTTCGAGCATAATCACCCCTCCGATCATTTGTATACTCAAAATTCTAATCCTGTGAACATAATTATTTTTGCAAATATCAGTCAATTTGTAAAGAATTTAGTTTTGAGATAAATAGCAGAGTTATTCTATGAAATGTGCTAAAATATACGGAGATTTAACAGGAGGCTGAATTATGATTGAAGATTGGCAGCATTTTCTTTTGCCATATCAACAAGCCGTAAATGAATTAAAAGTCAAATTACGGGGGATGCGCAAACAGTTCCAAGACCAAACTCAGCATTCACCAATTGAATTTGTTACTGGAAGAGTGAAGCCAGTTGATAGTATAAAAGAAAAAATGATCAGACGTCATGTGCAGGAAAACCGTTTAGAACAAGATATGCAAGACATTGCAGGCTTACGAATAATGTGTCAATTTGTAGAAGATATCTATAAGGTTGTCGATTTATTACGGCAACGTAGTGACATGACTATCCTTGAGGAACGAGATTATGTAACAAATGTAAAGCCAAGTGGATATCGTTCATATCATATTGTTATTGAATATCCTGTTCAGCTGATTACTGGTGAAAAAAGGATATTAGCAGAGATTCAAGTACGGACTCTCGCTATGAATTTTTGGGCAACTGTTGAGCATTCGCTGAACTATAAATACCAGGGTGAATTTCCAGAAGAACTATCTGCTCGTTTGCAGCGTGCCGCAGAAGCTGCCTTTAAGCTTGATAATGAAATGTCAGAAATTAGAGAAGAAATAAAAGAAGCTCAGACATTATTTTCAAATCGAAAATCAACGGATAGCTTTGAAAACGAAGATGAATTGAAGAGGTAGATTATGAGAATTGGAATTTATAATAACGAAACGGCAGAATCACAACGAGTGACTAAACTATTGAAATCTGAAATGGAAAGAGCCGGCTTAGTTTATGTGGAAAAAGATCCAGATGTCGTTGTAACGATTGGTGGCGATGGCACTTTACTATCTGCTTTTCATCATTACCAGAAGGACTTAAATAATATTCGTTTTGTTGGGATTCATACTGGACATCTTGGCTTCTACACTGATTGGCGTAGTTTTGAGATTGATGATTTAGTTGATAGCTTGTTAAAAGACAGTGGACAAGCAGTATCATATCCTTTACTTGATATGACAGCGACATATTCCGATGGTAAAGTAGAGAAATATGTCGCATTAAATGAATCGACTATCAGGAATGTTACACGAACAATGGTGTGTGATGTATTTATTAATAATCATTTATTTGAAAACTTTCGTGGGGATGGTTTATGTATTTCGACACCAACAGGATCAACAGCATATAATAAATCTGTTGGCGGAGCGATTATGGACCCTAATAGTATCGGATTTCAATTAGCAGAAATGGCATCACTTAACAATCGTGTGTTTAGGACGCTAGGTTCTCCCATCATTTTTGGCGCTAATACAAAATTGATTTTGCGATTACGGGATGAAAATGGCCATGTATTAACTTGTGATCGTGATCAGTGGATGCTAAAGAGCGAGAAAGAACGTTATCTGACTGAGTTATGCTACAGTGTGTCAAAACAACGAATTTATTTTGCCCAATACCGTCATAATAATTTCTGGAACCGGGTAAAAGATTCGTTTATTGGTGGCGTTCATTAATGGAATTTACTTGGATATATAATCATCAAACGCCACGGAAACTACGTGCAGCTTTAAGAATGTATGGCGTTTCATCTTCTTTATTAAAGGTGGCTATTTATCATGGCGGAAAAATGAAGATTAATGGGGAAGATAAATGGGCAGTGGATCAAGTACATTATCAAGATAAGATAACACTCATTCTTCCTCCTGAGGTAGCTAATAATAATGTTGATATCAGTAATGAACCAATCGATATTATATATGAAGATCGGGATTTCTTAATTATGAATAAGCCAGCGGGGGTAGCTACTGTTCCGGCTCATAATGTCGAAGTAGCAGATAGCTTAGTAAATCGTGTGCGGGGATACTATAAACAGCAAAATTATGAGAATCAGGTAACTCATGTTGCGACACGCTTAGATCGGGATACTAGTGGGATAGTTATATTTCCTAAGCATCGATTTGCACATGCAGTTCTTGATACACAGTTAAAGAAGCATTTGGTTAAGAAAAACTACCTAGCGCTTATACATGGAACGGTTCCAGCACAACATGGATATATTGATGCACCAATCAAAAGGGACGCCGATTCTTTTGTTAAAAGAATGGTAGGAAAAGGTGGAAAGGCGTCTGTTACTGAGTATTGGTGCGCAAAAAGTAATCCCCAGGCTAGTTTAGTGAAAATTCGACTTCATACAGGACGTACTCACCAAATTCGGGTTCATTTTGCTGCTTTGGGATTTCCGTTAATTGGCGATAGAATGTATGGCAAAGATTCGAAGATTATTGCTAGACAAGCATTACATTGCTATTGGGTGAAATTTTATAGTCCTTTTCAAGGGAAAAACATCATTGTATCGGCGCCATTGCCTAAAGACTTTCAACATGCGGTAAATTATTATATCGGATCATAAAAGTTTTGTAGTAGTAAATACAGTCAAGCACGATTAGCAGTTATTGCAATAGTGACTTGACTTTTTTGGTTCTTCGTCAAGAAGTACTGATAGGAAAAATTGAGTTAAGAAAGTTCTTGTAAAAAAGAAAATGATTGGGTATAATATAATTCCTGTTATCAAGAATAGATTACTTAGACCAATTAAAATAGTAGCTAAGTAAAAAATAATTATAGTAAAATATAAATGATTATATTATCATTTGATTGCTTAAAGTTAGTACAATCTTTCATTGTATTTATTGAATGTTTTTACTTTTTTAGTAAAAAGTTGTTGACATTCACTTGATGACATGATACTTTAATAAAGTTGCTGATTGAGTTATCAATCAAAAGAAATTCTAAAATAATTAAAATTTCTTCTTAACAAGTTAAATCAATATATGATATAATAAATATGTTGATTGGCTGCTTAATCAGCCAACAGGTAGACCTTTGAAAACTGAACAAAGTTTCGA
>NZ_RDBR01000089.1 GCF_009663775.1 Lactobacillus sp. 0.1XD8-4
CCGTACAATGAATCTTTGTAGAATTCATTGTACGGATTTTTATTTTCAACTAGGAGTTTTTTCCCAGCCTCTTTTTACGTAGATTGTTTCAAAAATTTCTAATTATTTGTTACGAAACGGAACTGCATTATCCTTGGTAATCTTAGTTATTCCATGCATATATGGTACTAATACGTCTGGAATAGTGACCGATCCATCTTCATTTTGATAGTTTTCAAGAATAGCCGCAACTGTCCGTCCAACTGCAAGCCCCGACCCATTCAATGTATGAACATATTGCAATTTACCATTTTCATCTCTGAACTGTGTATGCATTCGCCGTGCTTGAAAATCAAGACAGTTTGAACAACTCGATACTTCACGATATTTGTCCTGAGCTGGCATCCACAATTCAATATCATGAGTCATTGATGCAGTAAAACTCATATCCCCAGTAGTTAATGTAATTACGTGGTAAGGGATATCAAGTTTCTTTAAGATATTCTCACCATTAGCAGTCATTTTCTCAAGTTCGTCCCACGAATCTTCTGGACGAGTATATTTAACCATCTCAACCTTGTTAAATTGATGCATTCGAATCAAACCACGAGTATCACGCCCAGCTGCTCCCGCTTCAGAACGATAGCATGGGGTCAGTGCTGTTACATATACAGGTAACTCTTTTGCAGGGATAACCTCCCCCGAGTAGTAGTTTGTCAACGGAACTTCGGCAGTTGGGATTAAGGTCATATCTTCCCCGTTTACCCGATAGACACTTTCACGGAATTTTGGATATTGTCCCGTACCATACATTGCTGAAGCCTTAACAATATACGGTGGTAAAACCTCCGTATAGCCATCTTTCATGTGTTCATCTAACATAAAGTTATAGACTGCTCGTTCTAATTGTGCCCCCATGCCTAAGTAATATACAAACCGAGCTCCAGAAACTTTTGCGGCACGGTCAAAGTCTAAAATGCCAAGGTCTTCGCCAATTTCCCAATGGTGCTTTGGTTCAAAATCAAATTTACGAATCTTACCAACTTTTCGTAACTCAGTTGCCCCATCTTCTGTTAAACTTACAGGAACTCCTTCATGTGGAATGTTTGGTAGGCGAGACATTTTATCATGAAATTCGGTTTCATTTTGAGTTAATTTTTCATCTAACTCTTTAATTTCATTATTAATTTCCCGAACTTTTGCAATAGCTTCAGTTGCATCTTTATTTTCTTTTTTAGCATTTCCAATTAGATCTGATGCTTCGTTTCGCTTTGCTTTTAACGTTTCAGTTTGTTGTAATAATTCACGTCTAATCGCATCTAAACTAAGCACTTCATCAATTTCTTCAGGTTTTACTCCCCGTGTAGCTAATTTTTCCTTAAAGAAACCTGGGTCCTTACGAATCTTCTTAATGTCTAACATAAAATACCTCCTACATAAAAGAGCCATTTCGTCCTTAAAATTTTGGGACGAAATGGCTCTTGTTCCGCGGTACCACCCAAGTTTGGCAAATTATAATTTACCACTCTCTTAGTAGATAACGGTTACCACCGTGCGGAATTACCCGCCCACATTCATAGCATCGGAGTTTCGATCACTAACTCACACCATCCGTTAGCTCTCTGTACAATCTACTTGAAATGCTTTCGTGTTTCTTATTTACGATTACATTGTATAATAAATGTTTTCCTTTTTCAATAATAATTTTTTATTTAAATAAAAAATTATTATCTGCTCCAATACTTTTCAATAAACTGTTGGCGTCCACCAGCTTCTTCTAAGGCAAAACGTTGCGGATTTTTCTTATAAAAATCCTGATGATAATCTTCCGCGAGATAGAACGGTTGAGCATCTTCAATTGCTGTTACGATTTTATCATCCCCAAATTGACCACTTTCTTGGAGCGCTTTTTTAGATGCTTCCGCAATTTGGCGCTGATTATCATCCTTAACAAAAATTACTGGTCGATAATTATCACCACGGTCTTGGAACTGACCGCTCGCATCAGTTGGATCTGTTTGGTGCCAGTAGATTTCCACAAGGTCCTTATAAGATACTTTACTGGGGTCAAAGGTGATCTTTACCGCTTCAGTATGCCCCGTTGTTCCTGAACAAACTTGCTCATAGGTTGGATTAGCGACATGACCACCGGTATACCCTGATTCAACTTTCTCAATACCAGGGTAAGTGTCAAAAGGTCTGACCATGCACCAGAAACATCCACCGGCAAAAATTGCTGTATCTAAACTCATATATATCAATCCTTTCCTTGATTTGTCAGCGTTTATAGACGTTATGTTTTTAGACTAAATACCGAGATTTAATGAGAAATATCGAGAAATCTAGAATATTTTTCCCATGATTTTCCCATGGGAAAATCATTCAATTCACAAAGTTTCTCTAAATTATTACTTAATTATAATCCAAAATATCAATTTAAATTAGCTTATCTATGATGTTTTAATTGTCTAGATAGCAATTTAGTTTCTTTATTCGCTTCGACT
The DNA here is from genome assembly GCF_009663775.1 of Lactobacillus sp. 0.1XD8-4. GTDB lineage: Bacteria > Bacillota > Bacilli > Lactobacillales > Lactobacillaceae > Limosilactobacillus > Limosilactobacillus walteri. The sequence goes on from NZ_RDBR01000089.1 coordinate 2,484, forward strand.
ATATTTTTTTCATTCTGTCTTAGTATATCTATTCGTTCTGCAAATATCGCTGTATCTAAACTCATATTAATTACATCCTTTCTTAATTGCGACCATAGATTGGCCAAGCTGCTTCTTGTGCACCTTTATAAGTCTTGTTAATAACTTTCTCAGTTTGCTCCGTCTGGTAGGCAGCAACAATCTTTTTATATACCTTATTATCCTTATTCTTTGCTTGAACCGCAATAATATTAACATAAGGTTTGGCAGCTTGATTAATTGGTTCGAGGTAAATCGAATCCTTCTTCGGATTGAGCTTGGCTGCTACTGCATAATTACCATTTATAATTGAGGCGTCAACTGAATTTAATGCGCGGGCAGCTGTTGCAGGATCAACCTCCTTAAATTGTAAATTCTTCGGGTTACTTACAATATCTTTTAAAGACGGCTTAATACCGCTTCCTTTTTTCACTTTAATCAAGCCAGCTGACTGCAAGACATTCAACCCTCGTCCAAGCGTTGTTGGTTCATTAGGAATTGCAATGGTTGCCCCCTCAGGAAGATCTTGAATTTTCTGATACTTTTGGGAATAAACTCCTAATGGCGAAATAACCGTATTGCCAATTGAGGTTAAATGCGCGTTCTGTTCCTTGTTATATGATTCAAAGTAATAACGCGTCAAACATGAGTGCATATCGATTTTACCTTCCTTTAAGGCAACGTCTGGTTGAACGTAATCATTGAAAATGACATACTCAATATTAATTCCCTGTTTTTTTAACCTTTTTCGAACATTATCCCAGACCGGCTCTGAATCTGTCCCCACTAATCCTAAACGAACAGTCGTGGTTGAAGTTTTACTAAAACGTTGGTGGACGATTCCACCAATTCCAACCACTACAATAATCGCTAGAATAATTGAAATAATTAACCCTGTCCTTTTCTTTCGTTTCATTCTATTTAATCCTCCTTATGCTAGAAAAGAAAAACGTCCCTAAGAACACTGCACCGTGCTCTTAGGGACGTTAATAACGCGTTACCACCCTGTCTTTAGTACAAAAAGTGGCTCTACAATATTAAGTACTGATGAACTACCATCGGTGCTTATTTTGTTTTAAAATTTAAAATAAAAAAACGAAA
>NZ_RDBR01000090.1 GCF_009663775.1 Lactobacillus sp. 0.1XD8-4
GCACTTTCACTCAATGATGTTGAAGTACTTGCACTCTGACTTAATGACGTTGAGGCACTCGTACTCTGGCTCAATGATGTTGAAGTACTTGCACTTTGGCTCAACGAGGTTGAGGCACTTTCACTCTGGCTCAATGATGTTGAGGCACTTTCGCTCTGGCTCAATGATGTTGAGGCACTCTCACTTTGACTCAATGAGGTCGAGGCACTTTCGCTCTGGCTTAATGACGTTGAAGTACTTGCACTTTCACTCAATGATGTTGAGGCGCTTGCACTTTGAACTACCGATGTTGAAGTACTTGCACTCTGGCTCAACGATGTTGACGTGCTCTCACTTTGGACTATTGACGTCGAGGCACTCGCACTTTCACTCAAGGATGTCGAAGCACTTTCGCTCTGAACTACCGATGTTGAAGTACTTGCACTTTCACTCAATGACGTTGACGTGCTCTCACTTTGGACTATCGAGGTCGAAGTACTTGCACTTTCACTTAACGATGTTGAAGTAGATTGGTAGATACTTAATGAAGTACTCCCGCCATAAATTACTTGACTACCTTTATTAACAGCAGCTAACTGACTTCCGGCCATTGATGTTGCGATGCTAAAACTCTGGGAGGCACTAAGCGATTCTGATTCATTAGCGTAACTCGTACTATTAGAATTTAAGGAAACTGATCCGACACTAACGTTATTTCCATTATTGGTAATATTAGTCTTATTACTACTGATAATCTCGGAAAATTCATTTTCATCAACTTTAATTGTTGCATTTTCAACATTGACGATAATTCTGGAATTGCCAAGGTATGTAACCCCATTCGGTCCCGTTGTCATTTTATCCGTATTGAAAGCTACCCGAAGCGGATCGTTAATGTTTACAATTGCACTGCCAGTTAATGTACTCTTATGTGTTCCAATATTAGATGCCCCTGTACCGGCCTCTAAACTAACATTCGCTCCAGGATTAAAATTAACCTCATTTTTTCCAAAGAATCCTGCTCCTCCAAGGAAATTAAATTCAATATTCGATTGAGTATTGTCATCGTATTTTGAATCATTGAGTTCTCCCTGTAATTTTATTAATGTTGCATTACCGTTAAAGCTAACACTATTATTCAACGTGCCCCCCATACGGAAGTTAGACCCGGTTATAACTTTTAAGTTAACATTAGATCCCTTAGCAAGATCAATATTTCCCCGATTACTAAGACCCGTTCTACGGGGTACAATTCGAACATTATCAACTTTAGCTGACATTTTAACGGTGGCGTTTTCACTAACTATCAAGTTGTTATCCCCAGCACCATCAAGCTTAATGTTATACTGGGTGCGTCCGATGTTCTCCATCGTTAAACTGGCGGCATTACCAACTGTAACAGCACTTACATTTGACGATTCGCTACTAGTAGTATTAGTAAGCAACCACATATCAATATCAGTTGCACTATTATTTAGTGTCACATTAGCATTATCTGCGATATTAATATTGTTGGAAACGTATAAGGCAGTGGTTTTATCACCATCTTGCGTACCCTGACTAAAGGTCTCCGTATTATGCAACTGTCCATCAACTTTATAAGAAGCAATACTGTATAACGTTGTATTCCCAGCCAAATTCAAGGTTTTAATACCTGCAAGTGCCTTACTCCATACTAATGTTCCACCATAAGCAGTCACGTCTTCGTATGTTACCGTGTCAGCGCCATTACTACTCATATTAACAAAACCATACTTGCTCGTATTGTAGAGAGTCGCATTTTTAATGGTTAAATCAATTTTAGCAGTGCTTGAGCTATTATTTAGGATAATTCCGCCATTCTCATTAAGGGCATTAATATGGTATCCATTCCCATCAATGGTAATGTTGCGATTTCCATTATTAATGGTAATCGCATTATTAAGAGTGATATTACCCTTCAACTTAATCGTCGTAATTGAGGCATCCTGTAAAGCCGCTTTTAATTCATCTTCAGTCGATACTTCTTTAATAGTTTCAGCAATTTGAGTTACATTATCTTCCGCAACCGTTCGATTAGCCGCGGGAGTTGCCCCATTATTATTTTCAGTTACTGGTGAGATGGTTGGCTTACTATTTTCTTCTACATTGCTAGTACTCGCGCCATTCTCTATTGAAACTTTTTCACTATCAAGCGATGTTGATCCCGTTGTTGAATCTGTCATTGTCGAATTTGAATGACTCTCAGATTGTTCAATCGCATTATTGCCACTGCTTTCAGTTGATTGACTAACCGAAATGCTATTAGACGCATCTTCGCTCACCATTGAGCTAGTTGTTGTACCTTCAAAAATTGTGGTTGAGGCTGTACTTCCTGCAGCGCTATTTACTGATAGAGAACTACTTTGCATCGCCTGGCTAATCGTTGACATACTGGTAGATTGATTAGCAGTTGATCCACTCGTAGATGTCATTGACTGACTTGTGGATGTACTCACTGATACCGATCCAGATCCAATTACTTGAGAACTATGGTCAACCGTTGTGGTCGCAGCATGAACTTCCGTTGGCGAAATAGCACCAATCGCCCCCATCCCGAACAAGGTTGCAACGGTAGCAATCCCTCTCTTATATGCGTCTGCTGTATCTGAAGCATAATCATCATCTAATGCATCTAAATCATTAAGATCAGTCGGGCGAACTTCCTTTTTCGGTGTAAACGAAATTAAGCTAAAGAAGCGTGTAAGAGCACTAAACCAGCCTCGTTTAGTCTTATATAATTTAACCGTGCTTTTAGTTTCTTGATTTTGCTTATGTTTGGCCATAGATTGTCCACCTCTCCAATTTCATGATTTTATGATTGTTTAGATAATTGATAGTAAATATTTCCATCAACATTTCTACACCTAGTTTCATTAAAGATAAATCGTTTTATAAATTAGGATACTATCTGTAAAATGTACTTAAATAATACAAATTTAGCAAAACGTTTTTTGTATCTATAGTATGACAAAAAAGTTACAGCGAGTCTTTACTCATCCTTATCTTTTTATCAATTCTTATAGAAAAATTCTATTAACTATTAAAAAGTCTCATCATCATCATTCCCACAATAAACATCAATATAATCGCCATCATTATTGAGCGACTTTTAAACGGTTCCTTTCTCTTTCGATAAGGTTGTCTCTTTTCTTTTTCTACCTCATCCAGTCGCTGTAAGGCATGTTGTTGGGCGAGCGACAACGACTTATCAGCTTTACGATGCATGATCATCCTGCTCCTATCTTAATAATCTCGAACGCTAGGGCTCCGTAAATTGATAGCCCTTTCATTCATAACATAAATTATTTTAGATTAAATATATTATTAAACATTGAGGAAAAGTTTAACTATTTCAAAAAAGCCTTATGATTTCTTTAGGAGTTATTAATTCCTAAAATCATAAGGCTTTGATGCTTGGTTATAATGCCCTCTGAGTATACAGATGAAATAGAAAATTCATCTTATACTCGGAGGGCTTTTTCTATGGGAAAGA
>NZ_RDBR01000008.1 GCF_009663775.1 Lactobacillus sp. 0.1XD8-4
GACATTTTGAATTTATCAAGAGCAGCCTCATTTTGTTTAATTTCTTCTTGTGATTGAGCCATAAATATACCTTCTTTATTTCAGATCATGCATATCAACCATATCCATGTCATCATAAGTTTGGTTTTCACCACACATAGCCCAGATGAATGAATAGCTAGTTGTCCCTAAACCACAGTGAATTGACCAACTAGGGTTTACAACTGCTTGTTCTGGTTCTAAGACAATATGCTTACTTTCATCTGGTTTACCCATAAAGTGAAAGACCCGCGTATCCTTTGAACCAAACTCACAATACATGTATGTTTCCATCCGCCGAGCGTGGGTATGACAAGGCATCGTATTCCAGCCATTACCTGGTTCAAGGACGGTGTAACCCATTTGCAGTTGACAAGTATCCATGCTTGAAGCATCAATATATTTGTAAATTGTCCGCTTATTCATATCCGTTTGACTACCCATCGGCATTGCAATAGCATCCTTAAACGGCAGCTTTTTATTTGGATAGGTCTTGTGGGCGGGAGTTGAAACAACATAGAACTTAGCAGGGTCATCAGAATTATCCGATTCAAAAACCACATGTTTAACGCCCATGCCAATATAATAGCCATCGTGCTTGACAATTTTATCCTTCTTGCCGTCAATAGTCACCGATCCAGAACCACCAATATTGATAAAGCCCAATTCCCGACGTTGTAAGAAGTAATCAACACCAAGATCTTTATCAAGTTTAATTTCTAGCGGCTCACCAGCCTTGGGTGTCACACCACCAAAAATCATGCGATCATTGTAGGTGTACGTCAATAAAATATCACCCAACGAAAAAATCTTATCCATTAAAAATTCGTCCCGCAGTTCTTGTGTATCATAATGCTGAATATCCTTAGGACTATGAGCGTAACGAGTTACCATCTTAAAACTCACTTTTCATTCCTCCGTTTCTTAATTAGAAATTTTATTTCCTTATTCACTTTTAATTATAATCTTATTGACACTTTTTGCAAGTGCTTTCATTAAATTATTTCTATTTAAGAAATTTTGTTTCTAATAAGTGTTTGAGTGCTATGATGAAAATATAGAGGTGATTACAAATGAGTATTAATATTGGAATTCGCGCCCACGATGTCAGTAAACATACCTTTAAGCATTTATTTAGCATAACTGCTAACTATGGCTTTACCAATGTTCAGTTTGCCCCGTTTAAATTCTTACCAAAAGAATTAATTACAGATAGTTCACAGTACTCCCCCGGCTTGTTAAATATAATCGATCAAAAGTTTAAGGAGGCCGGTGTTAATATTTCTGTCCTTGGTAACTACGTTAATATGATTGATTATGATCGTACTGTTCGCGATAAGAATTTACAAAGTTACCAAAATAGCCTGATAGCAGAAAAATTCTTGCACGCGGCAGTTGTTGGCAGTGAAACTGGCAGCGTCCTTTCACCTAATGGTTATACACCACAGAACTTCACAGATTCAGCCTTATTACGCGTAATTGATTCTGTCGAACAAATAACCAGCGATGCAGAAAAATTAGGAGCATTATTTGCGATTGAACCAGGGATAAATCATCCGCTTTATGATAATTATGCGGTACGCCGAGTATTAGATGCTGTTCATAGTCCAAACTTATTCGTTATCTTTGACCTTGCCAACCTTATTTCAAGAGATAATTATAAGGATCAAAGTACTATTTTAAATGAAGCAGCACGCTTATATGGTCCGCGAATCTGCACTTTTCATTTAAAAGATATTGATTTTATTAACGGTAAAAAAGTTACAGTTCCATTTGGTTCTGGACTAATCGATGTTGAACGTTATATCCACTTTATTAATCAACTTAAACCCTATACTTTTGCAACCTTCGAGGCAACAAAAGAGGATCAACTAGATTCCGCATTAACTGCATTTCGGCAAGCAGAGAAGAAAGAAAAAACAATTATTATTTAATCCACCATAAAAAATTACCCGACAAATTTGATATTTGATGTAATCTACACACCAATATCAGAATTTATCGGGTATTATTTTTCTATTTTTTTAGCCATCGCTGTTTCAAGGACTGCACAATTTCTTTAGGCTGACGATTACGAGTAAAAATTCCCTTACGATTTTCGCCGCCAATCCGAATCATTCCCGGTTCCGTTACAAAATCGGCAAAATTCCAAAGTTGTTCCCCCTGTACAAAATCAAATTTGTCAAAAATTGCGAAATTAGCCTTGTAATAGTCAACTTGGTATTCTTCAGAGTATGGCTCCCTTTGTGCCGAATGCATTCCGGCAATCGTATCAGCACCAAATTCTGTAAAGATAATCGGTTTGTCGGGAAATTTTTGGTGCCATTTCTTTAATTCAGCCGTTAGATCAGCTTGAGCTTTGCTTAAATCACCAAAGTCAATATACCAACCATAATACCGGTTTAAACAGATCACATCGACTAAATCCCCTACTAAGTCCTTGTCCGCATCAGCCGCCATAATATTTACAATCGTGACAGGACGCCGTTGCGGATCCAGTTTTTTTGCATACTCAACAATCCGCCTAAAGTACTCGTGAGCACCTTTTTCCTGACTAGCAGGCTCATTAGCTAATGACCACATAATCACACTTGGATGGTCACAATCACGATCAATCATTTCTGCTAATGCAGCTTTATGATTCTTTGCCGGGTGTAGGTCTTCCCATGTTTTACCTGCATGCACGTTATTATCAAGAGTGACCGCAAAACTTTCATATAGACCAACTGCAGGTACTTCATCAATCACTACAAACCCTAAATGATCTGCAAGACGCATCGTCTCTTCAGCGTATGGATAGTGAGATGTTCGAAATGAATTTGCACCCATCGACTTCATAATATTAAGGTCCATTACTACTTGAGGCAAATTAAGTCCGCCACCATGAGCAAGAGAATCTTCATGCCAACCAAATCCTTGGAAGTAAAACGGCTGGTCATTAATGAATATTTGATGGTCTTTTACCTTAATTGTTCGCACCCCAAATTCCTTAGTATACGAATCAACTAAGTTCCCTTTATTGTAGACATTAATATTCAATCGGTAGAGATATGCAGCTAATGGTTGCCAACGATGAGTAGCCGCAATAATTAATTGACCATGCTCATTTCCGCTAGCAACTTCTTGGTCATCTTCGTCTAGAATCGTCAACTGCACACGATCATAGTCGCCATTAATTTTAATAGCGGGACTAACAGTAGTCTGATTATCAGTAACCTTATAATTGATATGAACATCGTCGATATATGTCAAAGCCGTCGTGTAAAGTTTTACTGGACGGTTAATACCAGCATAATTGAAAAAGTCAAACCGATTTTGCTGTTTGATATGCCCATCGACTGATTCTTGGTGCGCAGACGGGATAGTCGTATTATCCAGTAAATTATTAACCCGGAGCTTTAAATCGTTTCTACCAGCCTTAATGTAGGAACTGATTTCAAACTCAAATGGAGTATACCCGCCGATATGGCTGCCTACTAACTGACCATTAACATATACTTCGCAATTTTGCGTTACCGCGCCGAAATGTAAAACATTACGCTTGACAGCTTGTTCATTAGGGATGTTAAAAGTGGTCTCGTACCAAAAATAGCCCACATGGTTACGAACTTTCTTGTTAAATACCTGGTCATTAAAAGATGCAGGAACAGCAACTAGTTGAGGATTAGTTAGCTGGGTTGCTGGATCAACTTTCCCTTTTTCCACCTTAAATTTCCATAAACCCGAAAAGTCTTCTAGCGTCCGTGTCACTGTTTGTTTTGGATATAGCATTATGTGCGCCTCCTAAAATACCCGACAATTCACCACTCAGCGCTAGTTTAGCATTGATTATGTTTTTTTGTCGGGTAAGTGTTTTTATAAGGAAAAAACTTATTAAGAGAAAATACTTAATAAGTTTTACTGTAAGATATTATTTTATGTTGTAAAATCTATTTTTTATTCACCCCCTTACCCGGTGCATAATCGTCCATTAAATTAGCTGGATACGGATTTAACTTAAATTCTTCATCTTTACGTGGGGAGCTTTCATTAATTGGATTATTTGATTTATGAAGGGTTACCGTTCCATAAGCAGGAACAATAACATTTTGCCATTGGTTATTAAATCCGCTAATTGTAACAGTTGCTTTCAATGGCTTGTTCGTTGGATTATAGATATGTGCAGCAATTGATCCATCAGGTCCAATAAATGCAACTGATCCTAAGCCGCCTGTGTAACCATCTTGTGTATAGTTACTTGAACCAATTACTGTCGATCCTGGGATGATATCCTGGGTAAAATTACGTAACATGTAGTATTCAAGATTACGCTGAACTTTACCGGTTTTATGATCAATTGTTACTACTCCTCGACGTCCTGTAGAGCCAACCATATTAGGAAGCCCACGTTCATCAAGCGCTATATTCCACAGGTAAATTGAAGATAGTCCTTCTCGTACTAGCCAATTACCGATAAGTCCAAACATGATATGGGATGCATCGTCAACTGACTCTTCAAGCATACAACGACGCTCGGTCATCGCAAAATCCCATTTAGGGTTAAAACGACTTGCGTTGAATAGATTAGTATAAGGACCATCATAAGTATGGAAAGCAAAACCATCAAAAGCATTTGCTTCCTCAGGAGTAACAGAATCGCTTAGAGATTCATTAAGAACATTTAAACTACCATCCCAGAAATAAAGCTTTGTATCAGGGAATGATTGGTCTAATGCTGGACGAAGGTATTTATAGCCAAAATGAGCTAACTCTTTAATATTCCACATCATTGCTGGCCATTCAGCAGCATTAGATGGTTCATTTTGAATCGTAATGGCATAAATAGGAATACCTAGTTTTTTATATTCTGTCAAATAACGGATAAAGTATTGGGCATAGACGCCTTCAAAACGATCTTTGGTTGCATAACCATTTCCTGTAAATTCGTTGAAACGGAGATGACCACCCATTCGCATATTTCCGGTATTCTTCATCCACGCTGGTGCCGACCAAGGAGAAGCCATAATCTTAACAGCCGGATTAATCTTTAGAATTTCTTGGACAACCGGAACAATGTACTTTAAATCTTTGGTTGCATCGTTAGCCCCTGGTGTTCCCTCCCGAATTGAAAACTTGTTTAAACTTGAATCGTGTTCACCAAATGGAACGTCATCATAACTGTAGTAAGGTTGACTTGACGGTTCACATGCTCCTAATGGAATCCGAATATTTGAAAAGTTACCTTCATTAGGATCAAATAGCTCATGGAGGAGGGCACTACGTTGTTCAACACTTTGCTTCCAAATAAGTGAAGCGGCTGCATCTGTAATCGCTGCCCCAGCGCCAATCCAATTTTGCTTTTTTATTGATGGATCGATTACTATTTTGTAGCCATTGCCATTTGTCAAATGTTGTTCTGGAGTAGTCAGATGCTCTCTTTTCTGGGTTAAATCCCCAGATGTAGTAGTCCAAAACTCATTATTAAATTTAACCATTCCCGTTTCCCCCTATTTATTAATACCTTTTCCTGGCGCCCAGTCATCTTGAAGAGCTGCTGGACGAGGATTAAGTTTAAACTTCTCATCCGCTCGAGGAGAACTTGTATTAATCGAATTATTCGATTTATGAAGAGTAACTGTTCCATATGCCGGTACATCAATAGTCTGCCATTTTTCATCAAAGCCATTAATCTTAATAGTTGCTGTTAATGGCTTTGCAGTTGGGTTATAAATATGAGCAGTAATTGAGCCATTAGGACCCATGAAAGCAACGGATCCAAGGCCACCAGAATAACCATCTTGCGTATAATTGCTTGAGCCAATTACTACTGAACCAGCATCAACATCTTGGGTAAAATTACGTAACATATAATATTCCAAGTTACGTTGAACCTTACCTGTTTTATGATCAATAGTAATTACACCACGTCGTCCCGTTGATCCAGCAATGTTTGGAAGTCCTCGTTCATCTAAGGCAAGATTCCACAAGTAAATTGATGATAATCCCTGTCGTACTAGCCAATTACCAATAAGCCCAAACATGATGTGTGATGCATCGTCAACTGACTCTTCAAGCATACAACGCCGTTCAGTCATCGCTAAATCCCAGTTGGTGTTAAAACGACTCGCATTAAATAGATTGGTATAAGGTCCATCATAGGTATGGAATGCAAAACCATCAAAGGCCTTCGCTTCTTCAATTGTCATTAACTTATTAAGCGGTTCATTAAGAACGTTTAGACTACCATCCCAAAAGTAAAGTTTTGTATCAGGAAAAGCCTTATCCAGTGCTGGTCGAAGATACTTATAACCAAAGTAAGCGAGTTCCTTAATATTCCAGATCATAGCTGGCCATGCCGCTGCATTAGATGGTTCATTTTGGATTGTTAAGGCATAAATTGGAATACCCAACTTTTGATAGGCCTCGATGAATTTAATGAAGTAGTTTGCATAAACCCCTTCGAAGCGGTCCTTAGCAGCATATCCATTTCCAGTAAACTCACCAAAACGAAGGTGACCACCCATTTTCATACTACCTGTATTCTTCATCCAAGCAGGACCAGACCATGGAGAAGCAAGGACTTTAACTGCTGGATTAATTTTTAAGATTTCCTGAACTACAGGAACAACGTACTTTAAATCCTTTGTTGCATCTTTACTTCCCGGTTCACCTTCACCAATAGAAAACTTGATAAGGCTAGAGTCGTGTTCACCAAATGGAACATCATCATAGCTATAATATTCTTCTTCTGAAACTTCTCCAGATCCAAAATCACATGATCCAATTGGAATTCTAATTGCAGAAAAATTTCCTTGATTAGGATCAAACAGTTCATGTAATAAGGAATCGCGTTGCTCAGGTGATTGTTTCCAAATTAGCGAAGCAGTAGCATCAGTAACTGCAGCACCAGCACCAATCCAGTTTTGCTTACGAATTGAAGGATCAATTATGATTTTGCTGCCATTTCCAGGAGTTTTTGTCTTAATTGGAATGTCTAGTTTTTGTCGTTTTTGGGTTAAATCACCTGAAGTTGCTGTCCAAAATTCATTTTTAAAGTTCATATTACACACCTCTAACGTACACGCTTAATCGACCAAATTAAGAATCCACCAATTACTTCCATAAATACAGCAAAGATAAAAATAGATTTATATCCAAAGCCAGCAACAACAGCTGAAGCAAACATTGCCCCTAACATTTGGCCCAAAGTATTAGCAAGGTTAATTAATCCTAAATCTTTTCCTGCAGTATCAGCTGATGGCAAAACATCCATGTTTAGTGCTCCATCAACAGAGTTATATAGGCCATTACCGAAAGCTGCAATAATTGCGTACACAAACATTGCCCATGGTTTGGCAACAAATAGTGGGAATAACGCAGCGGCTCCTAATGCAAAAGTAGCTAAAACAACCGGTCCCTTAACACGTTTCATTTTATCTGCCAGTGGTCCACCAACAAGGGCGAAAATAACACCAATAATTAACATAATCATTGAGAAAATTGAAATTGAGTATCCAGCGTCTTGTGTATTTTGACCAATATAATCAGTAAAAATATAAAGTTCAAACGTAGTAACAATCGTTGAACCAACAACCATACAGAATTTGCCGGCTAAAGCAAAGTAAAAGTCACGTGCACCTTTAGTTGGGAAAAAGAAATATTTCTTTAATGATTGCTTATTAAACTTAACTCTAGGTTCATCTAAATTACCTTTTTCTTGAATCAATAATTCATGAATAATTGCAAGAACAACGGTACAACCAGCCATAACATAAATACCGAATTTAACATTTCCCAAGAATTGAGCTGCTAGTAATGCAAAACCTTGTTGAGCAATTGTGAAACCAACACCATAAAATGTTGATACAGTTCCACGCCATTTTGGTGCTACTCGATCAGATATTTGTGGATAAATAGCTGCAGCAATTGCATTTTCCGCTGCAGCTGCAACAATCCATACGAGAATAATTCCTACGACAGAACGCATATTGGCAATAATACATAATGAAATGGCTATTGCTAATGTCCCTAATACAATGTAAGGCTTTCGTTTACCAAATCGAGTGCGGGTGACATCAGAAAACGCTCCAAAAAGCAAATTAGCAATTGCACCAGTAATAGACGCAACCGTAGCTAAAATACCTACAGCCCAAACCTTATTAGCAGGATCAATTTGACTAAATAATTGTGGAATTAAAACACTTCTCGTTGAACCAATTGGACCATACCAACAAAGCGGTGCTAAAAACATAGCAGATGAAATCATCCAAGGTAATTTAGGCTGCTCTGAGTCTTTAACTTTTGCGTTTGTAATTTCACCTATTACAGACGAAGTACCTTTTTCTTCTTTTTTATTATCATTAGAAATTTTACTATCCATAATACTCACTCCTTTTAGAAAGCGCTTTCAAATCAATGAATAAATATACTTAAAATTAATACAATAAGTAGTCCCACAACCGAATTTACTAGTTCTAATGCTCCCCACGTTTTGAAGGTGTCTTTTAAGGAAATTCCAAATGATTGTTGAAACAGTAGGAATCCTCCATCATACATTAAAGTCATTGTATTACTACCACAAGCACAGGCTAATACCATTAATACTGGACTAACATGCATAATAGTTACCATAGGAGCAACAATTCCTGCAGCTGTAATTGCAGCAACTGCTCCTTGCCCCGTTAATATCCGAATTAAAACTGTAATTAGCCAAGCTAAAATAAATGGAGACACTGGAAGTTTATCAAACATATTTACAATTATATTTCCAACTCCTGTATCAATAATTACCTCTTTCATAATTCCACCAGCTGCAATAACAAGTAGCACATTAGAGATACCTTTAATGGCCTTTGTTAGTGTATCTGTTACTTGTTTACCTGATTTACCACGAGCATAGCCAAACACTATCATTGCAACTAACACCGTGATTAACATACTAATATCTGCACTACCTATAAAAGCCATAATCTTATAGGTTATACTATTTCTACTGGTAAATGATTTAGTTATAGAAGAAATAATCATAATAATTGCTGGCATTAATGGAACAAGTAGGCTAATGCCAAAACTTGGTATTTCGCTTACTGGTTTTTTAGGTGCGGGCTTCATAACATTACCTAATGGCATTTGATCAAGTCCAGGAATAAATCGCCGAATTAAAATACCAGAACAGACTATTGAAGGAATAATTACTATAAGCCCAAAAATATAAACTTGGGCAATATCTGCATGAAAAGCTGTTACAAGTGCCATTGGACCAGGCTGAGGAGGAAAAATACTATGTCCCATAGTAGCACCAGCAATCGTTGGAATTATTAATCGCATATATGGAATTTTTGCTTCTTTAGCAATGCTTAACACTAGCGGAACTGCAATCAGGAATGCAACCTCATAAAACATAGACATTCCAAAAATCGTCCCTATTATTAAAAGAGCAACTGACAAATATTTTCTTCCCATTTTTTCAACAATTGTATCAGCAATTTGCTGTGAAGCTCCCGATTCAGTCATTAGTTGCCCAACAATTGCACCAAAAATAACAATTAATGCTAAGGTTGAGAGCACTCCTCCAATTCCTTTTTCTACTGTGGGAACAATTTTTGTGATTGGCATCCCTTCAGCAAAAGCAATAAATAACCCCGCAAGTAGTAAAGCAATAATATTATGCAACTTAAGACCAACAATCAAATATACTAGTAGTCCAATACCTACAAAAATGTAAATCAATGAAATAATATCAGCGGACATGTTTATTCACGTCTTTTCTTTGTGTCCTATTTTACCTACTTATTCTCCTTTGTAATCGCTTCCCAAAGACCATTCAAATAGGTAATTCCAAGCGCGCGGTCATATAGTCCATATCCTGGACGACCTTTTTCACCCCAAATATCACGACCATGGTCTGGACGAATGTAACCGTCAAAGCCGGTGTCATACAAGGCTTTCATGATTTCATACATATCTAATGATCCTTCTGAAGATAAGTGTGCGGACTCGTGGAAGTCGCCATTACCCATGAATTTAATATTGCGGGCATGAATAAAAGGTGCACGGTCTTTCTTAACAAATTCGCGAATAATGGCTGGAACATCGTTATTTGGATTTTCGCCAAGACTTCCAGTACAGATAGTAAAACCGTTATATTTCGATTCATGCATTTGCTCAATTTTGAGCATATCTTCCCTATTCTTATAAATCCGTGGTAAACCAAATAATGGCATTGGCGGATCATCAGGATGCATTGCCATCCGCACATCATATTTTTCACAGGTTGGAATAATTGCATCTAAGAAGTATTTTAGGTTTTCACGCAATTTCTGTTCATCAACATCCTTGTAAGCTTCAAATAGACGTTTAACTTCCGCTAACCGTTCAGGTTCCCATCCCGGAAGAACATATCCATTAGAATTCTTTTCGACCGATTTAATAATATCTTCCGGTGACCCTTCAACGTATTTATGCTGAAACGCCATGTCTGTTGAGCCGTCTGGCAACGGATAATGAAGGTCTGTCCGCACCCAGTCAAAAATTGGCATAAAGTTGTAACAAATAACCTTAATCCCGTATGCGGCTAAGTTCTTAATAGTTTCCTTATAATTTTCAATATATTTATCACGACTAGGAAGACCAATCTTAATGTCATCATGAATATTAACTGATTCAATGACTTCAAGCTTCAATCCGGCGTCTTCAACTTCTTGTTTTAATGCAGCAATTCGTTCCTTTGGCCATACCTCACCAACCGGAATATCAAATAGTGCACCAACTACTTGTGTTGTCCCTGGAATTTGGCGAATATCTGACAATTTAATGGAGTCATTATTATCGCCATACCAGCGAAATCCCATATTTTTCATTTTATTTTCCTTCTTCTAATATTTTCCTTTTTCAGTAACTGTCCGATGAATTGTTTCGCGCACAGCCCCTGGTTTGGTAATCATTTGTTTGAAGTAGTCTTCAACTTTGTCACCAAGACCGATTTCATAGAGGTCATTACCAAAAATTGACTTATTACTTAAAATTGGCTGCAATTTAGCATGTACGTCAACATCCGCATCCCCAAGCCTAATGTCTTTAACATAATCATGTAATTGTTCATATAGGGGATCTGGACTTGGGATAAATGAATTACCCTTGTCATCCACCGCCATCAGGTACCGACACCAGCCTGCAATTATCATTGGAATAAACTCAAGTTGCGCCGGATCGAGTTGTGGATCATCAACATAATGTTGAAGAGTAACCCCGTAACGAATACCAACCTTTTGCGATGTATCCGTAGCAATTCGTTGTGGTGTGTCCGGAATATTTTTATTCGGCAACCGTTTTTCAATTAACGTATCGATAAACTCTTTCGGGTTAATGATTCCGGGATCCTTAACGACTGGTAAGTCTTCCCCATAGCCAAGATTCTTAATCATCTTAAGTAAATCGGTATCCGTTGCTTCATCAGAAATAGCATGAAAATCAAGCAGACAGCCAAAAATTGCTAACGAAGTATGAAGCGGGTTTAAACAGGCAGTAACCTTCATTTGGTCAGCGTCATTAACCGTTTCGCGGTCTGTCATTAAGACGCCTGCATCTTCAAGCTTTGGCCGACCATTTGGAAAACTATCTTCAATCACGAGGTAGTGTGTTTCCTCAGTATTTCCAAACGGAGTAATATTAGTATGCTTATCTGTATGGATGATTGCAGCATCTTCAATTCCATCAGCGACAAGTTCTTTTGAGACTTCTTCTGATGGGTTTGGTGTAATGCGATCAATCATACTCCATGGGAATGATACCTGCGTCGGGTCACTGAGATACTCAACAAAAGCTTGGCCAACCAAGCCATTTTTTACCCAGCCGTTAGCAATCAATAGAACGGCCTCTTCTAATCTCTTCCCGTTTTGCGAGAAATTATCCGTGCTAACCATTGCAATCGGGAACGCACCAGCCTTATAACGAGCTAGCAACAGGTTGGCAATAACCCCCATATTAGTAACAGCGGTGTCAGGATCATTTTTAATATCATGGTCGGCACCTTCTGTTAGGTTGCCATTCATATCCGTTAAGCTGTAACCCTTTTCTGTAATTGAAAATGTCGCGAATTGCAGTGAAGGATTACTAAAAATTTCCTTTAACGCCTTCAGCCCCGGTTTATTTTTACTGTTAGCGTAAATACTGTCAGCAACACTCGCTACTAACTCTTTATCAAAACCATCTTTCTTCATTACCACTGATAAAAAGCGGTTCTCATACGGCTTGTAAACATTATTAATAACTTCATCATCATAAGTATCAGCAACGATAATCCCACTATCCATTTCACCTTTATTTATTAATTCTTGGGCAATAACCGAGTGAAAACAGCGAAAGAGATTACCACCGCCAAAATGAACCCAAACAGGTGCTTCCTTGGTGTGTTCAATCAATTTATTTTGATCAAAATGTGGAACAGTAACACCTGCTTTTTTAAATGGTGTCGGGTCATTAAGGTAATCATCAGTTAATTTCACCATTAACAGCGCTTCCTTTCTAAGTAATATACTAATATATCAGTTGTCTTTATAGTAAACGCTTTCATAAGATTTGTCAATGTATTATCAGAAATTGCAATTTAGTAATCAAAAACGTTATAATAAAAATGTTAGAAAGGACGTTATAACAATGCCTAATTACTCACGAAATGATTTGACTGGACAAGCTTATGACATCATCTTAAAAAAGATTATTGATGCCGAATATGAACCTGGTCAAAAAATCTCTGAAAAGAAAATAGAAGATGACCTACAAATTGGTCGGACGCCAGTTAGAGAAGCACTGTTACAGTTACGACAAGAGCGACTTATCAATGTCATTCCCCAGTCGGGAACTTACATTTCAAAAATCGACTTAAAGGATGTATTAGACGCGCGTTTCGTTCGTGCTAGTGTCGAACGGCGGATTATGCGAGAGGCTGCAACCCTCAAATTAACTGCCGAACAGCTTGCTGACTTGGACCGAATTATTGAAAATGAAAAAAGGACCCGTGAAAATGATGATTTTCCTGCTTTCTTAGACAGTGATGACATCTTTCACGAGTACTTTTACAAGCTTACTAACCATCAACGGGTATGGGATTGGCTTAAAAAGATCAACATCCAGTTTAATCGTTTTCGTTTTTTGCGGCTTAAAATCCAAAAACTTTCCTGGCAAGGATTAATCGAAGAGCACGAAGCAATCTATGATGCAATTAAAGCTAATGACGTTAATGAAGCTGACCGCTTAACTGCTAATCATATGCACCGGATGTTAGACGAAGAGGAATCACTTATCGATTCATTTCCCGATTATTTTTCAAATATCGACTAAAAAAATACATTCAATGGGCTAATTAAGCTTGCTCACTGAATGTATTTTTATTTTTAGCGCGATACGCGAGTCCCCGCGCCGCCCTTCATAACGGCTTCAACATCTTCTTTTGTCGAAATATTTAGATCACCAAGAACGGTTAGTTTGAGAACACTAGCTGCGATGGCGTAATCGATCGTTTCTTGCGGATCATTATCATTTAATATTCCGTGCATTAATCCTGCACCAGAAACATCCGCCGGCAAATATCGCTGTATCTAAACTCATATATATCAATCCTTTCCTTGATTCCTCAACGTTTATAGACGTTATATTTTTTGACTAAATACCGAGATTTAATGAGAAATATCGAGAAACCTAGAATATTTTTTCCCATGATTTTCCCATGGGAAAATCATTCAATTCACAAAGTTTCTCTAACTTATTACTTAAGTATAACCCAATATATCAATTTAGATTAGTTATCTATAGTGTTTACTAAATTGGTATTCATTCATCGCCGCATTTCTTTATGATCATTTCGAAAAAGAGGTTTTAGTTTTACAGTTTTCGGATTTAAAGCTTTTTGTTCGTTAATATGTTTATGATAAATTTGCTCATTATCATTTGGAAGAAGTTCTAGCATTTTTGAAAAAGCCTTACTTTCGGTACTAGGATCTGTTGCTCCATAATATCGCATTAAGTTAATTGTAAATTCAGCACGATCAAGTTCATTAAAAGGTAGGACTAAATAATTTTCTTTCTCCCAAACATTATAGGCTGCATTTGCAGCAATTAACGCTGTCCGCTTATTACCATCTTGAAAAGGTTGTAATTTTGCTAACTTTGCAAATACGAGCCATGCATCCTGTTTAGTTTGCGCAGAATGCTTAAACTCATCAATAATCTTTTGTAAATCCGCTCTATAAACTACTTCGGGAGGAAAATAATGATCTTTTCCAGCTGTATCAATTGTAATTGCAATATTATCATCTGGATTATACATTGAATTTCTTAAATGACCAGGAATAGCCGGATCCTCTTCCTTACTATATACAAAAGATTTATTGATATTAATAATTCCATCAACTGTAAAACCATCTTTTTTTACTGCTTTAATTCCAGCTAAAGCATCTTTAAAGATTGGTACATCCTCATTATCTTGTTCCAAAGCATTAGTATTTCCTGTATCTAAAGCCTTTTTTGTCTGAGCAACTGTGCTTCCATAACCATTCAAACTCCCAAATGAGGCAATAAATTGAGCTAAAGCTGTATTATCTGCCATAACTATGCTCCCTTCTTTCACTATTATCTAATAATACACGATCACTTTTTAGTTTTTCTTACTTTCTTCGCTGAGCAGCAATTTTATAAATGCGTTCCCACCATTCTTTATCAGACTGATTTTTACATTCATTAATCTTTTTTCTTAATTCATCTAGAGGAACTTTAAGAAGCCAATTTTTGATTAATCTAGTTGAATCAGAATTTAAATTCATTGTACCAATCCCTACTTTATTTTCCTGAAAAAATTCTAACAATTTATATCAATTTATAAATTTCAACACAAGTAACATTTAACACTTATATTGAAAAGCAGAAAATATATTCAGCTTAAAATTACTATTCTAACTATATAAACTTCATAAACTCAAGTTTATGAAGTTTATATTTTACAATTAAAATTTAAGTTTCAAATCTTCGACTATTTATCATCTAAATCTGTACTGATCATTGATAAATCAATATTAGATGAATCGGATAAATCAGCGTTCATTTGTGATTCTTGACTTTCCTGCTTGTTAGTTTCTTTAGTCTGAAAACTATCTTGTTTGCTTAACTCTTTCGGATTATTAAAGAAAGACTGCTCTAAAGCGCTAATTATTTCACCCTGTGAAAAAGATAAGGCGCAAGGAAAATCAGTAATTCCGAACATACCAATGACTAAAAAGATTAATTGATTCACTGATTCGCTAGGAGCCGTCTGTGCTTCAAACCAAGCGCTAACTTCACTATAGTCCGGTATTCTAATTGTTTTAGTCTTGGTTTCAAATTTTCCATTTTGGATATTGTCGCTTTTTTGTCCATTTTTTAAATTACTATTATTAAATTTCATTTGTTGATTTGCTCGTATTTTAGGGAGTGTAGAAGGTAAATCTACTTCCCCATACAATGCAGTAATAAACATAATGGATTGACCAATAGATGAACCAAGCGAGTTTTGAATATCCATCCATTTTTTTACTGGTCCGTCATTATACAATTGTAAATTACGTGCTTTAGTAACTGCTCCTCTCGGCATATGCTTCGCTCCCATTCATTATATATACATATCATTATAACAGGATTTTGTAATCTATATCATTCTTTAGGACCCATTAATGCTTTCAAAATTAAAACTAAGCCCATCCTATTTAATACCTGAGCATATGATCCATCGACCCAAACAATTGGAATTATTTGATCTCCATTGAAACTCATAAATTTATTGTTAAGTTTCTCATAAAGCCGAGTAGTTTTCATTGGTACTGCAGCCCCACCGAACACAAACCCGATCTTAATACTTGTTCCAATCTTCCGTAGTGTTTGAGAAGCATTACTTACAATCTCATCAGCAAAAGGCTCTGCTGCTGAACTTACTACTTTAATAACTTTTTCTTTACTGCCTGGCGCAAATGGATTTTCATCCTCATTAAGATATTTTTGTAATTGACGAATATTATCAAATCCATAATTCTTAGTTTGTAAGTAATCAACCGAACGTTGAAGGACATTATCGTATCCTCGCATAATAGAATTCGAAGCCATTATATTTGGTTTTCCATTAGTAATTACTGTACAGTCACTTGTTTTACCACCAAGGTCAAAACCTATCGCATCTTTAATATTTTTAATGAATTGATTATTAATTTTATCTGCTACTTTAGGATACTTTTCTTTAAGAGAATTAATGATGCTATTCGACAATTCAGGATAAGCATTTGGCGAATTTTTAATCGCCGCAAAAGCCACTTCTCCCTCTAACCCTACAAAAACATTTTTGAACTGCAGCGATACACTAATTGGATTTTTAAAGTTATGAAATGTGACAATATGCGTATTATCCATATATCTTTTACGATAGTTTCTTAAAACATTAGGTTGTTTCGCCTCACTGATTGGTAATGCAGTTGTCATATACACGTCCATTTTTAACTGATTATCTAAATCTTCTCCTTTTTTATAAGCATCCTGGACTCTTTTGCCGGCTAAATTGCTTAATGTAAGTAACAAAGTAAGGTCAACTTCAGATTTTCCTGATAAGTCATTGTAATCAAAATGCGTTAACGGCATTGTACTATCTAAAGCTGCTTGACCGACTAAAAATCGTCCTGCTTCACTAATTGAACTACTAGTAATAGAGACATCCATATGGTTTAAGAAATCGTCCATATAAGCATCTTTTTCTGCTTCTGAGCTAAATTCAACGGGAGCAGTTACATCTAAGGAATCTTTCATAGCAATTACTGAAGGACATTCTATATCTTCTCCAGCACTAAAAATTTGTTTTGCAGTTTCTGTACCATCACTAGTAAAGAGAGTTCCTTTCAACGAGTCATTTCCTGCATCATTTGCAAAATAAAGTTTATAAGTCATTTGATTACCTCCAAAATATATTCGCTAAATAGATGTTATATTGAAACTTATTTGTTACTTATATCCGCTAATCAAAGTATAAATTTCAATATAAGCATTAATTGACACTTATATATTAATTATTTTTATTTTAAGTGTCAATAACTATACAAAATAACACGTAATAAAAAGATTTAATATAACTAGGGTAACTTTAATTTCAATTAAGTGAAGTTCTGCCATCAAGGGACTAATATAATTTGTAGATAATCATAACCACCCGTCAAACGGGTGGTTTGCACATCGGCTATAAGCCGATAATAAAAGCCGGCGTCTCAAGGCGCTGGCTTTCGCTTTGCTCAAGCCAAAATGCTCTGATTACTTTGCCACCGCTTTAAGCGGTGTTTGTACTACCTCACTTACCCTTAAAAGGGTCCGAATATTCCACGCTTATTAGCTTATCCATTGCTATATCATGTTTCTCTTGATCTCGGATATACTTCTTTATTGTGGATTCATTCAATCCAACTGTACTTACATAGTAGCCTTCAGCCCAAAAATGTCGGTTCCCATATTTGTATTTTAAATTTGCATGTCGGTCAAACATCATTAATGCACTTTTCCCTTTTAAGTATCCCATAAACTGCGATACACTTAGCTTCGGTGGAATACTTACTAACAAGTGCACATGATCTGGCATCATATGACCTTCAATTATTTCTACTCCCTTATATTTGCACAACAAACGAATATAATCTCTCAGGTCTCTTCGATATTGATTGAAGATCGCTTTACGTCTATACTTTGGTATGAATACGATGTGATACTTACATAACCACTTCGTATGGGCTAAGCTATTTAATTTATTAGCCATATTTATATAACCTCTTTTCCCTTATTGACTTTGGCTTGAACACCTACATCTTAAGGCAAAAGAGGCCTTTTTTATATAATTTTTATCGCCCACCCGCATAGCAGGTGGTTTTTTGTTTCGTGCATTCGCTCTGCTCACGCACTCAACTAGGTCTAAAGACATTAATAAAAAAGACGATAGTTATTCTACCGCCTTACTTTCATATTTATATCATTTATAGCCTATAGGATAACCTTGTTCAAATTTAGACAATGTTCATTTACTACATTAAATTTGCTATTACCAACAATCCCAATGTACTAGTATTAAAAGTAATATGTGCAATAATGTTCATTTCCAGATTACTGAAGTGTAAATAAATAAATTGAAAATACAAGCTTAATAAAATGTAGATAATCCCAATTGAGGCTCCGTGCATTTGCGCAAACACTGTTGCAACTATAAATGCACTAATTCCAACTCTCAATTTTGAATTATCAACCCAAGATGCTAGCCAAGCATCAATACGATGGAAAAAACTCTTCCGAAAGACAATTTCTTCCAAAATAGGTGCAATTATCACTACATAAGCTACATAGATTATATTTTTTTGAAGTAATTTTACGATCAATGATGTATTTGAATTACCAATTATATGATTATTAAACTGCATTACAATTAGTAAAAATATAAGTTCAACCATTAATGGTAATAGCCCTAATCCTATTGCTTCCACAAAACTTTTCCAGGAAAGCCAGCGAATCTTAGGACGCAGCCATAATAAATAGAATATTAATAATAAAGTAAAGCTACCGGCCAGCATATATGAACCTTTAATTCCGGTAACTGTGCCAGCATATAACCAAATTAGCACATAACCAAATATGATTACCCATTCATTAAATTTTAGACTTTGTCCTTTAAGCCATAAAGCACATTTTCTTATTTTTGCTATCATATTCATCACCACTTACTAATTAACAACTGTTCCAATTGTCCCAATCCGTTGAATTTGAATCAATTTTCTTTGATTACTATCAAATTTCACTAAGTAAATATCGGTTGTTTTAGAAGAGCTATGAGAACCTTTACGCGAAGAATATGATACTTCAACAATCCCACTAACAATTTGGTTTTGATCTATACCACTCACATAAGCATTGCTACCATCATAAACTGATGCAAGATGTTCTGCCTCAGTTATACTATGACCTGTTTTATCAAGACCATTATTGAATAACTTCTTATCATTTAGCACCGAACTGGTTGCAATCCTACGTACTTTATCCTTACGTTTGATATAAGTATTATGACTATCATAAGTAAAATACTCATTAAAAAAATTTTTTGTAATTATTTGTAAATCATGCTTAGCTTCATAATCCTGAGTATTTTCAGACTTAGCTTTGTTAGAACTTACTAAATTCTCATTAAGAACACTCCGACGGGCTATTTTTTGTCTTTCTTTTAGGACCTTTTTACGTTGATTTAGCATTTGCTTGACATTCGCTGTTTCTTTATTGTATTGAATCTGCTGTAGCTTAAATGTTCCTAAACAAATTAGACTGACAATGATTACTATCAAGCCTATAACTGAGGATATTTTCTTACCCATATTAATCACCGCCCTCAACGTTCATAACTTGCTTAGTCACTGGTTTAATTTTTTGATAATTTAATACCTTCTCATTTTGTAGATCATAATTCATTTTAATTAAATAAACGGCAGATTGATTATCCATAGTTTTAAAGCTAACCACCGCAATCACAGGCACCTGGTTGTTAACTTTAACTTTCCCATAACCAATTTCTACACCATTATTTTCTTTGAAAAGCCATTCCTTAGTATTAGGATCGACATTATATACTTTCAATTGCTCAGCTAACTTAGGGCCTAAATCTTCTTCAATTTGGGTCTTATTAGCATTCCAATCATCATTTGAGTGTATTCCGCCAACAACCTTGCTTAATCCTTCTTGCAGTTTCTTAGAAGCTGTTATTTCAGCTGAATAGTAATTAAAAGAATCGTTAATAGATAATTTGTTTGCTTCATTTTGTTCAACCTTATTGATTTGGTTGTTAGTAATCCTTAATTGATCTTTGTAATAATTTAATTGCTTTTGACTCGGTATGCTTAGAACAGTAGCAATTACACACAGAATCGCAATTATCCATAATAAAATATTCGGACTCATTTTCCTCATTTCTATCACCTAATTATTTATTCCTTCTTTAATAATCTTGATTGGATCAAGCCAAGTTCCGTCATCAGAATAGCCGCTTTGAACTGATGAAGTAATTGCTTTCTTGGTAATACCTAAATGTAGATGTGAGCCACTTAAAGTTCCAATTTTATCCCCAACTTTAATTTCATCACCTTCATTAACTGTAATATCCCCTCGACTGTTAAACGCTTCTTGATAAACTTCATTGTAGCCATCTGAAGATTTAACCCAGACGTACCACCAGCCAACATCGTTAGCAACCTTAAATACTTTACCGTCATGCACTGCTAAAATTGGTTGACCCGCTCCTACAATCGCTGAACCAAAATCGTAACCATCATGGAAGTCATTTCCACCACCACGAATCATTCCGGTATGGCCATATTGTTGACCATTTTCATATCTAGTTGGGCCATCTTTAGGAATAGTCTTAAATGGCCACCCCCATTTACCACTAGCCGTATCACCACCATCAGTATTGCACGCATTATTTTGTTGATCTTGAGCAACTCCAGTATCTGCAGTAGCGGCAGCACCATTTAATGACGCCTAGCCGGAAATCCCGTGACTTTAGTCATGGGATGGATAGGCCACTATTGAGCCCCTTTATGGGGCTTTTTGTTTGTTTCTGTATATTTTTGGTCATTGATATATTTCTCTACAACTTCTTTGCTCATATTGCCCAATGTACTCATATAGTAACTTGGCGACCAAAGATGACCGCCCCAATATTGGCTACGTCGTATTTCTGGATGATTTTGTAAAAAAATATAGGCACTACGTCCTTTGAGCGCCTTAATGGCACTAGCCGGCGCTTTGCTTGGCGGAAAACTGATCAGCATATGAATGTGATCCGGCATGACTTCCATCTTTTCGATTACGATGTCATTGTTATCTGCAACTTGCTGCAAGATAGCTTTCATTTCGTTAGATAAGGCCTCGGTTGTAAAAGTCTGATTGCGATATTTAGTTACCCAGATCAAATGGTAATGGAAATTATAGATATAACGACGAGTATAAATGGCCTCTTTGATTTTTTCTTTAGTCATAATATGGTCTCCTTTGTTAATACATTGACATCATGATATAATATTATTATATCAATAAGGGAGGTGAAATCAAATGAAATCAATGGCGAAAATGAAATATCATTATGGCCTAAAAATGCGCTGCTATCCTAGTGACCAACAAAAGCAGTTGATTAAAATCAACAGTGACGCTAGTCGCTTTATCTATAACGAAATGGTTGCGATCAATAAGGAACTGATGCAGCTTCGCAGAGTTAAGCTACCGATTGACATAGTTCGGGATCGTATTAAGCAACTAACTATGCGCCAAAACGCTAAGCAAATGTCTAATCACTATCAATTCTTAGAAGATAAACGAATTGATAGTTTGACGAAAGCTAATGCCATTCAGAACTATCGGAAAGCTTGGAATGCTTTTCGGAAGGTTCACACCGCTGGTGTTCCTAAGTTTCATCGAAAGAATTATCGCTGGCGTTATCAAACCAATTGTCAATACCCAGGGCAAAAGACTGCGTTGCTAACTAACGGTACAGTCTGTTTTCTAGATAATAGCCATGTCAAAGTCCCTAAAATCGGACTGTTACGTGTTGCCGGTTCGCAAGCACGGCTTTTGAAAAGAATATGCGAGACTAGAATTGGTACTGTGACGTTGACTAAAGATTCAGCGGATCGCTTCTTCTTATCAATGCAGTTAGCTTCAGATGAATCTTTTGTTAAAGTGGCCAAAGCTACTCATGGGCATGTTGGAATTGATCTTAATACTGATAACTTCTTAACCGACAGTGGAGGTAACATAGTTCCTAATCCACGATATTATCGCACTATTAAAGGTAAATTAGCCAAAGAACAGCGCATTTTATCTAGACGGCAACAACGTGCAAAAAAAGAACATCGTTCTTTACGCGATAGTAAAAATTACCAAAAGCAACGCTTGCTAGTTGCCAAACTTCATGCCAAAGTAATGAACCAAAGACATAATTTTCTCCAACAAATCTCTACTGCATTAATCAAGAACCACGATTTAGTAGTAGCCGAAGAGTTGCGTAGCAAGAATATGCTTAAAAATCATGCTTTGGCACTTAGTATTTCTGACGTTGGTTGGCGAACATTTCTTGGCATGTTGGCTTATAAAGCAAAGCTTTATGGGCGTCAATTTATCACAATCAATCCAAGAAACACTACCCAAACATGTTGCGATTGTGGCTTTGTGATGGGCACTAATGGGACGGACAAACTAATGTTAGATGACCGAAAATGGACTTGTCCTAACTGTGGTATTCACCATATTCGTGACTGGAACGCAGCTAAAAATATTCTTGATAAGGGAATAGCTAAACTAGCTTAGCTTATCTGTCCCTATGGCAACCTGGGGACATAAAAGGCGTTGGTAATTAGACGACCGCTGTTTGATTACAATTTCGGTTGGTCAAATAAGTTGTCCCTATCTACGCAAATTGTGGTTCGAAATCTGTAAGGATTTTCGGCTCACAAGCCACTGACTTTAGTCAGTGGTGGTTGACGAGACTATCATTTGAGCTAATGTTTGAACCACCAAACTCCTGATAAGCCCATTGCGCTCCCGGATCACGTTGTTGTCCGTATTGATTTTCATTACCAGCCATACCTTCATAATCAATAAACCAATTCCATGTTGCTTGATGAACATCTGTCGCTTTACCCACCGATGTTTTTACTTTGGTATAACCATGGTTTAGCTCGTATTGCATTAGTTTAATTTCATTGTCAAGAGTCAGTTCACTTGGGTCTACGCTCTTAATAATTCCACCAGCAATTAAGCGTTGGTTTTGACTCCACTGAAATAAGCCATTATAACCAACTCCATTTGGCTTCCAAACATCAAGTCCCGATTCACCTATTGCATTACCGACCGCTCCGGCTGCGCCAGCACCGCTAAAGCCCATCTTTTTAGTTAAGGTTTCAAAAATAGTCTTTGCTGCCTTATACTCAGCTGAATTTTTATCTTTCCAATTTCCATTACTAATGCCGCCAGCCGAAATTGTTGCGGTATCAATACTACTATCACAGCCTTCGTCGCTACCTACTAGCATCGCAATAATTAAGGAAACTGCAAATAATAATAAAGTAATAACTCCTACAATCGAAATAATAATGCTCCAAAGATGAATTCTAGTCTTCCTTTTCAAATAGAATCACCTCTTTTATAACAATGGCAGTAATTTTTCAATTAAAATCAGTCCAACAATAACTGCCAAAATAACTAATAAAAATTGTAATTTTGGTACCTGATAATTAGGTACATCGTCATCTTCAATTAGTCTTTGCGCCTGTTGATGAACAACTTTATTAGTATTTTCTTTAAACGACTTTACTTGATGAATTGATCGTCTTAATAAGTGTTCTTTTGAGGGCTTAGTATCCTCCTTGTCTTTGTTATGATGAATTGCCATTAAATACCACCCCCATAACGACGCTCCTCTTCTTTAGTGATTTGAACCTTAAATTGAACATTACGATCTCCATTAATATTCATGAGACATTCCGTTTTTTCAAGTTTAGGCAATCCTTGTAGTTCATCGATCGTGGTTGAGCCACCAAGCGCTGTCTTTAGCCGTGGCAAATCATCATCTGAAATTTGGAAAAAGAAGCGAATTTGGAATAAGGAAAACATTTTTTGCACTGCAATAATATAAGGATCATGCGAATTTCCATTCATAATTAAGTCTTTAATTGTTGGTGCTGCCATCGTAATAGCGCAGAAGTTTTTGCGCATTTGTTCCATCATCATCGTGAGAAATTCAACCCCATAGGCGAACTTAGGATTAACAATATTTTCAACTTCGTCTAGATTTAAGTAATACCAAGGAATAAAGTCAGGATCTAATCGACCCTCTTTTAATAATCGCCGTAAATGCATACCGTTTTTTACAATATCTGCAGATAATAACGTTAAAATTGAGTAAATTTGAGCATTAAATACTGCTTGTCCTTGCGCTAATAATCCTTGGATGTTGAAAGTCACTACTTGTTCTCGCGAAATATCAGGGAAACGTGTAATACCGTCAAACATATCCCCTTTCTGTTCCTCAATTGAACTAAAAGTATTGGTAATGCGACTCATTGATTGTGACATTAAGCTAGTTATATGAATCTTTGGGTCCCGCTCTGCTTTACGCTTGCGTTCAGCAGCATAGATTACAAAATCCTGTAAAGTTGGGTACATATCATGAGGAAGACCGGTAATTTTGATATTCGGCATGGTCTTACGAGGATTGGCTACCCATAAGTTCTGATCAATGTAAAAGTCTCCTAACCACTGAGACAGAATTGTCATATCATCACCAGTTGCATCATCACAAAGAAACTTAAAAAAGTTAGTAAGTTTTGTAATGTGTTGAGCCATCGAGTTAATCTCATCAACCTTCCCATCATCATTAACTACTGTAGGAAAAACCTCAAATGGATTAATTAAGTTTTCTGGCTTGTCAAGACGAATAATAATTCCTCCTTGATCTTTAGTTTGATCAGTATATTCAGACGAAACATCAAAGTTCCGAATGATCGCTCCTCTTGAGAAAACATCATCATTCATTTTCTTGAGCAATGTGGATTTACCCATACCAGCATTACCAGTTACAAAGAAAAATGACCGAGTTCGGCGATTATCCCGTTGGAATGGATCGAACATAACCTCCCCATTCGTTCGCGTGTAACCATAGTAAGAGCCATTGGGATCTTCCAATTTCACATGATTAAATGGGAAGAAACCAGATAAATTTTCAGCATCAATAGGAGTCCCAATTGGTTTATTACCCATCTCTTCTTCAGACATCGTGGGAACAAAGATGGATTCAAAATCATCAAGCTGCTCATCAGCATACCTAGCCATATGGAACATTCCGTTCTGACGAATTACATCGTGAACACGCTTATCTAATTCTGCTAGAGTTGGTGCATAAACAAAAATTCGAAAGTAGATTCGTTTCATAACTTCACTTTGCTGAGTAATCTTTTGCATTAACCGCATTTGATCATTGTAATTACCTGCAGATTGAACATTATCTAGAGCCTTAGCTTTCGATGAAATTCGTGTTGCCTCTTCAGTTGCAGCTTTAGAAATTTGCTTAACAATCTGATCACGATTTTCAGTACCCACCGAAATAACGGCTAAAGTTGATGGACCATTTGTGAGATTAACGCCCCAGAACGGTGACATTCCTTTAGAGGGATATTTATAAATTCTTAAGCACGTTAGAAAGCCATCGCCAAATTCTAAATAACGGGCATGACGTTTAAGATTCCCCTGTGGCTGTACTCGTGCTAAGAAGTCTAGATCATAACCAACACTTTCATAATGCAAAATATCTTTTTTCTTCATACCTATAAACACCTCTATCGTTGCGTATTAAGATTATTAATTCGTGTCAAAACTTCTTCTTTCCGTTTTTTGCTTAATGGTTCAAGAAATAAAGCACTTCCTCCCCAATTCATTGCCGCATTCCGATTATTCCTTAAAATGGTTTTAGTTTTTCCAAATAGTAATAGGAAGAAATCTTCTGAGATTAGTTGAGTTTCTACCAACATATTTCTTCGCTGAGTTTGATGAATGTATTGTAATTGCGTCATTAGTTGACGTTTCCTTCTAGGATCAGTTTCTTGGCTAATTGCAATATTGGTCCGATTGTATCGTTTCCCCCAATAAATCTTTTGTTCAGTAGTATCAACCGGAAAAGGACAAATGATAAATTTTACATCACTTAATGCTGCTTGTAGAAAGTGATAGAAGTCATCTAGCACGATATTAGCTTCTCGTTGTGCCATCGTACCCACGCCCAGTCCTCGAATATTTAGTAAATCAGCATATCCATCCTCCTTTTCTTTTAAGGCAAGAAAGTGTTCAGGATCATCAGTAATAGCTTTATACGCCAACAAATTCATCATGGGCGTATAAGCTAATTTTTCACCACGATAATGTTCTAACGGATCCTTTCCGTTTTCTTTCTGTTTACGACTAAATAAACCGCTATGAATTTTCTTTTGCTTTGTAATTGTATTAATCGCCATTATTCTGTCGCTCCTTTCTTATTTCGCTAAAAGGCTTAAATTCGTAGTAACCATATGATTTGAAAAGCTTACTTTGCCGATGAGTAATCAACATCCAAATAACTTCAAAGTTTCTTTTCCCTGGGTTAGTTCGAGGATGTAAATCCAAATAAAAGGCAAGAATCACCGAAAGTGCTAGAAAGATTGCTGACTCTACCCCTTGATCTGCCGGGAATAATTGGTCAAGAAAAATACTTGGCCCTATCACTAAGGCCAAGCATGCTATATCGGTAAGATAAAGCCACCCCAACTTGACTCCTTCTCGTATTCCGGCTACTACACCATAAGTTTTCATATGTTCCACCTCGTTTCTTATTGATAGTAATTAATCAGGTTTTACGAACAAGTTTCGCCAAAAAAAGTCTTCTCATTTCCGTATTAAGAAACAAAAAGACTTTTCGTTGATTTTATTTAATTGTTACTCATCATCAAAGGGATCACTTTCACGACCATGGATATGACCACTTTGACTTAAATTAAACTGCCGATTTTTGAGATAACTAGCACTACGTTGTTCTACCCCTTTTGAAAGATGAGTAACGTGTTGTCCAAATCTTTCTACTTTTCCTGGTCGTGTGACTGCTGACGGTGGAGTAGGCGACGAGTGTGTGGTTGTCGGTGCGACATTAGTGTGAGCAGTATTATCATAGTAATCACTATGTACGCTTCCTTCATCATAGTTATTCTGTGGGTTAATATTTGTACCTGGTATATTACGGTTAAAGGTATCGTTTTGACTTGAGTTTGTCCCATAGTGACTGTTAAATTGGTCATTGCTTACATTAGGATTATTAACTTGCTTGCTAAAATCATTATTAGCAATATTAGGGTCATTCGGATCCATTGTAGGTGATTGATTCATTTGGTCCGCCCATTGGCTGTTTTGTGCATCATTGATGCCAACAGTATTTGAGCTAACTTCATTTGCATTATTCATTTGATCTGCCTGCTGTTGGAAATTACCGTCCGCTGGTTCATTCCCTAATAGACTATCCCAGTTGCTTGAATCCTGAAGACCATTATTAGCTTCTTGTGAAGGTGTTGATGGGTCAATATTAGCAGCAGAATCAGCATTATTAATCTGATCAGCTTGATCTGCAAAACTTGCGTTAGCACCAGTTGTATCTGGATCATCAAAGTTAATTCCGGCTGGTTGTTGATCTTGATCGTCAACTGCCTGACCATTATCAACTAATCCTTCATTTGCTGGATTATCTACTGTATCTGGGGCTGCAGTTGAGTTGGTATTGTAACTGCTACTGCTTCCTTGACTATTGCCTTCATAATTATCTGAGGATTGGCTATTTCCATATGAACTATTGTTAGCTTGTCCATAGCTAGATGATTGGCCCTGACTAGTATTTGAACTATTACCTTGGTTATTTGTTTGACCATTGCTAGTTGAAGTATTAGTACCATAACCGTTACTTTGAGATTGTCCAGTAGCAGTGTTAGTACTATCAGACTGTCCGGTTGAATTACTGTTACTCTGTGCAGAGTTACTACTTTGATTTTCTGACAAACCAGTAGCGGTATTTTGTGATTGAGCATCACTAGTACTGAGTCCAGTATTATTAGATGCACTGTTATTAGTACTATTAGCAAAGCCTCCCATTTGTGATGAATCAGTATTGTTAGTCTCAGATAAGCCAGTAGCCTTATCAGTTCCATGAGACTGAGAACTATTATTGGTAATTCCATGAGCATTACTCTTATTTAACATACCACCAAGTATCGAGAAACTTTTACCTGCGCCACGCATTGCAAATCCACCAACGGCACCAGCCATTGCACCAGTTGCCATTAATTGCCCGGCTTCTTCACTAAGTCCCTGAGATACTCCGGTAACTCGTTCAAAATAAGAAATCCCAGCAAAAGAAGCATAACCACCAGCTGCATAGATAATCGCAATCGCTAGACTACGCTCGATCCAGCTCAAATTATCTGGTAGCTTACTTGGAGCTACATTAATAAAGATAAAATAAACTTTAATAATCAAAACCAATAGTACTAATGACAGGAACCAGCCCACCACTGAGCTAAGAAAATCTCGCCATTTTTTTGAGCTCCGAACACTCTGTGCTGCAATAAACGGTGCTGCTAAATTCATTAAAGAAAGTTCATAAATATCTTTAGCTACCCTAAATGAAGCTACGATGAGCACAATGCCTAAAATAAGAGACTGACCAATTAAGCCAAGCCAGTTAACAGAATATCGCGAATAGTAGCTGTTCATCCATTTGGCAAATTTATGATAATCATTCTTTTCAATCGAATAGCCACCATCGGTTTGTTCATGTTCATCAACTAAATGGTAATTCATAACGGCCTCAGCATCTTTATGTTTTTTATCCAATCCTAATCCTTTCATGGTTGGTTCATCCATAAAGTCACCAAGATCCATGTTTTCAATATCATCATCATTATCTAAAACATTCCAGTTAGCAACGTTTTTAATTTTGCTAGAATCTGGCTTGTACTGGTAATTCCCCCAATCTTTCCGGATTAAGGTGCTTAAATCAATTACATTATTTTTGATTGGTTGCACAGCTAAATCTTCACTCATACCTTTATTACTCGCATGATTAATATCTGAACGCGCGCTAATAGCAATATCTCCGAATCCAGGAATTGTACTATTACCACCAGCCACACGCATCATCATTGGTAAGATAGTTAAGGTAATTGAAACCATGACAATATTTGGCAAAATTTTGCTCCACTTTGAAGCATGGCCCATTGTCTGCATAGCTACTAAAATAATTGCCAAGACTAATAATGACCATCCAATTGCCGAAACGACAACATACAGGCCATGCAATGGGGATCCAGGGCTTGATAAGGTTCCATCCCAGCCTAATAAGCCAAACATAGCATCAAATATCTTTTCAAAACTTTCATTGATATGAAAAATAGTTTGAACTATCACATTTTGAAAGAAACCAGCAACAGCATGCAAAGTTCCCCAGGATAAATGAAGATAATTTCGCCAATCTTCATAAAAGCGAATTATTTTCCCAGTATCACCATCTGGAATACTAGAATACGGTCCACCACTAACCGCTTGATCCAAACTACTTGAATTGATCGCTAGTAATGATAAGCATAAATTCTTAATCAGTATCCACATCTATTACGCCTCCTTCTTAAATTGATTAATAAAGTCAATAGCATTTTCATATAGAGCTGAATTTCCTTGAAATAGATCTTCTAGTTCGGTGTAACTATTATGATTTTTCCAATAGTTATAAGTGTCCTGAAATAACCCCATTGCAACCTCTTTTGGTTGGACACTATGGACCAGGCTATAAATATTTCTGCTAAGACTTCTTAAACGGTCATGATCATTTAACTCTGTATCAGTAAAAATCCGATCTTTTGAATCCGCATGCGAGATTACATCATCATTAACCTCAGTAGGAATACTATCGTTAAACTGAGCTTCAAAGTCTTTCATAAAGCTGCCGCTAACTGATTCCTGTGGATTCCCGCTTAAATCTAAAATTTGTTTATAGGCGAGATCATAATTAATCCGCTTTTCTTTTAAATCTAATCGCCGATGCAAAGAAACAATTCCAATATCTGACAAGGTGGTTTGATCGTTGAATTCTTTCTGTAAGAAGGTATTTCGATATGGCATCTTAGTCTTTCCATGATCAAAAATTGGTTTGGCTGAGATTGAATTACCACGTTGATCCATCCGATAAACTGATCGTAACACTACCATTTCACCACCCATGAATTGCATTAATTCAGGAACCGATAAAATATCTTGACTAATTAACTGACTATTAACACTAGCACTGTGCCAGTTTCCAACTTGGCCATTAATATTTTCAACAGAAACTGTCCGCTTCCCAATTCGTTTAGAAATGCTTTCTGCAGTTGTCGTTGAGTTAGTCAAAATATATAAAATATTAGAACAGTTGCTCTCAATGGTTTTAGCTTCCTGTTCGCTATAATGAATTTGTAACTGTTCTAGATTTTGTACGACAATATCAAACATCATGTTAAAACCTAAACAGATTGAAATTTTCTTAGTCATATCTCGAATTGTCGGTATTTCAGCATACTCATCTAAGACAAAATGAACGCGACGAAATAGTTTTCGCCCATTGCTTTCAGCCATTCCATATAAAATATTGAAGGCTTGGTCAATTGCAAACGCCGGTAATTGATTATATGTTGAGTTATTAGGCGGTGTGACTAAAAATAAAGCAACAGGTGCTTCTGAATATTTAAGCTTTGTCTCTGATTCTATAAGTTCCCCAGAAAGTTGATTGCTTTTCACTTTAAGTGAAACATCCTTAAGAATTGGCTTCTTAGTGTAAGGGTCTAGCTTAAACTTTCTCCCTAATCCTTGTTTAGCATAATTTTTGTGACCTTGAAGTACAACTTCTTGATCAAGCACATCTGCTGAATTTTTTCGATAATTGAAACTGATTTTAATTAGAAAATCATCTGGCAAAGTAGTCTTAATTGCATATTGAAGATTTCCGACCTTATCGATTAGCTGCGTACGCTTTTCCAATTTATTTCCATGAAGATCATCAAATTCAACAACGGCAGTCTTAAACTGATATTTCGGATCAGAAAATTTTACTTTAAGCGTTCTAGGAAAACCAAGCTTAGTAAAATCAAGCGAATTCAAAGAAGTCATTTTAGCAATATCAGATTGCTGATAGATTTTGATTCCTTCCATTGCGCTCGAATAGATATTTCCAGACGTTTCATCACCGGCAAATTTACTTTGTGCAAATGCATCTAAAGCCATTTGTCTAAATTTGCTGTAGTTCTTTTCGTTAAGCTTTTGCAATTTAGCAAAATAAACTAATAATTTATTCTTTTGTGAGACTGGTTTATTATCTTCTGGCATTTCTAAAAGTCCACTATCTACTTCATCATCAGTAGGAATAATATCTCCAGATGAATTTAGTAGAACTTCTTTAGAACCTAATTCTGTCATCATATGCAAGACATTATCCATCGTGACTTCAGCCCAGTTATTATTACGTTTAGCATGATCAACAACAGCCAAAATTAAAGCATTTAGTAAATTAATCGATGAATTTTGCCAGAATTTATCCTTAGCATTCGGATCTACATAAATACTAGAAGAAAGGCTATTCACCGCTTGCTGGGTCTCATCATAATAGCCGTCTTTAGCATAATCAATAATCTGTTGTAATGGGTTATAACTCATTGAAAAATCTGGATTCTGAATATTGAGAACTTCAACCTCATAGCCTCGTTTACGTAAGGTCTCATAAGACATTTGATAAAGTTCCCCTTTGGAGTCATTCACCACCATTGAAGACTTTTTTTGTGCGCGTGACAAAATATCAATCAATGGCATAACTTCCGTTTCACCTTTACCAGAACGAGAGATACCAATTAATAGACTATTAATAGTTGTTTGATCAATTGAGTAAAAACCTTTAGCTGGTTCAACAAGCTTCATTTTCCCTTTTAATCCAGGAAAAGCAGATAATAATTGTAAAAGCTTAGGACACAGATAATAGCTTGTGTAAAGTCCTGGATGGTACTTAATAAATTCTGAGTTCGGTGTAATGTGTGAAACTGGAATTCCACCATAGCCAGGAAAAGAGGCTCCTCGATCAGCAATCTGTGGATATTGCCGAAGTATTTCCTTTTCTGTCGCTAAACGATCGTTTCCATATTGTGAATGTTTAGTTGGCTTCCAGCGAATTCTCATCTTAATAATCATCGGAACCAGGATCAAACTGAAGAAAAGTTCAATTCCCCAGAAAAAGCCAGGTGCCTGATGCATTACTCGATAGTTTCCTAAATTACTAAACTCCCAGCCGGCCACCACTGAACCAAAAGAGTCTTGAGGGATAATTCCATTGAGAATCTGTGCTAAAAACTGTCCGGAGGCTGGCGAAGTTACCCAATAATACGAAGCACTAATTCCACTGGCTAACCAGCAAACCACATAGCTCACTACAATAGAGTAAATAAGCCATATTCCAATTAGAAATATCGGTGATCCTAAAACTTTCTGATCCTGTCCGTCTTTACGATGACGTTCACGATCATAATTTTTTGCCATGACCTAACTTCCTTTCATTTAAATTCCATCACAGCATAAAAAAGTTACAGAAATGTTTAAGTTTCGCCAAAAAAAGCCAACCATTTTACCGGTTGACTCACGTTTTACTTCTTTCTTGTTTTTAGGCCAACATAAGCTCCAATTGCACCTGCTAGAATTACCACCCCAGCAACAGTCAAGTAAAATTGATCCTTGTTACCAGTTTGAGGCAATGCTTGGTCAGCTTTGCTTTGGCTATTTTCTGAAGCTGGGCTTGATGATGCTGATGATGCATTTGCGCTTGATGCGCTATTAGGATTACTGGAAGAATTAGTTGGACTGCTTGATCCATTTGTTTCAGCAGAAGAAGAGCTTGCACTATTTGCAGAACTATTTCCATTTGGATTCATATTAGCTATTGAAGCTGCTGAAGAAGAAGCTGTAGCTGGTGTAGCTGCTGAACTAGCTTGAGAGGTTGTACTTGTAACAGTATTGTTAGCTAGTGAAGCCTTTGTACTACCATTTGGATTCATATTTGGAGCAGTACTAAGATTATTAGCTTTATTTTCGGAACTCACAGCACTGCTACTAGCATTAGAACTACTATCAGTTTTATCACTTGTAGTTGCAGTCGAATTACTGCTAGATGCAGCAGCAATCATATTAGATGTATCATTAGCATTATTCTTGGCCATATCTTGAAGCTCTTCTAATGTAATTCCTTCAATAGTTGCAATCGTTTCTCCTTTAGAATTAAGTAATGTAATTTTTAGCGGATCTGTCATCAATGTTTTGTTACTTAGCGCAGTTGAGCTAAGATTAACTTTAAAACTGATATTGTCATTTTTTCGTTGTATTTTCCCAGAATCAACAGTTTGATGTTCCTGGGAGCCATCGCTATCAGCATCAATATCAGTTGCTACAAAATTAAGCTTTTGATCATTTCCCTTTACCTTATTTGCCGGTAACTCAATCTTAATTATCTGTGAACCATCGTCATTGTTAGTTACCGTAGCATTAAGATTGGTGTCCTTAGTCTTATAAGTATCTGGTGAAGTAATTTGAACTGTATTATTAATATCTTCTGCGTGAACAGCAATTGGAGTAGCTGAAATTCCTAGGCCTAAGATACTTGTGGCAAGAAGTGTATTGAGCCATAAACGTTTACCAACAGAATTTTGAGTGATCTTCTTTTCCATACCAAAAACCTTCCTGTTATTTTATTCAAAAGTTTACTTTGAAAAATGCCGGTATAATCGCCTCCTTTATCCGACACCCTAATTAAAAAGGACTAATTTATTTCTTTAACTTTCGCCAAAAGAAAAAGCCAGCACATAGGCTGACCTTAGTGAAATAGATTTATTTATTGGCTTGAGCAACCTTATCAGCTAGTTGATTATTATTAGCTTTCGTTAATAAGCTCTGTGCCTGGCTAGCACGGTAGCGATCATTCATATTCAAGTTGTTCATTTTTTGAATAACATCGTTTGCCTGTTTCGGATCATTAGCAATGATAGCCTTGTCCAAGTTATAGTAAGTCTCAGTCTTGTACTTATCTAACTCATTGGCATTGTTGCTATGTAATGCAGCAACTGCTTTAGAATTAATTTGATCTTGTGATACTGTACTTAATTTTTTAGCCGCTTCAACTCGATCATGCATTTGTTGTTGAAGCTGTGCAACTTCTTGTTGATGTTGATGCTTTTGATATGCTGTATAACCTGCTATACCAACAACAATTAGCAATAAAGTTACAATAAATCCTATTACCATCCGTTTTACGCCCTTAACCATACTAGCCACTTGATTATCTGTTTTTTCTTCTGCTTCAGATGGCTTTGGTGCTGAAGGATTAGTTTGCGGGGTCTGAATCGTCACTGATTGTGGTTGGTTCATTTTTTGTAAACTTTGTGCCAAAACTAACTGCATAATATCATTAACGTTTTTACTATTTTCTTTGTTACTCTGTTCTATTCGCTTATTAGTATTTTCCTGCTTCAAAAGCTCAATTTCTTTCCGCAAAGATTCAATCTTACTATCACGAGATTTTAACTCATGTTTTAAGCTAATAACATCCTTATTATTAGCATTTCGTGCAGCTTCCGAAGTACTTAAACGCGCATTCAAATCTGAAATAGTTTTATCTTTTTGCTCAAGTTTTTCGTGTGGATATTCAATTCGCTTCAATTCAGCTTGTGAACGATTATGAGCAATGATTGTTTGCCGGGCATTCAAATCTTCATTTGTAACCTTAGTTCGGGTAATATCAAGTTCCTTACTGCATTTCTTCAGTAACTCTTGTAATAACTCTGTAGCATGAGCTCGAACCTGGCTAGCATCTTCTTGAGCTTGAATTTCATAGTGACGATTTAATTCTGCTTCTAATTTCTTTTCGTTTTCGTTAACCTGCTTTTCGTGATCTTTCCAGGTTTGATCATAACTCTCTAAGGCCTTGCCACTAAATTCCTTATCCAATTCTTGTTGGGCTATCTTTTTTTGTGTTCTAGTTGATTCATCAATTTGTTCTAAGGCCTTTTCATAACTTCTTTTAGCTTCTGCTTTATCGGCATTTGCTTGATTATCAATTTCTTTATTTTTCTTTGTAAGAGCTTGATCGTAATCATTCTGAATATTTTTTTCTACTTCATCATGGATTGCTGCTGCGTCATTAGCATGAAGTTTATTGTATTCAGCTAATTTTTCTTGAATATTTTGTGCATAGATATTTCTGCGACCTAGTAGATATTTTTCATTTGAGCTATTGAGTTTATTAGCTGCTTGCTCTAGCACCTTGTTTAAGGTTTTTTTCTTTTGATTTACTTGATATTCAACATAGCCCTTATGACCTGGTTCTACCGGATCTAGAACTTCAACAGCAAACTTTGGTGCTTCAACGTACCCTTTATTGCGAACGTCTTCAATCGTTTTAGTGACTTTTTCTTCAACGCTATGTTTCTCTTTCCGAGAATTATACGTATCCATCTTCTTTGCGCTTGGCTTATCGTTATGATTTTGAATTACTTGTTCTTTTGGATTAGACTTCTTTATCATAACGGTCTGTGAAGTGTTCTCCGGATAACTATTAGATAGGTCACCTTGATTAGAGTTAGTTGTTTGTGAAACCTTTTGATTATTATTCATAGGCACTGCTTCAGAAAATTTTCCTGAGACTGGATCATATACAGGCGCTTTACTTGCACTATCATTTTCTGTTTTTTCAATATTCTCAAGCGCTGGAATTGAAAGAGTTACTCTACCTTTTTGTATATCTTCTTCAGTTGGCAAAATAGCAATGTTATTGTCAGTAGTTCCTGTGGAATCTTGATAAGCTGTTTTCAATTCCTCACAATAATTTATCTTCTCATCATAATCGACATCTGAATTAGAAGGATCATTAAAAATTTCTTCAAAGATACTTTTAGTCAAGTTCTGGTAATCATAATCAATACTAAAATTACTTAAAGTAATAAATTCATGAGGGTTCCCATCCGCTGATCCTTTTTTTCCTATTTTTGCCTTTTGTGTTTTATCAAATTCCCAAATGGCAAAATATGAAAACGTAACAGGCTTAGCTGTTGTTGCAGCAAGAGTCCGTAATTCATCAAATAAATCTTCAGCTGTTTTAAAGGTAGCGAATGGTAAAGTTTGATTTAATGGAGCGACATTTTCATTTTCTTCACTCTCGGATACCTGCTCAATAATTTTTTGAATTTCATCGTTATTTTCTGGTGCAAACTCATCATCAAATTCTAAGCGAACGGTGTATGGATCATTCAGCATAAATTGATTTTTCTTTTTTAATTTCTTAAAAAATCCCATTATTTTTACTCCTTCATCAAATTAATTTACATTCTTAAATTTATCTGCTATTTTTCATTACACAACTTTCGCCAAAATTAAAAAACGCCATGAATTTCTTCATGACGCAAAGCATAATGGCAAGCGATTAAGCACCAAATGATTGACTAGTATAATTCTTCAAAAATTCAACAATAACAAAGGCAATCAACCCTACAACTAGTCCAATAGTAGCCTTTAGCCACTTCTTTTTACCAGATCGTGCACTTTCTTCCCCACCTGATGTATAGAGAATTGCTCCCCAAGCAACGATAAATGCAGCATAAGCCACAAGAATAACCATTAGGCCCCGTGACAATTTATTAAGTAAACTTGAGGTACCACCAATTGGATCAGCACCAAGAGTTAACTCATTCATTGCTTTGGCATATGCGGTTGGGAAATTAGTCATTAAAAACTTATCCATCAAACCGAATAACCTCCTTAAAATTAAGATGTCATCAATGATTGTTGATGATCAGTCATCAGTTTAAGGAGGTTTTTAATTTATTTAACTTTCGCCCAAACTTACTTTTTCTGGTCAGATTCAATAATTTTATCTTGATTATTTTGATCTAAAAAATTTGTAGTTGGAATTCTTTCTTTAGCAACTTGAAAGAATTCATCTAGTTTTTTAACACTATCTAATTGCCAATATTTCATAAGTTTAGTTGCAAATTCGTTCAGTTGCTTATCCGTCTCTTCTTTTTGTAAATCACGCAGTTCACTTTTTTCCTTAGCTAATTTCTTTGCTAGTTCTTTGATGTAATTTTGCTTTTTAGCTGTTTTTTCAGTTTCTAACGTTAATTCTTTCTTTCGAGCCATTAAAAATTCGTCTCCAATTCCTGTTATTTACTATCTGGAATCAATCCAAAATTGATTTTGCGACCGTTTTTATTATGATGTTGCAATTTACTACGTTCAAATTGATCACGAGGATCATAAACCTTAGCACTAATTTTGTGGTAGTTATTATCAGTTTTATTTTCTAATTGCAAAATAATCATTGAAAGTGGCGCTGTTACTTCATTTTCAATAGTTCTTTCAAGCGGTCTTGCACCATTTTTAACATCCGTTCCAATATCAGCTAGATACTCAATTAGGTCATCGCTATAAGTAAATTGAAAGCCATGTTCTTGCAAGCGATCATTTAATATTTGTAAGTCATTTTGAGCAATTTGCTTAATAACCGACCGGGGAAGCATGTTAAATACAATTTTATGTTCAATACGATTTACAAATTCCGGACGAAAAATATTAGTTAGTTCCATATTGACCAACTTCTTAAATGCGGTATTTCTCCTAATCCGTTGACGTTCACTTTGGTCAATTTCGTCCCCTTCAATTGTCTTTTCACTTGATTGCCGTTCATTGATTAGCTCAGCTGCAATATTGGTTGTCATAATGATAATGACATTTCTAAAATCAGTTGATCTTCCAAACCGATCCCGTAATTCACCAGCATCCAGAACTTGTAATAGGCGATCATGAACTGCTGAACATGCTTTTTCAATTTCATCCAGCAATAAAATACAATAAGGTCTGTGTTTTATTTGATCCGTTAATAGAATTTGAAAATGATTTAGGGAATCGCGCTCACTAAATTCAGACATATCAAACCTCACTAAGGCGTTTTCGCTATCAAACATAACTTTAGCTAATTGCTTAGAAAGTGCTGTCTTTCCAGTTCCAGTCGTTCCCAAGAATAAAAAGGACGCTAACGGCCGATTAGGTGCTTGCAACCCTGCTTTGGCAATTGTAATCACATTAGCTACTGATTGAATTGCTTCCTCCTGTCCTTTAACTACCTTACTAAGTTTATCTTTGATATTACGTAAACGACTTGTATCATTACGCAAAACATTAGTAATGGGAATTCCTTTCATTTCCTGCAGAACTAACGCCACTTGTTTAATATCCACATCAACCACATGATTAGTAGCAGCAATTGCGCCAGCCTGATCAATCAAGTCAATTGCCTTATCTGGCAAATAGCGATCTGCAATATAGCGAACTGATAAATCAACCGCCCCAGCGATTGCCGAATCATCATAATGAACGTGATGATAATCTTCATAGTTTTTCTTAATTCCATTAAGAATCTTGATTGATGTATTCCGAGAAGGTTCTTCTACCTTTACTTGTTGAAAACGCCTTTGTAATGCTGGATCGCGCTCAATGAACTTTTTATATTCATCAATTGTCGTTGAGCCAATTAACTGAATATCTCCGCGGGCCATTGCTGGTTTTAACACATCTCCTAAGTCCATGGCTCCTCCCGTTTGATCAGCACCCATAATTGTATGAATTTCATCAATAAAAAGGATATTTTCCCCATTAGTTTGTTTAAATTCATTAATGATATTCAACATTTTCATTACTGTATCTTGTTGTCCCAGCGCTGCAATCTGAAGAACCCGAATATGTTTTCCTTCTAGTTGTTTACCAGCTTTATGTAAAGCAATTAATCGAGCTAATCCTTCAATAATAGCCGTCTTCCCTACACCGGCTTCGCCAATCAAGATTGGGTTATTCTTAGTCTTTCGATTAAGATTAATAATGACTTGCTTAATTTCCTGGTTTCGAGCAACAGCTTTATACTCATCTGGATTCTTAGCTGCCGCTACAGTTAAATCATCCGTATATCTATCAATGTTAGGTGTCTTTTTTAATTCTTCAGTCAATTACTAACACCCCTTACTATGGCTGACTTAATAACACGGCTTCTAACAAGCTATCAGTCTTCTTTAGAATTTTTTCATGGTTCTCTATTCCATATAAATACGCTTTAATTTTGCCGTGATTCTTCTCAAAAGTTACAATGATCTGTTTAGTAATAAATGGATTATCAACTAACCATTCTTCTTGATTAATTTGATTACTAACAAACCAAAATGAACTATCAAGACCCGCTTTTTTTAATTCGCTATCAAGTTCGTAAAATCGCAAGCGGCTTAGATTACTCTTTGGCCATAGCTGTTTGCTCCAGCCTATTGGCGTTCTTATTTTAGTATCTAAAACATTCAATAACGCTTCTTCACTCCAGCGAAATGCATTGACTCGTGAGTACTGATTAATTCGCTCTGCAGTTTCCGCTAAATATTCTTTTTCTAACTCCATCACAATTCCTTTTCCTTCTTACTATTACAAACCAAGGCCTTCATCATCATCTCGTCCGCCAAAATAATCATTAATATCTATATCATCTGCTGATTGATCAGTATCATCATGATCTTTAGCTTGTTCAGCCTGCTGATAAGATTCATCAATTTGCGAGCTGTCACCTAAATCAACTGTCTTTTCTTTTGGATCTGATTTGGTTGCTGCAGGTTTTTTTATTTGGAAATCACCTTTCTCAGGAACAGTTATATCGTAGTTGTTGATATTAATTGTTGAATCAGGGTCATCGTCACTTTCGGGCTTATACTGTGAAACGATATCATTCATGCTAGCTTCTGTTTCATTATC
The DNA here is from genome assembly GCF_009663775.1 of Lactobacillus sp. 0.1XD8-4. GTDB lineage: Bacteria > Bacillota > Bacilli > Lactobacillales > Lactobacillaceae > Limosilactobacillus > Limosilactobacillus walteri. The sequence goes on from NZ_RDBR01000008.1 coordinate 39,475, forward strand.
ACCTTTTTTTACATTCCTTAATTTAATTGGTGGCTCTGATTCTTGCTGATCATTACTATTTTCCAAAAAATCTTTGCCGGGTTCCGTAGATTGTTTGACCTTATCACTTTCTAATACTCGTAATTTTTTCTGTAGTTTATCCTGCACTTTTTTAGCTGACTCTACTTCTCCCCGCAATTTTTGATTTTCTGATTTAAGCTTGTCAATAGCTTCAAAATAGTCACCTTTTGACAGATAAACCATACTATTAATTTCTTTTGCTTCTTTTAACTTAAAGATTATACAATTCAATTCTTTGATAATAACCTCGTCTAAAGTTAATAACCAAGTCGAATTTAATTGTGCTGAATGCGCGAAGAACTTTTCATATTGGTTATTATTAACTAACAGTCTTAGTTTAGATTCGCTATTACTTTCACATTCAAAATCTAATAGCACATCATTACCCTCAATTTCTTGAGCCTTTAGTATTCCTGTAATTTTCATCATTTTTATTTACCTCGCTTTTTAAAATCTGGTATAAAGCCAATAAATTTGCGTCCCTTATATTCACTTTGGCCAAGTTGACCACTCAAATTACCTTTCTTGTACTTGAAAGTAATTATCTTTCCAGCAGATAAATCCTCAAGTTCTTGGTCAGTAAATGTATGAGTACCCCACTTACGACTAATCTGAACCGCTTTTCCTTGGAATTTAACAGTCACTTTCTCTTTCTTTTCGTATTTAACTTTCTTTGGCACCCCTAGAACATCTCTTAAGTGCTTAGCATTTTCCTGCATAATGGGAATATCATGCTTAATGACCTGAGTTACTGTATTTAGGACTTTATTTGGATCCATTTCAAATTTAGCAACTACATCCATTGCATCAAATAACTGTGCGGTAATTTTAGGTGAAGCAATATAAGTGTTATAGCCAATTAAAGCCGACATTAATCCAGTATCCGTTAGATTTAACTTAGCTCCTTTTGCTTTCAACAGGCCATTATTGCTAGTAATTGCAGCCAAAGTACTTTGTTGAGTTGCTGGCGTTCCAATCCCATATTTTCCATAAGCAGAAAGTCTATGATAGAGCCATTTTTTGGTTGGCCAAGCAGGCTTAGGATTGGCCCCTTCATCAATAAATGTAATTGCGCTACTGCCAAGTGGTTGTTGTTGCTTAGGTAAATTATCTTCACTATAGATAAGACGATAATTATACTCGACTGGCTGATTAAAGTGCGTTACAAAGTCCGGATAATTAACTACGCATGCTTCATAAGAATCATAAACATAATCTTCTGCAAGAATGGATAAGGCACTAGCAGCTACTAATTTATAGATATCTACCGCACAATCTTGTGCTTTTTCACTTTTACCAGGGACTGCCTTCTTTAGCTCACCCATTGTTTCAGGAATCTTTTCACCAGGCCGATTAGCCCCATGAGTCGCTGAGTCTTTAACAAACTTTTCTCTTGGTTGTCGGTGTGTTAAAAGCGATTGATCGACGTTAATTACAGTTGCGATTTGATCAGCATTATTAATCAGCTCAATAAACTGATCATTAGTAATCACCTTGTCTCCTGTGCGCGGATAAGATAGATAATGTTTTTCATAAAGTTCTTGGTAAACCTCTTCAACCATTGTAGAAGAATACCCCTTTGCTGCCATTGCACTATCAATTCCGGTCATATCAATTAATGTATTAGGGACCTGTTTTTTTCGTGTACAACTTAATAATTTGACTTCTGCGGGCGATGAGTAAGTGCTTTGTTCTTGTTTCGCTAGTTTAATATCAGCATGACGAATCTTTTTAATTAGTTCTTCGTCTTCTTTTCTTACTTTGCGAGCATAGACATGGCCATTATTATCCTTAAATTTAACTTCGTAGTAAGGATTTTTTTGATAATGCTTGATTCGCTGCAGTTGATCAAAAGTAAAAGCAAGCATTACTGACTTTAATCGTCCTTGATTAATAACTTTTACCCGATAACCTTCACTACGAGCTAATGTTGTGGAAACCCTTGTTGCTTGCATAGACGCAAAATCCCATCGCTGCCGTAAAACCGCTTTAATGTAGTCACCATCTTTTTTCTGACTAGAAATATCTCGTAAATTCCTTAATGCTTTTTGAATTCCCTTTTTACTTTCATCATCATGATATTCACGATAAACTGGTCCTCGCCAATTGATAGCATTAATAATTTCCCAAGCAAGAAGTTCACCTTCTCCGCTTGGATCATTATCAGTTGCAATAACAATTGCTTGTGCTTGACGACTCTCATTAGCAATTTTTTTAATCATTTTCTGTGCTGATCCATTTTTCGCTTTTTTTCGCCATGTTAAATCTTGTAAGTTCCAGGGCAAATCTTTTAACTCCCAAGATTCATATTTATCTTTCAAGTTTGGTGCAACTTGATCTACTGGATCTAAGAATTCTAGTAGGTGCCCTTGAGCATGAGTTAGTTGATATGTATGGCCATTAACTGTTCCTGTTTCTCCACCAAGAGCAGCGACAAAGTTATCAAATGCTGATTTCTTTTCGGTTAAGATTAAATAATCAAACATAGTTTCACCTGATTTTCTTATTTCAACTGAATTTAAGATACAGTAGCTCTTGATTTACGAAAGTTTCGCCTAATTTCGTCCAAATTTGGACAAAGTAAAAACGCCATGAATTTTTTTCTTCATGACGTGACCATTTATACCTTAACGTTCTTTTCGCTTATCTTTAAAATATTGTTTAAAACTAGTTTTTTGTGGATTTACTTCATTGGTTATTGCTTTACTGTTCCCCATATTACCAGCCAGCATTTCATCCATAATTTGTCGAATCCGTTTTGCTCCTAATTCTTTAGTCTTACGATTAGCAAAGTCGTGCATGGACTCAGCATAGTATTGCTTGTCATTAAGTTTCAAGGCATCGTTCCAATCTTTATTATTGCTGTTGGGCTGATCTACTATAATTTTCATATTATCCCAACCGTATTCTTTTCTAAGTGTTTCAAGTCTCCCATTAATGCGTATAATACCCTTCAATCCTGCTGTATCAGTATCTAACGCTAAATGAATTTCATCTGGAACACCAAATTTAGTTATGTAATTACTAACGGTATTTACCTTGGTAGCAGCACCATTAAGCGATAGAAAAGTTTTAGCACCTGGTTGGTTACCATGCATTTGAAAATAGGACAGCATATCAATTGGGCTTTCAAAAATATATAGCCTTTTAGTGTCATCGTTTTTTGAATTGGCATTAAAACGAAAGCCAAATTCCCTAGCAGAACCTTTTGCAATCATTTTAATGGTGCCACGTTTCCCAAATCTTTTATGATCAACTATCGTTCCCTGCACATCACCACCAATTTCTTTCATGTTTTTATCTCTCCAGGAAAAGAATGCACTACCGTTACGTAATTGCCTAATTAAGCCATGTTTAATGAGAACTTGAATCAAGCGCTCGTCTAACTTACGAGTTTTAGTGAAATAGTTAATCATTTGTTGATTTTGCCGACTACCTGGCCACTTTTCTGGTTGGTATTCAACTACCTGGTAATGATGTTGTGGTGCCTTTGCTAATTCTGGAGCTAGTTTTTCTAATTGATCTAGTGCTATTTTCTTTTCTAGTCCTTCATATGATCTTAAAAAATTATACAGATTTCCTCCAACGCCTTGCGAATTCCAATAGAAAGTCTCGTATGGCTTCTGTGAGGTTATTCTTGTATCGACAACTAGCGAATCATGATCAGTTAGTCTTAAATAATAGCCTTGTTTTTCATAAGGAATTCCTTTAATATCTAAATATTTCTGAATAGATTGCCGACACAATTTATCTATGCTTGATAATTTCTCTTCTGTAACTGCAGCCATTGTTGATCACCTCTCCACCCGCATTAGCCGTTGCTTTTGGAGAAGCTGATTAAGTTTATCAGGACGAAATCCCGACCATTCTTCTGTATCTGTAATGACTACAGGCACCTTAAGATGCCCCTTATCATGAAGACTCTTAGCATACTGAGGACTTTGAGAAAGATCAATATCGATAAATTTGATGTGGTGAACGATAAAAAAATGCATAGTCATTAGACAAGCTTTACAATTAGGCTTATAGAAAACTCGAATCATGGTTATCACTCCTTAACTTTTTCTTCAAAAGTAAATTGGAATGAGCTTTTTAGTATCTTTCGCCACGCTTTAACTGGTGTAAACTTTGTATTTACATAAATGTAAATAAAGTGTAAAATAGAGGCAACAAATAAATAGAAGGGCGGTTACATCAATGTTAAATTTATATAACAGAACTATTGGCAGAATAGATAAAGGTTATATTTTTTCTCACTATCTATCAGTTTATTTTGTTATCTTTATTCTTTATAACTTTACTGATAAAAAAGATGGTATCTTTTGTTTAATCCTATGTGTTCTAGCCCTTTTTTACCCTTTCGCCACATTTGGATGGGATTATTTATTCCAAAATTTCAACTCCAACGTATTCTTTTTTACTGGCTTTACTTTTATTCTTTGGATTTTCTGGAAGATTAGTAAATTTTTCTTTCTACTAGCCTTCGCACCATTAATCGCTATTATAGTTTTATTCTTTATCTATCTTTCAGGAAAATAAAAAAGCGACAGTAACCAAATACCACCACTGAAAAAGCTATTTGAATAGTCATGATAATTATTAGACCGTGTGCTGTGAGTGCTTCCTAGCTCACAAGTAGTCGGTTGAGAGGGCGTCCTAATAGGCGCTCTTTTTTTATTGTCTGAAAATTAAATTAAGAAAATTATGTACAAATTCACAGTAACTTAATACTTCATCCTTACTTCCATGAGCACCTAAAAATACTTCAGCTAATTTGCCAATACTTGCTGTATTCGTCATCAACAAATTACCATCCGGATCAACTCAGACAACGATAAACCGGACTTACTTAGATGTGTCTTAGCCTGTTTTACATATTCCGAAGAAACCTGCACGCTAACGCTAACAGTAGTGTTTTTATAGTCATACGCCATTAATATTCTGGAACCTCCCAATATTTATCTACTAACGTCTTTAATTCACCAATCATCTCTTGTTCATCATTCCATTTGCCAATAAACCGCTCAAGTTCAATATATGGAATATTATCAATAATCCGGTCTCCCACACCGTCATCCAATTCCAATACCTTATATTTACGATCAACAACCAAATTATAATCACCATAAGAATGCACTCGAGTATGGCTATTAGCCAAAGTAATCGACTTAAGTAGCTCACGCTTATCATGAGCAGAAGCTTTTTTTAAACGTCGATTATGACGATGATCTTTAATATAAGATTTAACCGTTATTTTCATCAAACTTCACCTTCCCAGTTTTGTAATACTTATCCGTAAAACAAACTTCATTTGAGCTACTGGACTCATATTTAAAAACAACGATGATAATCACCGTTGTTTTTAATTAGTTGTTCTCATTACCTGTTAAGAATTCGTTGCCTTTGCCGTTGTTGAAATCCTCTAGCAATAATTAATCTTTTGACCTTCTCATTTGGATTAGGCTCTAACGCTAAGGCTTTTATGCAAGCACATTGTTGTTCTAATGGTAATTTGGCTTCTAAAGCTAACCAAGTAGCAGTGTCCCTGTTCATTCCGGCTTGACTGAATTTTAATTGGGTTAATGATAATTGATCAATTGTGTTTTTCATAATCTTCTCCAAAAAGTGATTCCTGATAACTAATGTTCTTATTCTTTTTGCTAAATGTATTCCTAATTAAGTCAATTGCTGTTTGATAATACATCCACTGAGTTATTTCTTTACTTGAATAACGCGATTTACTAGAAACCCACCGACCATATTGATTACATGATGTTTTAGATTTTATCCCTAGCTTATTGGCAATTCTTCCAATCATATTAGGAGTAGTACCAATCATTTTTGCTACTTCACTAGCGCTGTATTCCTTTTGTTGGGTAATCGACATAATCGTTGTTTCGTTATAAACAAGACCTGGCGTTGAAATATCAATTTCTTTAATCGAATAGTTGCTTTTAGTCCTTGTCTCAAGTTCTAATTCTTCAAGGAGATAGTCTAGTGCATCCGTTTGAGAATAGGCAGTTACTAAGTAATATAACTTATTATCTGAGATTCGATAAAGCTTTAGACTAGATTCTCTTTTATCCATTTTTATCCCATCCAATACCTTTATTTAGAAGACTTATTTTCACCAATATAATATTTCTTGCCGTGAAATGCTTATAGCTAAAGCAAGAACATTTAAGCTTGTTCTTCTCTTTTCAGCAGCCTTCTCTCCTTTCTTAGTTGCATATAGACTATTAACTGAGATCCATTAACTGTATCAAAAGTTACTTCGATTTTATTTAAGCCAACGAAAATAAAACATTATTTATTTTTTCAAACAAGCCGCGGATTCTTTATAAAGAGGATTTCTGAAGTCTATAATCGTTTAGGTATATTCGGCGATGTAATCCCATTACCACAATGTAGCCATTATTGGGCATCGCTGTAACATAAACTTCATTACGCCAAAATTCCTTGTTACCTTGTAACCGTGCTACTTCGTTCACTAGTCTTGTTGAAATATATTTCTTATTAACAATACTTTTTGAAGGGGTTACTTGTATAATTGCCTTTTCGTCTGTAACGCCTGCAGTATTACTGCGCCAAATAGAAACATTTTTACCATCACTTGTTACATTAATCATTTCAAACTGGGTTGTTTTAGCAATCACTTTTATCAAGTCATCTATGCAGGGACTTTCAACATCCATTATTTCATTACTCATTTTAAATTTCTCCTAGCTAATTCAGAAAATATCAACAGCCTCACCAATATCACGCATTTAACACTACAATTAGTACCTTAATTACTTCAAACCTATATATTATTTAACTTTAATATAATCAAGAAACCAATGGTATTTAGCTCGATAGCCAGCACCACTAATTTTTTTAGCTAATCTTTTCATCAGCAAGTCGTGAAACTGAGGTAACAACTCACCAAATGCAGCATTAGGTAGGTGTCCTAGTTCAGGGAAATTAGATTTTAATAAATTTATGAAATCACTTTGATATTCAGTAAAACCAAAAGCAATATCAGGTATAAAATAGCCATCACCACTAAGCTTACACAGCAAATATTCAGGCGTCAGTTTGATTGAATAATGCTTAATGCCGATAACTTCTTGTTGAAATACTAAATCAGTTAACGATGATTCGATAATTGACAGCAAGCGCGAATCATTGACTATCTTATTAGCCAACTGTTGCAGCATTGAGTCAAAATCCATATCAGCAAATTGCTGTCCTGTATCAGTCTTTGATTTTAATTGCTGATACTTATCTGTACATAAGTGATCCTTAAATTTATTATTCATTTTAAACTTCTCCTATCCGGTTTTATCCCTCTCAGTTAATTATTTAATGCTTTATCGTAATCTACTATCACATTAAATATGGAAAAGAAAAGTTTCGCCATACTACCAATTATCCTTCAACGCAAAAAGACCCAGCAAACTGCTGAGCCTTTTTACTTTAAAGGAGATATGAGATTTTTATGTGTAAAACAAACTATTTAATTTCGCTTTTTCTTAAGACTAAATGCGCCTAGACTCACTAGGAATCCAGCTAATCCAGCTGCAACTAATCCACTTTCATTTGCATTACCAGTTTGTGGCAACGCTTCTTGAGGAGCAGCAGAACTTGGTTGTTGTGGTACTGGAGTGGCAACTTGAGCAGGAGTTGCTACTGCAGCCATAACCGGTTCTTGCACTGGCGTTACTTGTGGAGCAGGAGTTGGGGTTGGGGTTGTCTTTGGTGTTTCAGTTGGCGTAACTGGAGTTTCCGGCGTCTTAGGTGTAGTAGGTGGTGTTTCTGGCTTCTTAGGTTCTTCCGTAGTTGTTGTAACGGTATTAGAACTAAAGTCAATGTTATTAATTGAGTTTGTGTACTTGTTTTGTACTGTGCCACTCTTTACTCGCTTCATCCTAAGATAAGCTGTTGCTCCAAACGATGACTTAGAAAGATCAACGTTTGTCAAGAAGTTTTTATCAAATTCAATGTCCACTTTACCATTTTCTGTATCAACAACTTGTGTTGTGTATTTTGTAACATCAGTATTCTTCTTAAGCACAGTTCCATCTTTTAACGTAATGTCATCATTTAAGAGGACAGTATAACCCGCATTATATTGATCATGCGTTTCATCATAATCATCGTGAAAACCATATTCATTAAGTGCTGTTACACTAGCCGGCAATTGTGACCCCATCAATTTGTAATCAAAATATTGACCTAACTCAATCTTTTGGCCATTGAGACTCTTCTGATTATCAACACTAATTACTACATCCTTCGTTGCCTTTGGTAAGAAGGTCTCAATCCAAGGAGTATTAGTCTTAACCGTATGATTATTGATTGTTGATGATCCAGCATTCTCAAGTTTAGTGCCTGAAGGAACATCCTTGTGAATATTAAATGTTAATAGCAATTGTGCATTACCGCCTGGTGTCTTAGCAGGGTCTTTCCGCGTTGCGACAACAAAACCGTCACCCTTTTCAAGGTTATACTCACTAGTTGCTAACTTTCCATTCTCAAGGACTTGAACATCAGTAAGATCAACATCCTTAGCGAATTTCGAATAATCATCTTTAATTGACATATTAGTAAGTGGATCAGTTAATTGTGATGGGTCCGGTAAGGTAGTAGTGACCTTAGCATGTGCTACGGATCCATCAATAACTACCTGGCCATCAACAATTTGATCATCTTCTACCCAATGTTTTTCAGCTTCTTGGGTATAGGTAGTAATTGATGGTGTATTAGTTGGAATCGTCTCGTCGTTAATTGTTCCAGAACCATGGTTTTCAAGAACAGTACCATTAGGAATATCACCCTTAATCTTGTAGTCAACCTTCATTGAAACTTGGCCACCATTAAGATTTTCAGTATCATTCCGAGTTGCTGTTACATGACCAGCACCATCATCTGAAACAGTGTAATTAGCAGTGGCTTCCTTACCATCTTCATAAACATGAACAGCTCTTGGTTGAGCATATTTACTGAAGTTAGTATAATCGTCGGTTACTGCTACCTTATTTACCCCTTCGTTAGTTTCTGGAAGCTGCATATCAACTTGTGAATTGATCTTGCCATTAGCCGAAGATACATGAGTTTGAATAAAGGAAGCATTGAATAATCCAGCTCTTGCGGCAAAAAGGTTATTGTTTAAGTTACCAGTTGCTTTAGTGACTAAATTATTAGTATCTAAGGAATCCTTAGCATTCATTACTGCTTGCATAGCAACTGGCAATTCACCTTGGTGATTATTAACCTTAGATGGGTCCTTACGAGTTGCGACTACCTTACCATTTGGATCAACGAAAATATCGTACTCATCCGTTACATCTTTATCGCCTTCAAAGACGTGAACTCCTTGCACTTCAACATCTTTAGCAAACTTAGAAAAGTCATCAGTTAATTGAACTTTATGAATTTCACTACCTAATGTTGAAGATTTTGGAAGCGTCATATCAACACGAGCAGTAACTACTCCATCATTAATTGCTAATTTACCATCAACAACTTGGCCACCATTATTAACCCAATGCTTATCCGTATCTTGAGTATAAGTCTTAATTTGACGATCAGGGGTTGGAACCAGGTCATCATTAATTTGACCTGAACCACGGTTAGTTAAGATAGTACCTGTCGGAACATCTTTATGCAAAGTCCATTGTGCCCGTAGAATTACGATTCCGCCTGGCGTCGTTGCAGGATCTTTCCGCGTTGCAATGATTTGATGATCTTTAGTCACTTCAAAGTTATAAAGATCGTTTGCATCTTTTCCATTTTCGGTAATGGAATAACCCTTAAGATCAACCTTATCTGCAAAGTCCGCAAAGTTATCAATTACTTGAACTTTCTTGAGCTTTTCAGCCAAGTTCTGTGGCTCTGGCAACGACATTGAAACCTTGCTGCTTACATTATCACCAGCGATGAAGACCATATTATCAACAGATTGATCATTATCATTGGTCCAATGTTTATCGGTTTCTGGAGTAAAGGTAACTACATCTGGTGTATTAGTCTTAACGCGGCTGCGGTTAATAATTCCGGTACCTTTGTTAGTGAATTTAGTTCCCGAAGCCACATCGTGATTAACTTTCCAAGTAACGTTCATGGTTAAGGTACCAGCAGGCGCCTTAGACGGATCCTTACGAACAGCAGTAATCACGCCATCCTTTAAGGTTACATTATATTCGGCACTAGCATCTTGACCATTTTCATAAAGTTTAACTGTTGGTAGTCCAACTTTATCCTTGAAGTCACTGTAATCATCTTCAATTTCTACATCTTCTAATGATTTTGCTAAGTTCTGTGGCTCTGGTAAGGACATCGAAATTTCTGAATGAATTACATCGTCATTAATAACAGTCTTACTGTCAACATCTTGATCTCCAGCTTTCCAGTGCTTTTCTGCTGTTTGTGTAAAGACATAAATGTTACGATCGGGTGTTGGAACTAGATCATCATTAATCTGTCCTGAACCACGGTTAGTCAAGACCGTACCGTTAGGGATAGCAGTATTAAGTTTCCAGTTAGCTTTCAGATAAACTACCCCACCCGGTGCTGAGCTAGCATCTTTGCGAGTAGCAGTAACAATTCCATTTTCATTCTTAACATCATAGAGTGAGGTTACGTCTTTATCGTCTTCGTAGACATTAGCACCCTCATAGGTAACCTTATCCATAAAGTTACGATAATCATCAATAACGATAACCTTAGAAAGTGGTTTAGCTAACTGCTCTGGTTCTGGCAGTGTCATTGAGACATTCCCATGCACTTCATCACCGGCAACGTAAGTCTTATCATCAACGTCTTGATTACCCTCAACCCAGTGCTTATCTGTCTTTGGGGTAAAGGTAACAGTATCAACACTAGGAACCTCTACACGGCTCTTATTGATTAAAGTGTAACCAGTATTACGCAGTTTAGTACCGCTGGCAACATCATGATTGATCTTCCAGTCAACCAACAATTTAGCAACGCCACCTGGTGCTGAGCTGGCATCTTTGCGAGTAGCAGTAACAAAACCGTTATTATCAACTACTACGTTATATTGATCAGTTGCATCCTTATCATTTTCAGTTACACGATAACTAGTAACCTTAGCCTTGTCTTTGAAGTCAGACCAATCATCAACTAATTGAATTTCGCCAAGTTTCTTAGCTAATTGGCTTGGATCTGGTAAAGCGGTAGAGATTTCAGCATGAATCAAATCATCATTAATCTGAGTTAAGCCATCAACCTTGCGGTTTCCTTCAACCCAGTGCTTATCACTATCATTATGGAAAGTATAGATTGTTCGGTCCGGTGTATTTACAGTTTTACCGTTAATCGTTCCTGAACCACTGTTGACTAACTTCGTTCCACTAGGTAAACCAGTATGAGTGGTCCAGATAACATTTAATTGAACCTTACCAGCAGGTGCTGCACCAGGGTTCTTGCGGGTTGCTGTAACTACCCCATTCTCGTTAACAATGTTATATTGATCAGTTGCATCCTTATCATTTTCAGTTACTGTTGCTGACTTGTAGTCAACATCGTTAGCAAACTTAGTGTAATCATCACGAATAATTACATTAGATAATGGTTTGGCTAAATCGCTTGGATTTGGCAAGGACATAGTAACTTGACCATTAACATTGTCACCATCAACGTAAGTTTTATCATCAACAACCTGGTTACCATCAACCCAGTGTTTGTCCGTAGTTTGTGTGTAAACTACTACATAAGGTTTGCCGGCTTCTACTGTATGGTTGTTAATTCGACTAGAACCCGTATTTACTAGTTTAGTACCAGAAGGAACATTATCATTAATTTTCCAAACTGCTACTAGGCGTAAAGTACCTCCTGGCGCTTTGCTTGGATCGTTTCGCCGTGCCGTTAAGTGTCCATTGTTATCTGTTACCGTGTATTCACTAGTAACATTGCTGTTGCTTTCCCATACTTGGTAACTTTGTAATTTAGCTTTATCCATAAAGTTAGTGTAATCATCATCGATTGACAGGTATGTTAATGGTTTAGCTAAACTATTAGGATCAGGTAAAGTGGTTGTAATGTTTGTAGTTGCTACATCATCTGCAATATAGGTCTTAGTATCAACGGTATTTGAACCTTCTACCCAATGCTTATCAACGCTTTGCGTAAAGGTAACAATTGCTGGCGTATTAGTCTCAACTGTATGATTGTTTAGCCGGCCAGATCCCCGATTTACTAACTTAGTACCATTAAGAACATTATCATTAATCTTGAATGTTCCGATTAAAACAACTTCTCCTGCTGGAGCCGCTGAAGCATTCTTACGAACGGCCGTTAAATGACCATTTTCGTTAGTAATATTGTATTGGTCAGTTACATTAGCACCATTTTCCCATAATTGATAAGAAAGAAGATTTGTCTTATCAGCAAAATCAGTATAGTTATCATCAATTGACACATAACTTAATGGCGCAATTAAAGTACTTTGGTCTGGTAAAGTCATATGAACTTGAGTAGTAACAATATCACCGTTGATTTCAGTTTTATCATCGACAATATTCTTGCCTTCCATCCAGTGCTTTACTGTTTCTTGTTCATAAGTTTTAATTTGTGCGTCATTCGTTGGGACAGTTTGATCATTGATGGTTCCGGATCCTGAATTTTCAAAGACAGTTCCAGTTTTAACATTTGGCTTAATCTTAAAGTCAATTACTAAGGAAACTTTACCACCATTGGCAGATTCAGGGTTCTTTCGTGTAGCCGTAACCTGTTGGCCATTATTAGTAATATCATAATTACCTGTCGCAAGTTCTTCATTCTCGTAAACTTGTGCTCCAGCATAGTCAACATTATTAGCAAATTTGGAATAATCGTCAGTAACCTTAAGACTATGCAAACCACCTTCAATCTGATTTGAACCAAGATAATTCATATCAACTTTGGTAGTTACCACATCGTCATTGATTCCTACCTTGTTGTTAACGCTTTGAATACCATTAACCCAGTTCTTTTCAGGCGTAGTCTTAACATTTAAGTCATGAAGTTGGTAATTGACTGGTTGATCACCAATTGTAGTCTTAGGTACCATCACTGTATTGTAGTGATAGTGT
>NZ_RDBR01000091.1 GCF_009663775.1 Lactobacillus sp. 0.1XD8-4
CTCACACGGTCCAGGTGCGAGCTGCTTGATCAATCTTATTCAATTTTTCCTATCAGTACTTCTTGACGAAGAGCCATTAAAGATACCTCTATAACTATATACGAATAAGCAAACGATTTTTTAATTAGAATTTAGTTAAAGTTATATTTAATCCCAACCACTATAACCGAATAACTTTCTTAGCGTCTGTTTGCTAATAGTGGTACCCTTAGAATGTATTTTTAGGAGGTTTGGATTATGATAGATAAACTTGTTACTGCAGAAGAAATGCGTCATTATGATTCATATACAATCAATACAATTGGTATCCCTTCGTTAGTTTTAATGGAAAGGGCTTCCCTTGCTGTTCGTGACGAAATCCTGCATGCATTTCCTTTAAACCTTAAAAAGGTTGTTGTCGTTGCTGGTAGTGGCAATAACGGTGGGGATGGTTTAGCCGTTGCCCGCTTGCTTCATATTGCAGGAGTTCAAGTTACAATCTTAAATGTTGGTAATCCTGCTCATGCTTCTGCTGAGCACCAAACGCAAGATAAAATTTGCCGATATTATAAGATTCCACAAACTACTGAACTCACTTCGCTCAATGATGCCACCCTAATTGTTGATGCTATGTTTGGTATTGGAATTGACCGACCTGTTAAGGGACGTTATGCTGACGCTATCACTGCCATTAATAATACAAATGCTATTATCATCGCTGTTGATATGCCATCAGGGATTAATACTGATACTGGACAAGTAATGGGAGTAGCAGTTAAAGCTAATGCTACCGTGACATTTGCATATAATAAGGTCGGTTTAACTCAAAATGATGGGGCGACCTATGCTGGGCGTGTTATCGTAGCAAATGATATGGGGACATACGCAATTAATTAAGTTTAATCACTTCCAAGGCATTTTCCTATTAATACATCAATATTAATATTATTATAATAAGTGATGGAAGTTTTTAGCGAATTGATTTGGAGGTAAATCGTATGTCAGAATTAACAACTAAGTTATTTTTAGATATTAAAGAATTTGAAGAATATCAATCACTCTTAAAATGTCATGTTCATATTGAAGAAGAACGACGCGGTGAATACTGCCTACCTGGCTATCCTGATCGTCATAATTTCCATCGTCTTCTTCGGATTTTACGGCAACACAAAGACGGCCTATTAAGTCGCCAATTAATTTATGACTTTGATTATCGACCAAGTGAACTTGAGGATGCAACTAAGGCATTAGTAGCTAATAACCTTGCTACTACTAGCATTATTAACAATGAAGAATTCAAAATTCGGCTAACTGATGAAGGGATTCAAGCCGCCCATAAGCTACTGATTCGTCGTGATAAAATTGCTGAAGCAGCCTACCATACCCTAAGTGAAAAGGAACAGCGTGAACTCGATCGCCTTATTAACACATTGTTAGATGATTATAAGAATAGAAATATTAACTATAATGCACTCAAAAGTATTTGTCGCTAAATCAAAATCACATCTTAATCTGTAAACTAAAAAAGAGGTTGCGAGATTTATCAATTTCGCTTGCCTCTTTTTCTGTTTACTTCAAATATTGTGCTGGATTAGCAATAAAGTCAGCTACTTTTACATCAACTGCATCTTTTGTTGCTGCATTCTTTAATTGAAATTCTCCTTCTTCTACTTCACGAGAACCAAAAACAGCAAAATACTTTGCGTTACGTCGGAAAGCTTCTTTGATTTGCTTACCGACTTTCACACCACTGTAGTCCTTATCAGCAATGATTCCATGTTGACGTACCTTACTCAAAACTTCAAACGCTAATTCATCCCCTTGAGCATCGGCACTGGCAAAGAAAACATCTAACTGATCTTGCGGTGCAAATTCAGGGTTTTCCTCTTGGAGAAGGAGCATCAAACGTTCAACACCCATCCCGAAGCCAATACCACCTTCTTCAGGACCTCCTAATTGATTAATTAGTCCATTGTACCGTCCACCAGCACAAACAGTGGTAAATCCGCCGCCGAAGACTGAAGAATCAGACATAATTTCAAAGATTGTATGGTTATAATAGTCTAATCCCCGCACCATATTGGTATCAATTTCAAAATCAATCCCTAGTTTTTTTAATAAGGATTGAACTTCATCAAAATAAGCTTGGGATTCATCATCAAGATATTCTAAGATTGATGGTGCTTCTGCGACAATTTTCTTATCGCCAGCATCCTTGCTATCTAGCACCCGCAATGGATTTTTATATAAACGTTCTTGAGAGTCCTTGCTTAATTCATCATAATGTGGTTTTAAGTAATTAATTAATGCTTCGCGGTAGTCTTCGCGAACTTTTTTATCACCAAGCGTATTAATTACTAGTTTGACATTTGGCACACCGAATTTCTTAAAAAGGGCCATTGCCATTGAAATAACTTCGACATCAATTTGTGGTGATTCATTATTTAACGCTTCAACCCCAATTTGATGAAATTCACGTTGACGTCCTGACTGTGGCCGCTCATAGCGAAACATCGGTCCCATATAATAAACTTTATACGGCTTGGGATATTCTGGTCCATAAAGCTTATTTTCAACGTAAGCACGAACAACACCAGCTGTACCTTCTGGACGAAGCGCAATATGACGGTCACCCTTATCATGGAAATCATACATTTCCTTTTCTACAATATCAGAGGTATCCCCAACATTCCGTGAAAAAACATTATAATCTTCAAACATGGGCGTCCGAATTCCACGATAACCATACTGGTTAAAAACTTCCCGTGCATTTTGCTCTACTTTTTGCCAGAGACTCGTGGTTCCCGGTAATATATCTGCTGTTCCCTTTGGCTTTTGATATTCCATTTCATATTCCCCTTTCGTTATGCATAAAAACAAAGCCCTCTAAGACTTATTAAACCTTAGAGGGCGATATTAATCACTGTTCCACCTCTATTTACAATAACCTCACAGTCACTGCCTCATGAAGTTTGAAATAACTTCTGACGATAACGGGTCAACCGAAATAAGCTACTATGTTTTCACCTATTCAGCTAGTAGAGGTGAATCATGCCTACTACCAGTTCTCAATACTACTGGTTCCCTGTTATTTACGTAGGTATTTTGTTTCTACATCAATGCTTTTGGCAGATTGTAAAATTTAAGTTGAACATTTAAGTGGACAGAAAAACCCATCAAGGTCTTTAATGGTGTTACCAC
>NZ_RDBR01000092.1 GCF_009663775.1 Lactobacillus sp. 0.1XD8-4
CTTTTGATTAGGGATATTCAAAAGTCTATCACAAATGGCTTTTTATTTTTTCTAACTTAATTTTACAAACGACGTTAAATAAAAATTACCGTTGTTAATCCCACGACTATCATGTAAGCGCAACTATTTTTTGATTCCTTAAATTGACACTAACAAAAAATCAGCTGTTGTTTTTAATTTTAATCTTGCTATAATGTCTTTAATCTGAATTTAATAAAAGAAAGAGGGAGAGATTTATGTGGGATGGCACACATATTATGACGTTAAATAATGGGTATCACCTGTGGACACATTCAGAAAATACGGCGGGTTCAGAAGACTTGCTATGCTTGCATGGTGGTCCCGGAGATACACATGAAGTTTACGAAAGATTTGGATTAGAGCTAAAACCACTTGGGGTTACCGTTCATACCTACGACCAGCTTGGCTCTTGGTATTCGGATACGCCGGACTGGAGCGACCCGCAGATCCGCAAACAATATTTGGATATGGAGTATTACATTAGTGAAATTGAGGAAGTCCGCCAAAAGCTGGGTCTAGAAAAATTCTATTTAGCTGGGCATTCATGGGGTGGCCTTCTATCAATGGAGTATGCGCTCCGCTATCCCGAACACTTAAAGGGCTTAATCATTATCAGTATGATTGATAATGTGGCTGACTATGTAACGCACTTAAAAGAAATTCTTAATGATGAATTTGCCCCTTATCAAGTTGCGTATATGAGTGAAACAGAACGGCGCGGCGATTATCAAGATTCGGCGTACCGTAAATATATTGACCATATGTATAAAGAGTATGTGAACCGCAAGCAACCGTCCAAGATGAGTCACCAAATTGATATTCAATCTAAGCCTGTTTATAACACCTTCCAAGGTGACAATGAATTTATTATCAACGGTGACTTGGATGGATGGGATCGAAGCAATGATATTCATAATATCAAGGTGCCGACGTTATTGACCTTTGGGGCTCACGAAACGATGCCGCTTACGACAGCGCAAAGGATGCAAAAATCAATTCCTAATGCACGGTTGGTTGTTACGCCGAATGGTGGTCATAATCACATGGTTGATAATCCAGAAGTATTTTTCACTAATTTGCGTCGCTATTTCACAGATGTTTTTCAAGGAAAGTTTGGTGAGTGAATGTGCAACAGTCTGATAATATGCTAGAAAAGATGGGCTACCAGCAACAACTCGACCGCCGACTGACTCTCAAGGACTTAGTTGTTTATGGGCTGGTATTTATGACCCCGATTGCACCGTTTGGAATTTATGCCTCAGTAGTTACGCCTGCTAAGGGGATGGTTGCACTTGCCTACTTGATTGGGGTAGTTGCGATGTTTTTTACTGCTTTGAGTTATGGGCAAATGTCACAGGCGTTTCCAGTAGCAGGATCGGTTTACGCATATGCCCAACGTGGAATTAATAAACATGTTGGTTTTTTAGCTGGGTGGATGATTTTGCTTGATTATGTATTTGCGCCAGCGCTGCTTTATGTAATTGCGGCTAATTCGTTGCGGACATTGGTACCAGGGGTTCCGCCATATGTCTGGGTAATTGCGTTTATTGTTATTAATACTGTCATCAATATCCGGGGAATTGAATTTACTAATAGGGCTAACTTTATTTTTCTAGGCCTTGAACTGGCTGTGTTGTTAATCTTTTTAGTTTGCGGAACTTATGGCGTGATGCATGGTGTCGGTGATGGCTTTACTGCTAAGCCTTTCTACATTGCCCAAGATTTTAACCTTAATTTTGTCTTTACGGCTGTTTCAATCTGTGTGTTGAACTTTTTGGGATTTGACGCAATTAGTACCCTAGCTGAAGAGACAAAGGGTGGTAATAAAACTGTAGGCCGCGGTATCATGTTAGCATTATTCGTAGTCGGACTGTTATTTATCGCGCAAACTTATATTGCGGCCTTGCTGCACCCGGATTACACATCATTTAAGAGTGCGGATACGGCATTTTATGAAATTGCTTTTTCGGTTGGTGGTCGTCCGCTCGAAATCATGACGATTTTAGCGACAATCTTTTCATGGGGGATTGCTAATTCCATGGTTGCTCAAGCAGCAATTTCACGGATCTTATTTGGAATGGCTCGCGACCATAACCTGCCAACTGTTTTAGCAAAGGTACACCCTAAATATAAGACCCCATATGCTGCTAATATTTTAGTTTGTGTTGTTTCATTAATCGTTGGGGCAATCTTTGTTAATCAAGCAAACGTCTTATCTGCATTAGTTAACTTTGGCGCCTTGGTATCATTCTGTGTAATTCATGTTTCTGTAATCAATTATTATCTTCGACGCCAGCATTCTAAGGATTATCTAAAACATCTTGTATCGCCATTGATTGGTTTTGTGATTATTGCCTATGTTTTGCTAAATATGGACATACTTGCTAAGGTAATTGGATGTACATGGTTTGTAATTGGGTTGTTCTATTATCTAATAATGCTGCATACGAGAGATTCTGTTGAATTGAAGGATCTTGAATAGGATAAAAAAGCCCCTCAAATTGAGGAGCTTTTTTAGTTAACTGATGAGCCACGGGTTAGGGATGCGGCCAACCTTAATGAAATAGTCGGTGAAAAGAGCTAGCAGGTGTGGTGAAATTGTGAGAGGATGATGTGAAGCGGGCGTGATAGGGCGGATATGGAGGTCTACCTCTGGTAATTGTTCTTCAAGAATTGTCACCTGCCATTTAATGTAATAAGTTGTGTCAGCTGGTAAGCTCAGGAGTAATTGCAGGTTGTTGACGATAGTAGCAAGGTCGTGGCAATTGTGTTCAAATTGTGCTAGTTGAGCTGGCTTAATGTGACCATGTTCTAGTGGTAGCTGCTTTTGGTGCTCTTGCCATGCCGTTTGTAATAGTTCATCAAGAATCGGGACAATTTGTTTTTGTGATAAAATCATATGAATAACTCCTTTGAATTAATTTCAAAGGTTTTAGCGAGGCGATTAGCCTCGAATATCAAAAGAGGCTGGGAATTAACTATTAAATTCCTTCCTCTGAATATTAAAATCCGAACCATAATTTTTGATTTTCCAG
>NZ_RDBR01000093.1 GCF_009663775.1 Lactobacillus sp. 0.1XD8-4
ATTAGAAGTATTCTTAAGTCATGTCACAGAAGAACAACTTTCACCTTTTTTCTAATTTAAATTGACATTTCAGGTAATAAAATACGTATAGTAAAATGTTAAACGTTTGACAAGAAAGCTATAAAAAAAGAAACGGGGATTGGTTATCATGCTAGAACGCAAAGAACATAAAAAGATGTACAAAAGCGGTAAGAACTGGACCGTTGTCACATTATCTACTGTTGCATTAGCTTTAAGTGTATCAACGGTTAGTGCATCAGCAAATACTACGGAAGCAAAGGAAAGTAATACGCCAGTAACTCTTCAAACTTCAACTGAAGATAATAACGCGGGTCAAAGTGTTGTGCTGGGTAATAGTGGAGTTGCTTCTGCTAGCAGTGCAGTTACTAATAATTCTGTAAGTGTAAATAGTGCTTCATCTGTAGCTAAAGACAATGCTAGTCAATCTGCTGCTGTTTCAGCAGCTGCTTCAAGTGATAAGTCATCAGCAGCAGATGATAATAGTACAACGGCAAATACGGATGTTACTTCTAAGAATACTGATCTAAAGACTGCTACACCAGCTGTTCATGATAATAATGACAATGCTGCCAGAGATAACGAGAGTGCTGATTTAAGTAGCGAAAAAACTACAGAAAAGAAAGACACTGCTAAGTTAAATAAAGAAGCTGAAAAAGTTGTTAAAAATGCCGGAATTGATCCTGCTAGTTTAACCGCTGACCAAATCAAAGCATTAAACAAACTCAACTTTTCTAAGGTTGCTAAATCTGGTACTCAGATGACTTATAACGATTTTCAAAAGATCGCTGATACATTAATTAAGCAAGATGGTCGTTATGCAGTACCATTCTTTAAGGCTAGCGAAATTAAAAATATGCCAGCAGCTACTACTAAAGATGCACAAACAAATATTGTTCAACCATTGGACGTATGGGATTCGTGGCCAGTCCAAGATGTACGAACTGGTCAGGTCGCTAATTGGAATGGCTACCAATTAGTAATCGCAATGATGGGTGTTCCTAACCAAAATGATAACCATATTTACCTTCTGTACAATAAGTACGGGGATAATGAATTAAGCCACTGGAAAAATGCTGGGGCTATCTTTGGCTATAATGCAACTGCTCTATCCCAAGAATGGTCTGGCTCTGCGGTACTAAATAGTGATAATTCGATTCAATTATTCTATACAAAAGTTGATACATCAGATAACAATACGAACCATCAAAAAATTGCAAGTGCTACGCTCTACCTAAACAACAATGACGGTAACGTATCAATTGCACAAGTGGCAAATGATCATGTTGTCTTTGAAGGTGATGGCTACTATTACCAAACTTACGAGCAATGGCGTGCAACTAATAAAGGTGCCGACAATATTGCAATGCGTGATGCTCACGTAATTGAAGACGAAAACGGCGATCGTTATTTAGTCTTTGAAGCAAGTACTGGTCTTGAAAACTATCAAGGTGATGATCAAATTTATAATTGGGTAAACTATGGAGGAAATGATGCCTTTAATATCCATAGCTTATTCCAGATTCTTTCAAATTCTGATATTAAGAGTCGTGCTACTTGGGCTAATGCTGCTATTGGTATTCTCAAGCTTAATAATGATGAAAAGAATCCCCAAGTTGCTCAAGTTTATTCGCCACTACTCTCTGCACCAATGGTTAGTGACGAAATTGAACGTCCTAATGTTGTGAAACTTGGTGATAAATATTACTTATTTGCGGCAACCCGTCTAAATCGCGGAAGTAATGATGATGCATGGATGAAAGCTAACTATGCAGTTGGCGATAATGTTGCAATGATTGGTTATGTAGCAGATAGCCTTACTGGAACCTATAAACCACTAAATGAATCTGGTGTAGTATTAACTGCTTCCGTTCCTGCAAACTGGCGAACAGCAACATACTCATACTATGCTGTGCCCGTAGCTGGTAAGGATAATCAACTCCTTGTTACCTCCTATATTACTAATCGTAACGAAGTAGCTGGTAAAGGTATGGATTCTACGTGGGCACCTAGTTTTCTGCTTCAAATTAACCCAGATAATACTACTACTGTTTTAGCTAAGATGACTAACCAGGGTGATTGGATTTGGGACGATTCAAGTGAAAACCTTAGTATGCTAGGTGATTTAGACTCTGCAGCTTTACCAGGAGAACACGATAAACCTGTAGATTGGGATTTAATTGGTTATGGTTTAAAACAACATGACCCTAAGGAACCTGAAAATCCAACTACACCAACAACTCCAGAAACGCCAGAGACTCCTAATACTCCAAAAACACCAAAGACTCCTGAAAATCCTGGAACACCTCAAACGCCAGAGACTCCTAACACTCCAGAAGTTCCTTTAACTCCAGAAACCCCTGAAGATCCAAAGCAACCTGAAACTCAACCGGTTCAATTACCACAAACTGGTAATGCATCTAACAAAGCTGCTTTAGGCCTTGGAATCGCAACTTTACTTGGAATGTTCGGTCTTGCAGGTGCTAATAAGCGTCGTTATTATTAATACAATTTTCTAACAAAAAACAAACCACTAGGCTGATTCATAGCTTAGTGGTTTGTTTTTATTTTGAAGATTTTATTTTTGGAAACGGCAGATTGTAAAATTTAAGTTGAACATTTAAGTGGACAGAAAAACCCATCAAGGTCTTTAATGGTGTTACCAC
>NZ_RDBR01000094.1 GCF_009663775.1 Lactobacillus sp. 0.1XD8-4
TGGGACAACTTTTTAAGGCACTAACCCACTAAAACTGTATATTTAAAGGCTACCTATGAAAACTTGACAGATACAAATAAAAATTCGCCGTTTATTAATTTCGTTAAGTGTGGTATACTACCAAAGTATGTTTGAAGAGATCGTCTTTTAGACTCTAGAAACCAAACCATTTGAAATAATTAGGAGGTGCAATTGTATGAAGCGCACGTTTCAACCAAAGAAGCGTCACCGTGCACGTGTCCATGGCTTCCGTAAGCGCATGAGCACCAGTAACGGCCGTAAGGTATTAGCACGTCGGCGTCAAAAGGGCAGAAAAGTATTATCTGCATAACCACGGCCACTTTTACAGTGGCTTTTTTTATTGTGTGGGGCAGGGCAGTCAGCTTGACGAGCCATTGGAATCGTTAAAGTTGTCGTATGTCCAGCCCTATTTTTATATCTACTTAAGTTAAGGCTGGGGATTATATACATGAGAAAATCATATCGCGTAAAAAAGGAAAGTGAGTTTCAACGGGTTTTTGAAACCCATAATTCCGTAGCCAACCATAAATTTGTCGTGTATCAAATGGAAAAACCAGGGCAAAAGCATTTTCGGGTAGGTATTTCGGTCGGTAAAAAGATTGGAAATGCTGTTCATCGTAATTGGGTAAAGCGCCGAATTCGCCAGACATTATTAGAAATAAAGCCACAATTACGGTCCGATGTTGATTTCTTGGTTATTGCACGTTCAGCGGCAGATGGTTTATCAATGGCAGAAACAAAGAAAAACCTAGTGCATGTCTTAAAAAGAGCACATCTGTTAGATGAAAAAAGTGAGGATTAGGGTTTGAATAAGAAAACAAAAAAGTTCCTAAGCTTAGGAGCAATTATGAGCTTGTCACTATTCTTAGCTGCCTGCTCCAATAAGCCGATTACTAGTCACAGTACTGGTATCTGGGACCACTATATTATCTATAACTGTTCACAATTCATCATTTGGCTATCGAAGCATTTTGGTGGTTATGGGATGGGGATCATTATTTTTACGATCATCATCCGGATTATCTTGCTACCATTGATGTTCTACCAAACTAAGTCAATGTTGAAGACACAAGAGATTGCCCCGCAATTAAAGGCAATCCAAAAGAAGTATTCTTCGCGTGACCGAGAATCAATGCAGAAGATGCAGATGGAGACCCAAAAGCTCTATAAAGAAGCTGGGGTCAATCCGTGGGCATCAATGCTTCCGTTAATAGTTCAATTGCCAGTTATGTGGGCACTTTATCAGGCTATTTGGCGGACAACGGCTTTACGTAATGGTACCTTCCTGTGGTTGCAATTAGGTCACCCGGATCCGTACTATATTATGCCAATTTTAGCGGCATTATTTACGTTTATTAGTTCATGGCTATCCATGGCATCCATGCCAGAAAAGAATTCGATGACAACAACAATGACATGGTTCATGCCAATCATGGTATTCTTTATGGCATTAGGATTCTCGTCAGCGATTACGCTTTACTGGGTGGTAACAAACGCCTTCCAAGTTGTACAAACGCTGATTATTCAGAATCCGTTTAAGATTCGGCGTGAACGAGAAGAAAAACAACGAGCTGAAAAGGCTAAACGTCGGAAGATTGAAAAAGCAAAACGTCGGGCTTATCAAAGCCGGCGGAAATAGATAGATAATAGGGCGGTAACAATTAACTGTTATTAGCCCTTTTGTTATTCTAGAAGTAAATTAGACGCATACAGGATCAATGTGTAGAATAAGGTATTGAGTAAATTATGTGGGGGATGCAGATATGACGATCTTTGTCGGCACAACAATTGAAGAAGCAAAAGAAAAAGCAATCGCACAGTTAAAACCAACGGCGGACCAACAAGTCGAAGTAAAGGTTATCCAGCAACCACGCCATGGATTTTTGGGTCTTGGTCGGCGGGTAGCCAAAATTGAAGTAACGATTAAAGAAAATAAAGTTCAAGAGAAGGCAAAACAAGCAGTCGCTCCTGATAAGCAACCCGCTCCCGCGTCGAAGTCTAAATTAATAAAAGATGATGAATTAGATCCAGCAGAAATCAAGCGACGGCACCAAACTAACATTAAAAAAGTTCGCAAAACAGGGGAGCAATTAACAAGGTATCTGACAACAGTCTTCAAAGAGTTGGGAATCGATGTTAAACCAGCAATTAGCGAAGTTCAAGCTCATGAGCTAAAAATCGACATCAAAACCGCAGCATCTGGACACGTTATCGGGAAACACGGGCGGCGAATTAATGCAATGGAGCAATTAAGCAATGCCTTTATGGACTACCATGGTGCGCCCAAAGTAAGTGTACTCCTTGATACATCTAACTATCGGGCACGCCGACAAGCGGCTGTACATCGGTTAGCCGAAAAAGCAGTGACTGAGGTGATTGCAAGCGGAAAAGCTGTTTTTTTAAATCCCATGCCAGCTCGTGAAAGAAAACAGATCCACCAAGAATTAGAAGGAAACGACCGTGTCAAAACGTATTCGCATGGTCGAGAACCTTACCGAAGCATTGTAATCGCACCTAAAAACTAACGTTAGTGTAAGATTTTCATAGGTTGGATGAATAATTCATCTGGTCGTGGAAATCTTTTTTGTAGACCAATTTAC
>NZ_RDBR01000095.1 GCF_009663775.1 Lactobacillus sp. 0.1XD8-4
TCACCAAAGTAGTATACCTTTCCATTCTGATTTAAAAACTGGTTTGTGTAACGCGCTCCATCGGATCCAAAGTAATACGAGTTCCCCCAGTTGTAATACCACTTATTTTGGTACATCACACCATTATTATCAAAATAGTAAACTTTATTATTTTGGTTTAAAAAGTAATTAGTTTGCCTTTGACCATTTTGATAATAATAATTATTACCATTTTCGTTAACTACTCCATTTGTAGCGGCTTGACTCTGAACTAAATTTACTGACTGAAGATTAGAAGAAGGCGTTACCTGTATATTAATCTGCTGATCAGATGTCTGATTATCCTCATCCTTCTTTATTAAATTATTATTCTGACCATTATTAGTTTTAGCAGATACTGATACAACCGATTGCTGCATTTGATTATTTGAGTTAGACGACTCATCAGCATTTACAATACTTATCGAACCAATAAGAAATACACTACATGAAAATAATGCCGAGTACCATTTTATATTACCTTTAGTAAACTTCATAATTAGTCACTCCCAATCTTATTAATCATTTATATTATAGCGTTTTCAATCCTAAGAAAACAAAAAGTTCCCTAGTAATTAGGAAACTTTTTGTTATTGATGCAACAACATTCTTACATTAATCTACAACTTCGCTGTCAACTTCACATCAGGATACTTTTGCTTAAACCAATTTTCAGCAAATTGATTTTCAAATAAGAAGAGGGGCTGATCGTGGATATCCTTCACTAAGATGTTTCGTGATGATGACATCTTTTCATCTAGCTGTTCTGGATCAATCCAGCGGGCAGTCTTACTACCCATTGGTTCCATAATTACTTCTGAATTATATTCATTTTGCATCCGGAATTTAAAAACTTCAAATTGCAGCTGACCAACGGCACCAAGAATATAATCACCAGTGGAGTAACTTCGATAAAGCTGTACCGCTCCTTCTTGAACTAGTTGGTTAATTCCCTTGTGGAAGGACTTTTGCTTCATCACATTCTTAGCAGAAACACGGACAAATAATTCCGGTGTAAATTGTGGTAATTTTTCAAATTGAATATCTTTCTTACCATTATAAATAGAATCACCAATTTGGAAATTACCAGTGTCATATAACCCAATAATATCACCAGCAACGGCGGTCTCAACATTTTCCCGTGTATCAGCCATGAACTCTGTCACATTTGATAAGCGCATTGGCTTTTTCGTCCGCGACAAAGTAACGTCCATCCCCCGATCAAATTCGCCAGAACAAATCCGCACAAAAGCAATTCGGTCGCGGTGACGAGGATTCATGTTAGCTTGAATTTTGAATACAAAGCCTGAAAATTCAGGATCAAGCGGTTTGACAACATCACCATCCTCCGTCCGATGGTCACTTGGGGCTGGCGCGAATTGAAGGTAAGTCTCAAGGAAAGTCTGAACCCCAAAATTAGTTAAAGCCGAACCAAAGAATACCGGTGTCTGATCACCCTTCGCAATCTTTTCACGGTCAAGTTTGTTCCCCGCTACTTCAACTAATTCTAAACCATCCATCGCATCTTCCCATTCACCATCGCCCGCTAAGGGGTTCTCGCCTTCAACATGACCATCTTCATCTAATGGAAGGTAAGGATTATTTTCATCGGTTGGATGAGTTAACGCCACGCGGTGATTAAACCGATCATAAACACCCTTAAATTGGTGACCAGAACCAATCGGCCAGTTCATCGGATAAGTCTCAATCCCTAAAACATCTTCAACTTCATTTAAAAGATCCAATGGTTCACGCGCATCACGGTCAAACTTATTCATAAACGTAAAAATTGGAATGCCCCGCATCTTACAAATTTGGAAAAGTTTTTTCGTCTGTGGCTCAATCCCTTTAGCACTATCAATTACCATGACAGCCGAGTCAACCGCCATTAATGTCCGATACGTATCTTCAGAAAAATCCTCGTGTCCAGGGGTATCAAGGATATTAATCCGTTTTCCTTGAAAATCAAACTGCATAACGGATGATGTAACAGAGATTCCCCGCTTTTTTTCAATCTCCATCCAGTCTGATTTAGCGAAATTCCCGGTTTTCCGCGCCTTAACAGTCCCCGCTTCACGAACAACTCCACCAAAAAGTAAAAGTTGTTCAGTGATTGTTGTCTTACCAGCATCTGGGTGAGAGATAATGGCGAATGTCCGCCGTTTATTAACTGCTTCAGCAAGTTCTTTTGGTGACATTAATTTATTTTCCTTTCTTCATTTAATTTTGCGCAATATCTCTACTATATTATTACATCTTTTCCTGAAAGTCTATCCTTGTGAAAAGTTAGTATCTGTCAAGTTTTCATAGGTAGCCTTTAAATATACAGTTTTAGTGGGTTAGTGCCTTAAAAAGTTGTCCCA
>NZ_RDBR01000096.1 GCF_009663775.1 Lactobacillus sp. 0.1XD8-4
TCTTTTGATTAGGGATATTCAAAAGTCTATCACAAATGGCTTTTTATTTTTTCTAACTTAATTTTACAAACGACGTAATGAAAAAACAATCAACCACCATTATTTCGATTATACTTTTAATTCTTATCGCTATTTTTGCGCTTCTTAATACAGCAACAGTTGAAGTAAACTTACTAGGATTACACGTAAGAATGCCGCTTGTGTTGCTTATCTTCGTTTGTCTGCTAATTGGCGCGGTTATCATTTATCTTCTTTCATTCTCAACTCACCTAAAAACGAGTAAAGAATTAAAAGAATTGAAAGCGTCAAAAATTAGTAAGGCTGAACTAGAAAATTACCAAAAGAAGATTAATAAATTGCAAAAGGAAAACACATCTTTACGACAACAACTAAAAGAACAACCAAAATCAGTCACTAATACTAAATAAGTCTTGCCACTGTTAAAATTGACCCCTTTTTTGAAAGGAAGAGAAATGAACAAATATCGTTTTATTGCAGTTGATATTGATGGAACGCTCTTAGATGATAATGATTACTTTGATATTGAACGTTTAAACAGAGATGTTGATGAACTACTTCAACGTGACTATCATTTTATTGTAGCCAGTGGAAATAGTTACGACGCGTTAACTTCTATTTTTAAGCCATGTCCGCTTGTGAAAAATTTTGTTGCAGAAAACGGTGGCCGTATCATCGTTGATCGGCAGCCTGTTAGTGGAATTTCTCACTCGCTGCCAACATTACAGCAACTTTTAGTTACTATTAATGAACGTCTCCCTATCCCTGATATTCTTTCTTTATCGGGAAAATCGCAAACATTTATCGCAGACCAATATCGCAATGTCCCCGTTCCTTACTATCCTCATCATGACTACTTTAACAAGCTTCAAGAAATTAATGAGCCCATTTACAACCTTAATATCAGTTGGTTCAAACAACGGCTTTCACAATCCGTGATTCAGTCTTTTGTCGAACAGCTAAATGCGCAATATAATAATATTCAAGCAACATATAGCGGCGCATTTGGAATTGATATTCTTCCGGCTGGCGTTAATAAGGCAAATGGCTTACAACGGCTAATTGAAACATATTTTAATGGTCAGATGAATGAAGTTGTGGCCTTTGGCGACACTTCCAATGACATAGAGATGCTACAAGAAGTCGGTTGTGGTTACGCAATGAAAAATGCAACAGCGGATTTATTGCATGTTGCTGATAAAATAACAGCCTTTGATAATAATCATAGTGGTTTATTAAAAGAAATTGAAAAGCAATTTTTGCAATAACCTATTTAAAACATTATGTAAACTAGAATTATAAAAAGAAACTGTCGATTTTATTTCTATAGAAAAATGCCCTCCGAGTATTTGATGAATTTTTATTTCATCTGTATACTCAGAGGGCATTATAGCCTTTTCAGGTTCTTTTTATAATTGGCTTTAATATACTCCACCATCATAAAAATTATAAGATGGCTTGTTAAAGTTATAGGTAGGAAGTTCAGACATTTTAATAAAGTTATCTGCAATTCCCCAACTCATTAAGTTGATTGGCTTACCAAAGTCTTCGTCAGGAATAACAACCATAATATATTTGCCAAGAGCACGGGCCATTCCTAACTCAACGCCCATTCCAACATCTTCTTCTTCAGGAATATAAACCGCTAATAACATATCAGATGTTGATACCCCTACTCGATCTCCATTATAGGTAGCAGTACTCCATTCACGATCTTGGAGAAGTTCAGGATGCTCATCTACACGTAATCCCTTGTATTGGTGCTGAAGTGGTACATATGAGTTTTCTACATCAACAGTCGGATTCGTCTGAATTGCTTTCATTGCATCTTCATAAGCCTTATTTTGCTTATCAGTGAACCAACCAGCACAAAAGTACACTGTCTTGCTCTTTTGAATTGTCATTAAATGAACTCCCCTTTATTTTGTGTTCATTTTAAATTCTATCATGAAATAGCCAGTTTAACCAACCCGAAGTTCCTGCTGTATCTGTCAAGTTTTCATAGGTAGCCTTTAAATATACAGTTTTAGTGGGTTAGTGCCTTAAAAAGTTGTCCC
>NZ_RDBR01000097.1 GCF_009663775.1 Lactobacillus sp. 0.1XD8-4
AAGGTTCGGGTAGTATTTTTTTGTCCTGCGGATCGCTTCGCTCAAAAAAATCTCCACCCTTTTCCCCTTGCTTTCCGAAATTTTGGCGGTGCAGGGCTGTCGCCAAGCTGAACCATACCCAAAACGAGGTTAACCGAGGTTCAGCTTGCTCTGCCGATTGTACCGCCAAAACCGCCAGTTCATCCGTTCAAGAATTTGTTCTTATATTTAATTAGATACGCATATAAGGGGCTAGCCCCTCTTGGCTATCGCCAATTCACCCTAGCCAGCATCCCCACCCCAAAACAAGGGGAAAATCAAAACCAAAAAGCCTTGAAACACTTGCCGATATTGCTATAATGAAAGTGAAATGTAGACATTGGGCATCAGGAAAAAACGAGTAGGGCTGTAAACTTACTCGTTTTTCTTTTTCCAAAACTCCCACCATTTTTTACTTTCTTGATTGGATGCAGCGATTAATTTTTGCGCTGCTAAACTTTCTTTGAGGGCGGTCACGAGTCTTAAATCTCGTTCTTCCAGTAGATTTTCTATATATTCCTGCTGTTTTTTGATTTGGTCGATCAATTCTCGATTAAGTTCGATTTGATTCTCCTTAAACTCTCTAAATTCTTCTAATAACTCGCTATATTGCGTGCTATATCGCCTTTCTTCTGTCGCACCCCCCGCGATGCTGTTTCCTTTTTTCCATGCCACCACTGATTTTGAAGCTTGCTCGAGCGTCATAGTGTCCTTGTATTGCATTAATTTCCGTAAAGCGATTAAATCATCATCAAAAAACCCTCTGTGACCGTATTCATTCTTGTGGAAACTGTACCCTGCTTTTTCAAGATAATCACAATATTTTCTAACCGTACTTGAATGGATCTCGAAGTGTTCAGCTACATGTTTTGTATCAAATATGGCTTGTCCTTGTTGAGATTCCATATTTTCACTCCCTCATTATTCGTGAAATTCCTTGCTATTGATCATCTTGGTAACGAGTGCAAATAAATCTTCGGAAACTTCCAGTTCGTATTGGTCTAGTTCATTATTTCGGTGATAAGCGAGTAATCCCTCCTTCAAGCCCTGTTCAGATATGAAATATCGTTTAGTGGCATGATTGAACTGGTTCACTCTTTCGATGATAAAATGACTTTTCTGCTTGTAGATCAATAATTTTTTCAATGAGATCCTCCTTTAAAATTCCTTGTAGTGGCGGTCAATGATTTCCGTAACTTGTTTTGAATCCAAAACTGTATCTCTAGCAAAGCTATAAAGTGCTTTCTGTATTACATCAGTCTTATTGGTATTTACGCCTTCACTTTTAAGTTTTTCAACCATTTTTTCTAAGAACTCTTGATGGATAGCATCCAATCGAATATTCATTTGTTTTGACATAATCTTCACTCCAGTAACGATTTATTAATATTATTATAACATTTTATATACAATATGTATATACAAAGTGTATATAAAAAGAAATGGTTTTTCTGTCATTAGAATTAGGGGGGTTCTAAAAATAGAACAGGGGGGAAACTCTAAAAAGGAATAGGACATCTAAAATTTTATAGTAATAAATATTTTAGTAGACATAACATCCAATCTCGGCAGTAACCAGAAAAACGAACCCCTGAATTCCGCCGTTTTCAGCCGAATTCAGGGGTTTTTATGTTGGGAAATAATCAAAAAACAGGCGAAAAACGGAGAAGGAGGAACTTCGCTTTTTGCCTGTTTTCTTTCATTTTCTTGTAATCATATTTCTTTTAAAATCCGTAATCATAATGAAGCTTGCTATCCCCCTTTAAGGCGTCTGGATAGCACTGTGGACAATATTTTCTTCTAGGACGAAAACTGTCGTCAGGCAATAATGAAAGTTGGCTTTTCCAAAAATATTCTTTACAGCAGTCACACACCTCCGGCATATTCTTCAAAAGAAAACAACTCCCTTAATTTTAATCCCTTTGCAATTACCTCACCGTATACTACGTTTCCGCTATTGTCCTAGGACTAGGCACTTTCCCTAAATTCCTTTTTTGATCTAGACTATCACCCATAAATTCGCTATG
>NZ_RDBR01000098.1 GCF_009663775.1 Lactobacillus sp. 0.1XD8-4
GGGGGGGGGTAAAAGGCGTCACCTAGTTGTTGAGTATAATTGGCAAAAGGAATGGCCGTCAGTATGGAATGATGAAGTAATTTTTCTAAACGCTAAAGCTGGAATTAAAGAGAAAATAATTATGCTAAGTAAAATATATTTTTCCGAATAAAAAATTATTTTGCAAAAAAAGAAAATAGGTCGTTTGAAAATTTATATTAATTTCAAATTGAAAAATCTATTTATCGTACATTACATTTCTAAAATAATTTCGGTGAGAGTCAATTAAAGTTAAGTTATAGTTTTGCTTTTTATATGCAATTAATTATTTGAAGTTTGGTTTTTGTAATAGTTAAATTTAGAACAGTAAAATTTAAACGCTATTTTAATTAATGAGCATAAGGGAAAATTGTCCCCGGCATGCCGGGAACCCGCCAGTGGCGGGATTTTCTGCTGTTACCCGAATTTTCTCGTCTGCCGACTATTTGACACCCAGAAAGATGCGCTTTTGCATCACGCAAGTCTACAAAAAGCATCATCATTGTACAGTGCTTTTTGCTAAAGTTATTAAAAATAATTTGTTGAAAAATTGATACTTTACTAATTTGATTTGAGTATTAATTACTAGATTAAATTCAGAATTTTGGTTGGAAAAATAAAAAGAGGTGAAATTATTATTATGATTTTTAGTGAGAATTTTGAAAGAATAACCTCAGAGGGATTACGTGATGGGATAAAAAATTATTTAGTTATCACTGACCAGCTTGCGGATAATTTACACGATTTTGTAGTATTATTTGCAAAGGAAAATGATAATGAGAGTGCAAAGGTAATGAATAATGCTGAGATAAAAGTTCGCAAGGCGGCGATTATTCTTGCCGATCTTCATGAAAAAATAGCAGCTGATTAATAGTTATAAAGGGGGATATTATGAATTATCTTGAAGTAAAACGCTTGTTAGATTATTACGAAAATCTAACACCAGTTGAAAGAGAAAAATATTTAAAAGAACAACGTGATAAAACAGGAATTGCGATTGAAGATTTAGCTAGAGCATGGCAAACTTCAAAAGAAAAAATTCAAGAGCTTTCAAGTCACCAAGGTTATGTACAAATTGACGAAGTATCTTCGGTTCGATGTGAGATTCTAGGATTAGATTATAAAAAGACAATGCCTGGATTTACTTTTGAGGAATGTAGCCGTTTGTATTGTGTGCCGGTAGAAAAGGTATATGAGATTTTTATGGGCATTACTTTGTGGATAGATAAAGCTGGTAATAAAATAATCCCGGTAAGTGATGTATTACGAGGATATAGTTACTTTTATCCAAGGACAATAAAAAAACAGCGATAGCAAATACTACCGCTGAAATAGCAACTCTTACGATTGTTTTCAGAAATGACTTGGAGTTTAACCAAGAATTCCCTCAATTAGGCGTTTGAGAGCCTTTTTAACTGCAACTTTTACGGAATGTAGCAGTTGCTTAACGAGCCTATTCGGCACGATTAGAATTATGATGCACCAACAATGCAATTGGGACACCTCCCAACATGCACGCATTTGTAGGTTCGTTACGCCTAACAATGTGCTTAAACATTGTATCATAGAAAAAGCATGTTATAATATAAGCATTAGAATTATGATGCCGGTGTGCAAAATGGTTTCAGTTCGTTACTTAAACCGAACCGGTTGTGGGCGCCTAATAAGCGCTCTTTTTTTATTAAAAATGGCTACCGAATAACGATAGCCACATTTTCTGCCGGACAGAAGTATTCTGTATATTTTCTGTACCAAGACTCAAATTTCACAAATAAAATCCTAATATAATAGGAAGAAACTAGTTGCTTGTGTACCATTTGTTCAAATCTTGTAATTCCGA
>NZ_RDBR01000099.1 GCF_009663775.1 Lactobacillus sp. 0.1XD8-4
GGCACTAGGTCCCGTCAAGTATACAGGTTAAATAGATAAAATTAGTTTAGGCGGCTTGATTGCGGAATTGTTCCGCTGTCAAGCCGTTTCTGCTTGTATATGCACGCTTTTTGTTAAAGTATTCTATTGCTCCTTTAATAAGTTGTTCTAGTTCTTCCAGTGTCTTTGGACGCGCGTGCTTGTTCATCCAAACCAACTTAAAGTCGTTCCACCAACGTTCCATTGGTGAGTTCTCCCAAGGGTGACCTGGATGTGACATACTATGCACACAATTCTTGGAAGCTAAGTAATCGTTAAATACACTAGAACAATAGGCTGCTCCACGATCCGTATGGATCATTGGGTGCGCATCAGTTTCAATCTCAAAAGCGCGATTAAAAGTTTCAATTACAGCTGAAGCCGTTTCTGTGTCCGAAATGTTGTAGCTTAAAGCATAGCGGCCATATAGGTCCAGAATAACATGTACTCGTGCCTTATGAAGTGTGTGGTCGCCATATGCAACTTCCGTTGTGTCGGTGACCCATACTTCATTTTTATTTTCACGATCAAATTGCTTGTTCAGTAGATTGCCATTGATATATTCTTCATGGCGTTGAATACGGTTATGTTTCTTCTTTCTAACATTAACTTGTATTCCATGTTTGCGCATGCAGTTAGTTACTCGCTTTATTCCTACTGTGAAGCTTAATCGGTTCTCAAATTTTAACTGTGTCGTCATCGCCCAATGTCCCAGCGTCCACTTATGGATTTCTTCTAAGTCTAAGATTGCTTTGAGAAGCGCTGCCTGTTCTTTCTGATAACGACTTGGCTTGCGTTTGAGCCATTTATAATAACCGTCTCGTGAAACGCCAGCTACCCTACATAATTGGCTGATTGGCCAGCCCTTATCGCTATTTAACTCTTTAATTGCCCAGAATTGGTACCCTTGTCCACCTCCCGATTGCGTATTTCCACTAATTTTTTTGCGAAAGCAATCTCCATTTCCTGATTTTGTAATTTGGCTTTCAGTAAACGGTTTTCTGCCTTAAGGCGATCAACTTCTGTCCATTCTTTCTCAGGTTTAGCTTTACCTCGGCGATCACGTAGTGATTCTGGGTTATTACCACTTTTGAGGTATTTCTGATACCATCCATAAACTTGTTGATAGCTAACATGGTATGTTTCAACTGCCCAATTGTAATTAACGTCATGTTTGATGAGTTCTTCGATAATCGTCAGTCGCTCGTCAAAGCTAGTTTTTCTTCCACTCATTTTTGAATCTCGCTTTCCTGGCATATATGCCTTTAAGTTAGATTCATTATACTGGATAATCCATGATTGTAACTGCGTTTTTGACCGCAATCCGTGCTTTATCGCAAATAATAGCTGAGATTCATTTGAACGTAGATACTTTTCAACTAAAGATTGTTTGAATTCCCTTGAATAGCTTTGATATCGTTGCTCAGTTTGAAGACCAGAAAGCCCTTGATACTTGTACAGAAGTCTCCACCGATGAATGGCATCCTGACTGATATTGTACTTAGCCATAACTTTAGGAGCTCCATCACGTAAAACTTCGTCAAGGATTGAGATTTTTTCTTCCGCTGAATATTTAGATTTCTTTCCCATAGAAAAAGCCCTCCGAGTATAAGATGAATTTTCTATTTCATCTGTATACTCAGAGGGCATTATAACC
>NZ_RDBR01000009.1 GCF_009663775.1 Lactobacillus sp. 0.1XD8-4
TTTCACAAATAAAATCCTAATATAATAGGAAGAAACTAGTTGCTTGTGTACCATTTGTTCAAATCTTGTAATTCCGACTATTAAAAAGCCTATTGTAGTTTATTGATGACAACTACAATAGGCTTTTTGCATAATTAATTTTTAACAGTGTTGCTTAAATGAAGCTATCTTTGAAAAATACATCGATTAAATCAAATGGTATTTTTTCGATCTTATCGTACAAGTCAATATGTTCACAGTCTTCAACCACTAACTTTTGTTTTGGTTGATTTGCAAGATAGTAAGCCCGTTCAGAGTATGGTCGTGAATGAGCCTTGTCGCCGTAAACAAATAAGATTGGTCGTGGAGAAATTTCTTTAATATAATCTAAGGCTGAAAATTCTAACATCGCGAGGTTGGATGTAGTTGTTGCAGAGCCACGGCCATTGGGGTGGAAGCCACGTTTAAGAGCATAGAAGCGTAGCCACTCATTTGTTAACGCATCTTGGTTAGGTAAATCATTAAGGTCATCAAATGGTGTTTCAGGGAAATTCGGATGGTATTCAGGCTGTCCATTTTCAAAAT
This sequence comes from Lactobacillus sp. 0.1XD8-4, assembly GCF_009663775.1. GTDB lineage: Bacteria > Bacillota > Bacilli > Lactobacillales > Lactobacillaceae > Limosilactobacillus > Limosilactobacillus walteri. Next base: position 565 of record NZ_RDBR01000009.1, read on the forward strand.
CAATCCACCGTTGCTTTGATAATTGATCTTTTAATTGGAAAAGTTGTTCTGGTGCAAGGTTTGCCATTTCTCGAATATCAGTCATATCGTACATTGACACAGTTGCAATTGCTTTAATTCTAGTATCAACTGCTGTGGCGCTAAGGCCAAAACCAGCTCCCCCGCTGATGCCGATTACCCCGATTTGATCGCGATTAACATGAGCTGCTTTTGTGCCAAGATAGTCAACCGCCGCACTGAAAGACTCAGCATAAAGGTCAGGCGAAGCAACATGCCGCGGTTCACCTGCAGATTCGCCCATATAGACTTGATCAAATGTTAATGTAACATATCCTAATTGGGCGAATTGATTTGCGTAGACAGAAGCAGATTGTTCTTTTGTACTTCCGTAAGGGGCGCCAACAATTAGTGCTGGAAGAAGCTGGTCATCTTTTAAATTTTTTGGTGTATAAATGTCAGCAGCGATTGCTATCCCGTAGCGATTATTATAGCGAACGTGCTGGCGTTCGACGTTTTCATCTAGCTTGGTGATATATCCATAAGCCATTAATATCACTCCTTTGAATGGTTAGTTAAATTATAACATTCATCTCGCGGTGGAAGCGGAAAGTTTAATGAGTAAATTTTTAGTTAGAAAAAGGAAGTGATTTACTGTACAAAAGTATTTTAATTGGTTTGTCGTTATAACTTACTGGTAAGATTACGATTTGATGTTGAAATAAGACTAATGGTATTGAATTATATTTATTAAATGTGCAAAATTTCACTTTAAATTTGTGTAGTAGTTTGGTACTATAAGCATTGTAAAAAGTAATTTGTTTATTAAAGGAGATCTTACCTTATGAAGGCTGCTGTAATTAATGATCCAGTAGATGGATACGTTACTGTTAAAGATGTTCAACTTCGGGATTTAAAGCCAGGTGAAGCATTAGTTGACATGGAATATTGTGGTTTATGTCACACTGATCTGCACTGTGCTGCTGGTGACTTTGGCAAAAAGCCAGGTCGAATTATTGGTCACGAAGGTGTTGGCCGTGTATCAAAGGTTGCCCCAGGTGTTACTTCCTTGAAGGTTGGCGATCGTGTATCAATCGCATGGTTCTTTAAGGGCTGTGGACACTGTGAATATTGTTTGACAGGTCGTGAAACACTTTGTCGGAACGTTCTTAATGCTGGTTACACTGCTGATGGTGCCATGGCTGAACAATGTATCGTTCCGGCTGATTACGCTGTTAAGGTTCCAGAAGGCCTTGATCCAGTTGAAGCTACTTCATTAACTTGTGCTGGGGTTACGATGTACAAGGCATTGAAGGTTGCTGATATCAAGCCTGGTCAATGGGTATCAATTGTTGGTGCTGGTGGTTTAGGTAACTTGGGTATTCAATTTGCCCACAACGTATTTGGTGCCCATGTTATTGCCGTTGATGGTAACCCTGACAAGCTTCAAGCTGCTAAGGAAAACGGTGCTGAAATTTTGATTAACCGTCATGATGGTGACGTTGATCAACAAATTCAAGAAAAAGTTGGCGGTGTTCACGCAGCTGTTGTTACTGCTGTTACTACTGCTGCCTTTGATCAAGCAGTTGATTCTCTTCGTCCAGATGGGAAGCTTGTTGCAGTTGCTCTTCCACAAGGTGACATGAAGTTGAACATTGCTAAGACAGTTCTTGATGGTATTATCGTAGCAGGTTCATTAGTTGGTACTCGTCAAGACTTAGCTGAATGTTTCCAATTTGGTGCAGAAGGTAAGGTTCACCCAATCGTTCATACTCGTAAGTTAAGCGAAATCAATGATATGATTCAAGAACTTAAGGATAATAAGGTTGTTGGTCGTAATGTTGTTGATTTTGTTCACAATGATAACGATTAATAAAAATAATTCATATTAATTCTCCAATGAAGCTAGGAAAAGCAAAAATTTTCCTAGCTTCATTATTTTTAATTGGTAATCTTGAAAGTAGGCGATGAATAGAAAAATGTGGTAAAATAATGGTCAAGATTAGTCAAAAAGCCGAGGTGATATAATGGAGAATAAGAGTATTTCAGATATTATCGAAGCATATTTAAAAGAGATTCTTGGTGACTCAGCACATATTGAGATTCGCCGTTCTGAGATAGCAAATCACTTTGATGTTGTACCTTCTCAGATTAATTATGTAATTAAGACTAGATTTACCATTCAAAATGGTTACTTGGTAAAAAGCAAACGTGGTGGCGGTGGCTATATTAGAATCGAACGTGTTAATTTACTTGATGATGTAAGTGTGCTAAACTCACTTATCCAAGCAATTGGCGACTCAGTTCGTGAACGAGATGCATTTGATATCGTTCGGACTTTATATGAAGAAAAAGTAATTACCAGACGTGAAGGTGATTTAATGTTAGTTGCACTTTCCAAGCAGACTTTAGCACTTGATGATAATGCAATTGAAGATCAGCTTCGTGCTCGTATATTAATATCATTTTTGAATCGCTTGCGTTATGAGAGTTAGAAGGGGGAATGTACATGGATAATATGTTCACACCAAGTGCAAAGCACGTTTTAGCAATTGCACAAGAACAAGCAAAGTATTTTAAGCATCAAGCTGTAGGAACAGAACACCTTTTACTTGCTCTTTCAATGGATAAAGATGGGATTGCAAATAAAATTTTTGAACAATTTTCAGTGACAAGCGATGATATTCGTGAAGAAATTGAACGGCTGATTGGGTACGGTACAATGGAAAACTTAGGTGTATCTGATTATTTACCATACTCACCTAAAGCTAAACAAGTCTTATCATTAGCTGGTCGGGAAGCGCAGCAAATGCATGCGTTAAAAATTGGGACCGAGCATTTATTGTTAGCATTAATTGCTGACGAAAGCGTGCTATCTTCGCGCATTCTATATAGCTTGGATATCGTTCCTCGTCAAATGAGAAAGGTTATTTTGCGGCGATTAGGGGTAGCTGATAACCAGCAGCGTTCTAATAATCGTCAACAAAACCGTCATAATTCCAAGACAGGGACGCCGACATTAGATAAGCTTGCTCGTGACATGACCGAGCTTGCCCGTAATGGCCGGTTAGATCCGGTTATTGGACGAGACAAAGAAGTTAAACGTGTTGAACAAATCCTTAGTCGCCGAACAAAAAATAATCCTGTTTTAATTGGTGAACCAGGAGTAGGTAAAACGGCAATTGCAGAAGGGTTAGCTCAACGGATGGTGGAAGGAAAAGTTCCAGCAGAGTTAGCTAATAAACGGTTGATGATGCTTGATATGGGTTCATTAGTAGCTGGGACCAAATATCGTGGAGAGTTTGAAGATCGCCTTAAGAAAGTTATTGATGAAATTCAAACAGATGGTCATGTTATCTTATTTATTGACGAGCTTCACACGTTAATTGGTGCTGGTGGTGCAGAAGGAGCAATTGATGCGTCCAACATCTTAAAGCCAGCACTGGCCCGTGGTGAATTGCAAACGATTGGGGCGACTACCCTTGATGAATATCAAAAGTATATCGAATCTGATGCGGCTCTTGAGCGACGGTTTGCAACTGTTCAAGTTGATGAACCGACAACTGATCAAACACTGCAAATCTTGCGTGGATTACGACCAAAATATGAAGAACATCACCATGCTAAGATTACTGATGAGGCCCTAGAACAAGCAGTTAAATTATCGGATCGTTATATCGCCGATCGGTTCTTGCCAGACAAAGCAATTGATCTTATTGACGAATCAGCAGCAATGGTGCGGATTGATGCAGAAGATAAGAAAAATCGGCAGCCATCATTAGCACATCAATTAGAAGAGCTGCGTGAACAAAAAGAAGAGGCAATCGATAATCAGGATTTTGATAGGGCAGCAACTTTACGCCAACAAGAATTAGTAGTAAAAGATAAGTTTGAGCGTAAAGAGCAACGTGATCAAAAAAAGGATTCCCATGATTATAAGCTTCAAGTTAGCGGGGAAAATATTGCCCAAGTTGTTGCTGAATGGACTGGTGTTCCGTTGACACAATTAAAAAAGAGTGAAAGCGAGCGGCTAGTAAACCTTGAAAGAGTCCTTCACCAACGGGTAATTGGCCAGAATAAAGCAGTTTCGGTGGTAGCAAAGGCAATTCGTCGTGCAAGAAGCGGGTTAAAAGATCCGCGACGGCCAATTGGATCATTTATGTTTTTAGGTCCTACTGGAGTCGGTAAAACCGAACTAGCAAAGGCATTAGCTGCAGCTATCTTTGGATCAGAAGATAATATGATTCGGATTGATATGTCTGAATATATGGAAAAGTATAGTACAAGTCGGTTAATTGGTGCTGCTCCTGGATATGTGGGTTATGATGAAGGAGGGCAGTTGACTGAAAAAGTTCGGCAACATCCATATTCTGTAGTATTATTAGATGAAGCGGAGAAAGCTCATCCGGATGTCTTTAATCTCTTGTTACAAGTATTAGACGATGGCTATTTAACGGATGCTAAAGGCCGTAAAGTCGACTTTAGAAACACGATTATTATTATGACTTCTAACCTTGGTGCGACCCAGCTCCAAGACGAAAAAGAAGTTGGATTTGGCGCAAAAGATATGTCTCAAGATTATTCTGCGATGGTAGGAGCGATTAAACAACAAATGAAGCTTTATTTCCGTCCAGAATTTTTGAATCGGATTGACGAGACTATTATTTTCCACTCCCTACAAAAGAAGGAACTTCACCAAATAGTCAAATTAATGGTTGCTGACCTCAGTAAGCGGATAAGTGAACAAGGTATCAACCTAAAAGTTACGCCAGCAGCAATTGATTTAATTGCTAAGTTAGGTTATGATCCTGCTTATGGTGCAAGACCATTACGGCGTGCTCTTCAAGATCATGTTGAAGACGACTTGAGTACAGGTCTCCTTGATGGTGAGATAAATGTTGGTGATGATGTAACGGTAGGTGCTCGTCACGGCAAAATTACTTTTAAGGTAAAAAAAGCTGATGCAGACAAAGCAGTTGAACTAAATTTGAATAAATAATCATAAAGCAGTAGTTACTCGTTTTATATAGGGTGATTACTGCTTTATTGTATGGATACGGTAAGTAAAACATGAATTAGTCTGTGATGGGATGTGTTGTTTTTTCAAAATGAAATAAACATTTTTACAAAACTTGTTCTCTACTGATAACGTGAAAATTATATTGGAAAATATTCGTTTATCACATTTTGCGATTATTTTTCCAAAAGAGTTGTCAAAAGATAAGCTATAGTTTTATAATGTGTTTATCAGATAATTAATAACAAAAAATAGGGGATGAACATTAAATGAAGCGTGCGGAACAATTAGAAAAAACAAGACAAGCAATTTTAAAAACCGCAACAAAATTATTTTTACAAAAAGGCTTTGGTGAAACTTCAACTCGTGATATTGCAAAACAAATTGGAATAACCCAGCCAGCCTTGTACCACCACTTCAGCGACAAGGAAGTTCTGTACCTTGATGTTATGACTAACTTATGTGGCAAAGTGCGTCAAGATATCAATAAGGTAATGAGAAAACATGACTTGACACCTAACGAACAATTATGGCAAATTACAAAAGCATTGAAAAAACATCATCCGTTGAGTATTTATGATCAATATAACCAGGCGATGCGGTTACTATCAAAAAGTGCCCAACAGAAGCTTAATATGATTTTTACGATGGATTATTTAGAACCGATTGCAGCCTTTTTCCGTCAACCGGAAGTTGAGCTACGTCTGGATATTCTTCCTAAAGAAGCTGCCGAATTATTTATTGCTGGTTTAACACCAATTTTTGGTACTTCCCAATTAATTGGGGGGCATTCAATTACCCCAGAACAGCGTGACCAATTAATCCTAGACTGCATTATTAATGGTTTGTCAAATTGGGGCGGAAAAGGATAAAAAACTTTTATAAAAAGTATTGACAAAATTTAATAGAACTTATATACTTAAATAGTATGTAATTGTGAGTTCATTTGAATCTGGTGATCTATTGTCCATCAGATTCTGCATAAAAAGCCAAAGACAGTTAATTAACTGTTTTTGGATTTTTTTTGCTCAAAAGTTGCTTTTTTGGCAAATTGTAACCAAAATGTAACATTTAAATGTGCTCGCGGAATAAATTAGAGAGGTGAACAGTTTGGCTGGACATTTAGTTAAATACGGTAAGCACCGTACCCGTCGTAGCTACTCGCGAATTAAAGAAGTTCTCGAATTGCCTAACCTTATTGAAATTCAAACCGATTCTTACAATTGGTTTATGGATAAAGGTTTACGGGAAATGTTTGATGACATTATGCCAATTGATGATTTTCAAGGTAAGCTTTCCTTGGAATTCGTTGACTATCAACTTTTAGAACCTAAGTACACTGTTGACGAAGCTCGTGAACACGATGCTAATTACTCAGCACCACTTCATGTTACTTTACGGTTAACTAACCATGAGACTGGTGAAATTAAGTCCCAAGATGTATTCTTTGGTGATTTCCCACTAATGACTGACCAAGGTACTTTCATTATTAATGGGGCTGAACGAGTTATTGTTTCACAATTAGTTCGTTCACCTGGTGTCTACTATAGTGAAGAAGATGACAAAAATGGTCGGCCAAACTACGGTGCTACTTTTATTCCTAACCGTGGTGCATGGCTAGAATACGAAACCGATGCTAAGAATGTATCATACGTACGGATTGACCGGACCCGTAAGTTACCAATGACTGAATTAATTCGTGCATTGGGCTTTGGATCTGATGACGAGATTATTGATATGTTTGGTGGCGATAGCGAAACGTTATCATTAACTTTAGATAAGGATGTTCACAAGAATACTGAAGACTCACGGGTTGAAGAAGCATTAAAGGACATCTATGAACGTCTTCGTCCAGGTGAACCAAAGACTGCTGATTCTGCACGAAGTCTTTTGACGGCACGGTTCTTTGATCCTAAGCGTTATGATATGGCCCCAGTTGGTCGTTACAAGACTAATAAGAAGTTAATGCTGAAGTACCGTTTACTTGGTGAAACTTTGGCTGAGACTTTGGCTGATCCTGATACTGGTGAAGTTTTGGCACAAAAGGGCGACACAGTTACTAAGGAACTCCTTAAAAAACTAGAACCTTATCTTGATCGTGATGACTTTAAGACTATTACTTATACACCATCTGATGAAGCTGTAGTTACTGAACCAGTTAAGCTTCAAAAGATTTTAGTATATTCTAAGACTGATCCTGATCGTGTTGTGCCAATCATTGGTAATGGTCACATTCCATTAGAATACAAGCATATTGAACCTGCTGATATCCTTGCATCATTAAACTACTTCTTTAACTTGCAAGAAGGTATTGGTACTACTGATGATATTGACCACTTGGGTAACCGTCGTATTCGTTCAGTTGGTGAATTACTTCAAAACCAATTCCGGATTGGCCTTGCCCGGATGGAACGTGTTGTTCGTGAACGGATGTCAATTCAAGATCCGGATACCGTTACCCCACAACAATTAATTAATATTAGGCCGGTAGTTGCTTCTATTAAAGAATTCTTTGGTTCATCGCAACTTTCCCAGTTCATGGATCAAACGAATCCATTAGGTGAATTAACTCATAAACGGCGTCTTTCTGCCCTTGGACCTGGTGGTTTAACTCGTGACCGTGCCGGATATGAAGTGCGGGACGTTCACTATACCCACTATGGACGGATGTGCCCAATTGAAACTCCTGAAGGGCCGAACATTGGGTTGATCAACAGTTTATCCTCATATGCTCGGGTAAATAAGTACGGTTTCATTGAAACACCATACCGGCGTGTCTCCTGGAAAGACCACAAAGTTACTGATAAGATCGACTACTTAACTGCCGATGAAGAAGATAACTTCATTATCGCTCAGGCTAACACCCCATTAAATGATGATGGTTCCTTTGTTGATGACCAGGTTATGGCTCGTGATAAGGATGACTACATCGAAACTAGCGTGGAAAACATTGACTACATGGATGTTTCTCCTAAGCAAGTTGTTTCTGTTGCCTCTGCTTGTATCCCATTCCTTGAAAACGATGACTCCAACCGTGCATTAATGGGTGCTAACATGCAGCGTCAAGCAGTCCCATTGATTAATCCGCATGCTCCATTAGTAAGTACTGGTATTGATTACAAAGCTGCCCATGACTCTGGAGTTGCTATGATTGCCAAGAAACCTGGGACGGTTGAATATGTGGATGCTCGTGAAGTTCGTGTTCGTGAGGAAGATGGTACTTTAGATACTTACAAGTTGATGAAGTTCCGTCGGTCAAACGGTGGTAAGAACTATAACCAACGGCCAATTGTTAAGGTTGGTGAACATGTTGATGCCGATGATGTATTAGCAGATGGTCCGTCAATGGAACAAGGTGAATTAGCCCTTGGACAAAATCCATTGATTGCTTTCATGACTTGGCAAGGATACAACTTCGAAGATGCCATTGCTATTAATGAACGGTTAGTTAAGGATGATGTTTATACATCTATCCATATCGAATCTTACGAATCTGAAGCACGTGAAACCAAGCTTGGACCTGAAGAAATGACTCGGGAAATTCCAAACGTTGGTGATGACGCGTTGAAAGACCTTGACGAAAATGGGATTGTACGTGTTGGTGCTGAAGTTCATGATGGAGATATTCTAGTTGGTAAGGTTACGCCAAAGGGAATGACTGAATTATCCGCAGAAGAACGGTTGCTTCATGCAATTTTTGGTGAAAAGTCGCGTGAGGTTCGTGATACATCCTTGCGTGTTCCTCATGGTGGCGGCGGTATTATTCAGGATGTTAAGGTATTCACTCGTGAAAACGGTGATGAATTAGCTCCTGGTGTAAACACAATGGTTCGGGTATATATTGCTCAAAAACGTAAGATCCAAGTTGGGGATAAGATGTCTGGACGTCATGGTAATAAAGGTACTGTTTCAATTGTGGTTCCTGAAGAAGATATGCCATACATGCCAGATGGTACTCCTATCGACATTATGCTTAGTCCCATGGGTGTGCCTAGTCGTATGAATATTGGACAGCTTCTTGAATTGCACTTGGGGATGGCTGCCCGTCGTCTTGGCATCCATATGGCTACTCCAGTATTTGATGGTGCTTCGGATAAAGATGTTTGGGATGCTGTTAGAGAATCAGGATTCCCAGAAGATGGTAAGACGATTCTTTATGATGGCCGTACTGGTGAACCATTTGAAAATCGGATTGCCGTTGGTTCAATGCATTACCTTAAATTAGCCCACATGGTTGATGATAAGATTCATGCTCGTTCAACTGGACCTTACTCACTTGTTACTCAACAGCCATTAGGTGGTAAGGCACAATTTGGTGGACAGCGGTTTGGTGAAATGGAAGTTTGGGCTCTTGAAGCATATGGTGCTGCTTACACCCTTCAAGAAATCCTTACTTACAAGTCAGATGATACTGTTGGCCGTGTTCGGACTTACGATGCAATTATCAATGGTCAACCAATTCCTAAGCCAGGTGTTCCAGAATCATTCCGTGTTCTTGTTAAAGAATTACAAGCATTAGGTCTTGATATGAAAGTTCTTGATGGAAATAATAAGGAAATTCAACTAAAGAACATGGACGAAGATGATGATGAAGTTGTTAATGTTGATGCTTTGGCTAAGTATGCAGAGCAACACAAGACAGATGAAAAGAATAATGAAGAAGATAAGTCTGAAACAACTTCTACAACTACCGATGACAAGACTAATCAAAATTAATATTTAGGTTGCTACGGTTTACTGAAATAAGGAGGAACATCCTTTGATTGATGTCAATAAATTTGAAAGTATGCAGATCGGTCTGGCATCTCCAGATAAGATCCGTAGTTGGTCATATGGTGAAGTAAAGAAGCCTGAAACGATTAACTATCGGACATTGAAGCCAGAAAAGCAAGGTCTGTTTGACGAACGAATCTTTGGCCCAACCAAGGATTACGAATGTGCTTGTGGAAAGTACAAACGTATCCGTTACAAAGGTCGTGTTTGTGACCGTTGTGGTGTTGAAGTTACAAGTGCAAAAGTTCGTCGTGAACGAATGGGACACATTGAGTTAGCTGCTCCTGTATCTCATATTTGGTACTTTAAGGGAATCCCAAGTCGAATGGGACTTGTATTAGATATGAGTCCACGTTCACTTGAAGAAGTTATTTACTTTGCTTCATACGTTGTTCTTGATCCGGGTGATACACCACTCGAAAAGAAGCAACTTTTAACAGAAGCAGAATATCGTGATAAAAAGGCAGAATACGGCGACCGGTTTAAAGCTGAAATGGGTGCTGCTGCCATTCAAAAACTTTTAGCAGACGTTGACTTGGATAAAGAAGCTGCTGAATTAAAAGAAGAACTAAAAGAAGCTACTGGTCAAAAGCGGACGCGCGCTATTCGCCGTCTTGATATTCTTGAAGCATTCATTAAATCAGGAAATAAGCCTGAATGGATGGTAATGGATGTAATTCCAGTTATGCCACCGGACTTACGGCCAATGGTTCAACTTGAAGGTGGACGGTTTGCAACATCTGATTTGAACGACTTGTACCGGCGGGTAATCAACCGTAATAACCGGTTAAAGCGGCTTCTTAAGTTGCAAGCGCCTGGAATTATTGTTCAAAATGAAAAACGGATGTTACAAGAAGCAGTTGATGCTTTGATTGATAATGGACGGCGCGGTCGTCCGGTTGCTGGACCTGGTAATCGTCCATTGAAGTCTCTTTCACACTTGCTTAAAGGTAAGCAAGGACGTTTCCGTCAAAACTTGCTTGGTAAGCGGGTTGATTACTCTGGTCGTTCAGTTATTGATGTTGGTCCATCACTTAAATTGAACCAAATGGGACTACCAGTACCAATGGCTCTTGAGTTATTTAAGCCATTTATTATGCACGAATTGGTTAAGCGGGGTCTTTCTGCCAACGTTAAAGCAGCTAAGCGTAAGATTGACCGCAGTGATGATGATGTCTTTGATGTATTAGAAGATGTTATTAAAGAACACCCAGTTCTCTTAAATCGGGCACCTACTCTGCACCGTTTAGGAATCCAAGCCTTTGAACCAATTTTGGTTTCTGGTAAATCAATGCGTCTTCACCCACTAGTATGTTCAGCTTACAATGCCGACTTTGATGGGGACCAGATGGCTATTCACGTTCCATTATCGGACGAAGCCCAAGCAGAAGCACGGTTATTGATGCTTGCTGCTCACCACATCCTTAGTCCTCGTGATGGTGAACCAATTGTTTCGCCATCACAGGATATGGTTATCGGTAACTACTACATGACTACTGAAGATAAGGGTCGTGAAGGTGAGGGAATGATCTTTAAGGATACTGATGAAGCTGAACTCGCATACCGTAATGACTATGTTTCATTACAAACACGGGTAGGGGTTCAAGTATCGGCATTCCCTGATAAGCCATTTACTGATGAGCAACGTAATAAGATTATGGTAACAACTGTTGGGAAACTTCTTTTCAACCGGATCATGCCAGAAGATTTTGCTTACATTAATGAACCTACTGATGCTAATATTCAAAATGGGGTTGATGATCGGTTCTTCTTAGATCCTGGTGAAGATATTCATGAGTATTTAGAAAATGCTCCATTAGTTCCACCATTTAAGAAAGGCTTCTTGTCAGACCTTATTGCGGAAGTATACAAGCGGTACAAGGTTACAAAGACATCCCAATTCTTAGACCGAATCAAAGATTTAGGATACTATGAATCAACAATTTCTGGGTTAACAACTGCTATGTCTGATATTCATGACTTGCCAGAAAAACCAGAAATTCTTGAAAAAGCACAAAAACAAGTAGCTCTTATTACTAAACAGTTCCGTCGTGGTTTAATTACTGATGATGAACGATACGAACGAGTAATTGGCGCTTGGAACGATGCTAAAGATGAAGTTCAAAACAAGCTAATTGAGCACATGGACATCCATAATCCAATTAACATGATGTCTGACTCTGGTGCTCGTGGTAACATTTCAAACTTTACGCAGTTAGCTGGTATGCGGGGATTGATGGCATCACCAAATGGTAAGATTATGGAATTGCCGGTTAAGTCAAACTTCTATGAAGGACTTTCTGTGTTGGAAATGTTTATTTCATCACACGGTGCTCGTAAGGGTATGACTGATACTGCCTTGAAGACTGCCAACTCAGGTTACCTAACTCGTCGACTTGTTGATGTTGCCCAAGACGTTGTTGTTCGTGAAAAAGACTGTGGAACTGATCGTGGCCTTGAAGTTACTGCTATTACTAACGGTAACGAAATGATTGAACCACTTTATGATCGGATTATGGGTCGTTACACGATGAAGTCTGTCTTTGATCCTAAGACTGGGGAAAAGATTGTTGACAAGAACGTGCTTATTGATGAAGCAATGGCCCAAAAGATTGTTGATGCTGGTGTTAAGAAGGTAACTATTCGTTCAGCATTTACTTGTAACACTGAACATGGTGTTTGTGAACGTTGTTACGGCCGAAATGCTGCGACTGGTGACCGGGTAGAAGCTGGTGAAGCTGTTGGTACTGTTGCTGCCCAATCAATTGGGGAACCTGGTACACAGTTAACCCTTCGGAACTTCCACACTGGTGGGGTTGCTGGTAATGATGATATTACCCAAGGTCTTCCACGTATCCAGGAAATTGTTGAAGCTCGTAATCCTAAGGGTCGTGCTACAATTACTGAAGTTACTGGTGAAGTGGTATCAGTTGAAGAAAATCCAGCTGAACGGACCAAAGATGTCACTATTAAAGGTGAGACTGACACTCGGACATATACATTACCTATTACTGCACGGATGAAAGTTGCTGAAGGTGACTTTATTCACCGTGGTGCACCACTGAATGAAGGTTCAATTGATCCTAAGGAATTAATTCAAGTTCGTGATGTACTTTCAACAGAAACTTACCTCTTAGCGCAAGTTCAAGGGGTTTACCGTATGCAGGGTATCGACTTGCTGGATAAGCACGTTGAAATTATGATTCGTCAAATGATGCGGAAAGTACGGGTAATGGATCCTGGTGATACAGATCTCTTACCGGGTCAATTGATGGATATTAGTCAATTCCGTGATGCTAATAAGGATACGTTGATTGCTGGAAATATTCCAGCTACCGCACGTCCAGTTATTCTTGGTATTACTAAGGCTGCCCTTGAAACAAATAGTTTCCTATCAGCCGCTTCATTCCAAGAAACAACACGGGTATTAACTGATGCTGCTATTCGTGGTAAGAATGATCCATTAGTTGGATTGAAAGAAAATGTTATTATTGGTAAGATTATTCCTGCAGGTACTGGTATGAGTGCTTACCGGAATATCAAGCCAAAGGAAGTTAGTGTTGCTGCCTACTCAATTAAAGACATTGAGGCAAAATTAAAAGAAGAAGACAAGCAAAACTAAGTTATTATAAAAAAGGCAATGGTTGACCGGTTTGGTACCATTGCTTTTTATTTAGATGAGGTGATTACTTGGCAAAAAAATATCAAATAGAGATTCCGGAGTCAGCGTTTGAAAAAACGGATTTTTCTACAAATGAAGAATTGTCTCTTAGTGTGAATCACAAACAAATAAATATTCGACCAGTAAAAGTAAGTGAGCAGTTACCTAAGATTAATATTTTTTGGTATATTACACCAGCAATTATTTTATCGGTTGTATTCCTAGTATTTGTTAGTCTACAGAAGATTACTACCATTCCAATAACTGGTAGTGACTATTCCATTGCTAATGGAGCATTACTATTGGGAGTTTGCAGTGGGGTGCTGTCATTTTTAGTGACCTTTATCGTTACCAAAATTTTAGGTAAGGGACCTAGTAAAGATTTTTATTGGCGTAGTTTGCCAACAATTACTATTGCTTGTGGCCTTATTATCGCTTTTTCTTTTTCAGCAATATTTTGGCTTTTTGAACAAATGTTTAAAGGTGCTCGCTTTGATATTTATACTGCAACTTGCTTTATTTTTGTAATATTAGCGGTATTAAATTATATTATGATAAATTTAGCGTTAACTCTGTCATCAGGGGTGATAACTAATTTACTTACGATTATGATTATTAGCGGAATGCTGTTCTCAATGTTGACAAATTCTTCTCGTGATTGGTGGCGGTATAATTTTAGCTTTCTTGGAACAGCTAAAAATTCAACAAGTTTCCAGTTTAATATAACTTTGATTTTTACAGGATTATTAATGATTGCGCTAGTTGATTATTTATTTGTCAGTATTCAACGACGATATCATGGTTACAAAATTCAGGTTTTACGTTGGTTATTAATTATGCTAGCTATCTGTATTGCGTCTATTGGTGTTTTTCCTAATAATCCCCAATTTCATGTATTGCATGATCGGATTTCAATGTGGCTTGTTTATATTATGCTTATTTTGATCGTAGTGATTAAGTGGGTTTTACCAGAAGTAACTAAACAATTTTTAACGGTTTCTTATACTATTGGAATAGTGATGAGTGTTGAATATATTGTTTTTAAGCTTACCGATTACCTATCGTTAACGGCATTTGAATTATTTGAGTTCGGATTAGCTTTTTCTTGGTTATTGTTATTATTGCAAAACATTGAAAACCTAGCCCAGTTTGGGCAAAACCTTTTTGTAATAAAGATAAAACCAATTAACAAAAAAGAATAATCAGCGTTAAAAACTTCTCACGGATATTTAGTTTTATGTGAGAAGTTTTTTAGCATCCTTGTAAAAAAAGGCTAAGTAAGGTACTTAATGATAAAGCAGGGATAAGAGGTAACTTTTTCTCGTGTGTATATAGGAAAAAGAAAAGCATAACTAACGAGCTTGCTTGAATAATCAAAAGAGTTTGCTGCCATCCCCAGATAATACAGACAAAAAATAAAAATTCAATATCACCACTGCCGAGTGCGCCAGTAAAATTTGAAAATAATAGTAAGGAAATAGCGATAGTACTAGCAGCTATAAGGTTATGAAAATAGTTTTGAGGAATTGATAAAAAAGTTATAGGCAGTAGTCCCAATAATGCAATCGAATATATGATATTAGCAAAGAAATCAGTCGACGTTAAAAAGATAAGACTCATAATAAAGAGAAGAATTATTGAATCATGTAAAAGGTCCAAATTTGCTAAGCTTACAAAAGCAGTTCCAGAGATAAGTTCAGCAATTGGTAAGTATATGTTAATTTTATGGTTACAGAAAAAGCAACGGCCCTGAAGAAAAATAAAACTAAGAATCGGGATGAGTTGCCACCAAGGTAAAATGTGCGAACAATTATTACAACAAGATCGGTAAGGCGTAATTAGCGACTTTTGCTCTACTAAGCGCTGACTACAAGATACAATAAATGAAGCTAGACAAGAAGCGAATATAAATAAGATAAGAAATAGCATTATAATACCTCCCAATTATATAAATACGTATTTTTGGGGAAAATGCACTTAATAAATTTAAAAAGAATTTATTAGGGAGTCGTTGACAATCAAATGAGAGCGTGATAGTCTATTTAAGGTGCTTTTTTAGCAACGGAGTGTCTGTCGTTGGGCAGATGCGTCAACGAAGGCACGTAAATTGTATAACATATGCAGGAATTTTTTTATTCATTAAAAAGAACCGCCTGGATGTGTGGACTTAACTTAAGGAAGGGGAAAGAATAATGCCAACCATTAACCAATTGGTACGTAAAGGCCGTAAGAGCCACAAGGGTAAGTCAAAGTCACCAGCCCTTGGTTATGTTTACAACACTTTCAAGAAAGAAGAAATTAAGACTCCATCACCACAAAAGCGTGGGGTTGCTACTCGTGTGGGTACTATGACTCCTAAGAAGCCTAACTCAGCTTTACGGAAGTACGCCCGTGTACGTCTTTCAAACTTAATCGAAGTTACTGCTTATATTCCTGGTATTGGTCACAACCTCCAAGAACACTCGGTTGTTTTAATTCGTGGTGGTCGTGTTAAGGATTTACCTGGGGTTCGTTACCACATCATCCGTGGTACTCTAGATACTGCTGGTGTTGAAGGCCGTATGCAATCACGTTCTAAGTACGGTGCTAAGAAACCTAAGGACAAGAAATAATTTTAAGGAGGAGTTAAGTAATGCCACGTAAAGGACATGTACAAAAGCGTGAAATTTTACCAGATCCAATGTACAACTCAAAGTTGGTTACTAGCTTAATTGATCACTTGATGATTGATGGTAAGCGTGGAACTGCAACTAAGATTTTATACGCAGCTTTTGATGAAATTAAGAACGAAACTGGTAACGATCCAGTTGAAGTATTCCAACAAGCTATGGAAAATGTAATGCCTGTTTTGGAAGTTAAGGCTCGTCGTGTTGGTGGTTCTAACTACCAAGTTCCGATTGAAGTTCGTCCAGACCGTCGTACTACATTAGGTCTTCGTTGGATTGTTCAATACGCACGTTTGCGTGGAGAACACACAATGGTTGAACGGCTTGCACGGGAAATTATTGATGCTTCAAACAATACTGGAGCTTCAGTTAAGAAGCGTGAAGATACGCACCGTATGGCAGAAGCCAACCGTGCATTCGCACACTACCGCTGGTAATAATCACTGTCAATTGATACTGGTTATTTAACTAGTTTCAGTAAAGGGTGACGTAAATTATGTATAGACGTCACCCTCTTTTTTGAAAATAATGCTAAAATAAGTATGACCATATTTTGGAAGGAGATACTCTTTTAAGATGGCTAATAAACGTGAATACCCACTTGCTAAGACTCGTAACATCGGTATCATGGCACACATCGATGCCGGTAAAACGACTGCAACTGAGCGGATTCTTTACTACACTGGTAAGATTCACAAGATTGGTGAAACCCATGATGGTGCTTCACAAATGGACTGGATGGATGAAGAAAAGGAACGTGGTATTACTATTACGTCCGCAGCTACTACTGCTGTTTGGAAAGATAACCGAATCAACATCATTGATACCCCAGGACACGTGGACTTTACTGTCGAAGTTGAACGTGCGTTGCGGGTTCTTGATGGTGCCGTAACCGTTCTTGATGCACAAGCTGGTGTTGAACCACAAACTGAAACTGTTTGGCGTCAAGCTGACCAATTTAACGTTCCACGGATTGTTTTTGCTAACAAGATGGATAAGATTGGTGCTAACTTTGACTATTCAGTTCAAACTATTAAGGATCGTTTGAATGTTACACCATTACCTATTCAAATGCCAATTGGTGCTGAAGATGATTTCATTGGTTTGATTGACTTAGTAAAGATGGTTGCCTATGTTTATGATGAAGACAAATTAGGTACCAACTGGGACACTGTTGATATTCCTGATGATATGAAGGAAGAAGCTCAAAAGCGTCACGATGAAATGATTGAAACGTTAGCGGACATTGATGATAGTCTTATGGAAAAATACCTTGAAGGTGAAGAAATTTCAGTAGACGAAATCAAGGCTGCTATTCGGAAGGGTACTTTGGAAGAACAAATTTTCCCTGTATTAGCTGGTTCAGCTTACAAGGATAAGGGTATCCAAATGATGCTTGACGCTGTTATTGACTACCTCCCATCACCACTTGATGTTAAGCCATTTGTTGCTCATGATGCTGAAGGTAATGAAATTGAATTGACTGCTGGTGATGATAAGCCATTCGCAGCATTAGCATTTAAGATTGCTACTGACCCATTCGTTGGTCGTTTGACATTCTTACGTGTATACACTGGTTCTCTTCAATCAGGTTCATATGTTCTTAATGCAACTAAGGACAAGCGTGAACGTATTGGTCGTTTGCTTCAAATGCACTCTAACCAACAACAAGAAATTCCAGAAGTATTCTCCGGTGATATTGCCGCCGCTATTGGTTTAAAGAATACTACTACTGGTGATTCATTAACTGATCCTGATCACCCGCTTCAACTTGAATCTATGGACTTCCCTGAACCAGTTATCCAAGTTTCAGTTGAACCTAAGTCAAAGGCTGATCAAGATAAGATGGATAAAGGTCTTCAAAAGTTAGCTGAAGAAGACCCTACCTTTAAGGCTGAAACAAATCCTGAAACTGGTGAAACTTTAATTGCTGGTATGGGTGAACTTCACTTGGACATCATCGTTGAACGTCTTCGTCGGGAATTCCACGCTGAAGTAACTGTTGGTAAGCCACAAGTTTCTTACCGTGAAGCATTTACTAAGACTGCAAGCGCCCAAGGTAAGTTTGTTCGTCAATCTGGTGGTAAAGGTCAATACGGTGATGTATGGATCGAATTTACGCCACTTAAAGAAGGGGAAGGATTCGAATTTGAAGATGCCATCGTTGGTGGTGTTGTTCCTCGTGAATTTATCCCTGCTGTTGAACAAGGATTGAAAGAAGCAATGCAAAATGGTGTTCTTGCAGGATATCCACTTGTTGATATGCATGCTAAGCTCTATGATGGTAGTTACCACGAAGTCGATTCCAGTGAAGCTGCCTTCAAGGTTGCTGCATCATTAGCACTTAAGAACGCTGCTAAGAAAGCAGATCCTGTTATTCTTGAACCAATCATGAAGGTTGATATCGTTGTTCCACAAGACAACATGGGTGACGTTATGGGTCAAGTAACTGCTCGTCGTGGTACCATCGATGGTATGGAAGAACGTGGAAATGCTCAACTTATTCACTCATTTGTTCCACTTTCAGAAATGTTTGGTTACGCTACTGCTTTACGTTCTGCTACTCAAGGACGTGGTACCTTCACAATGACTTTCGACCACTACTCAGCTGTTCCTAAGTCTGTTCAAGAAGATATTATTAAGAAAAACGGTGGCAATAACTAATTATTGATACCTAGATATCAAATCCATCAAAAAGGATTGTAGCTTGATTGCTACAATCCTTTTTCTTATAAAAGAAAGTATTATTGCTTACACTGTTAGGTAATTAAATTTATGACTATTTGATTAACCAAATACTAAAAATATAGAAATTTTAAGAGCAACAGTAAATTTTTAGCTTGCTTTTAGCTATGATCTAAAAGAATGAGCGTTGGCCTTTTGGATTTGAGAAACTCTTAAAATACTAAAAAGCACCACCAAAGTTTACAAAAATATTTCAATCGAAATTATTTTAATAATTCCCTTGAACTAATCCTATTTCTTTAGTATTATGGATAGGTGCTTGAGCTTTGGAGGTATATTTGCCTTACCCCCATAGTGTTTAAGCTGCGAAGCGTTGATGCGGAAGGTTGCGACACACCCGGCCGCTTTGCCACAGGATGTGGCGGTAATTTCCGCGGAGCTAGTCAAATTTCAAATCTGACGAAGGAGGGAACATAATGGCAAAACAAAAGATTCGTATTCGGTTAAAGGCTTATGAACACCGTATTTTAGACCAATCTGCTGATAAGATTGTTGAAACCGCTAAGCGGACAGGTGCTCAAATTTCAGGTCCTATCCCGTTACCAACTGAACGGACTATTTACACTGTTATCCGTTCACCACACAAATTCAAGAAGTCACGGGAGCAATTCGAAATGCGCACCCACAAGCGTTTGATCGATATTGTTGACCCAACACCAAAGACTGTTGATTCATTAATGAAGCTCGATCTTCCTAGTGGTGTTGACATTGAAATTAAGCTTTAATTACTAGATTAAGAATATACATAAAACATAAAATTGGAGGTGTACTCATGACCAAAGGAATCTTAGGTAAAAAGGTTGGAATGACTCAAGTATTCACTGATAATGGTGAATTAGTTCCAGTTACTGTTATTGATGTAACACCAAACGTTGTAATGCAAATTAAGACCGTTGAAAATGATGGTTACAGTGCTGTACAACTTGGTTTCGATGACAAGCGGGAAGTTTTGAGCAACAAGCCTGAACAAGGTCATGCAGCAAAAGCAAACACGACCCCTAAGCGCTTCATCGGTGAAATCCGCGACGCTGAATTAGGGGACATTAAAGTCGGAGACGAAGTTAAGGCTGATGTTTTCGCAGAAGGTGAAACTGTCGACGTTACGGGTACTACCAAGGGTCATGGTTACCAAGGTAACATCCACAAGGATAACCAATCCCGTGGACCTATGGCGCACGGTTCTCGTTACCACCGTCGTCCTGGTTCATTAGGTGCAATTATTAACCGGGTTTTCAAAGGTATGAAGCTCCCAGGACGTATGGGTGGCAAGACTGTTACTATGCAACACTTACAAGTTGTTAAGGTAGATCTTGATAATAATGTATTACTCATTAAGGGTAATGTACCTGGTGCTAACAAGTCTTACGTAACTATTAAGAACTCTGTTAAGGCTAACACTAAGAAGAGTCTTAGCAAGCAACACAACAAATAATAAGAAAGGAGGAAGTTAATAATGACTAGCGTTAATTTGTACAAGCAAGATGGTAGCCAAAACGGTACTATCGAATTAAATGCTACGGTATTTGGTATCGAACCAAACGAAAATGCTGTATTTGATGCAATTTTGCGTCAACGTGCCTCATTACGCCAAGGAACCCATGCTGTAAAGAACCGTTCTGCTGTTAGCGGTGGTGGTAAGAAGCCATGGCGTCAAAAGGGTACGGGACGTGCTCGTCAAGGTTCAATTCGTTCACCACAATTCCGTGGCGGTGGTATTGTTTTCGGACCTACTCCACGTTCATACAAGTACAGCCTTCCTCGCAAGGTTCGTCAACTTGCAATCAAGTCAGCCCTTTCTCAAAAGGTTCTTGATAACAGCTTTGTAGTAGTTGATGCATTAAACTTTGATGCACCAAAGACCAAGGAATTCGCTGATGTTATGAGTAACTTAAACGTTGCAGAAAAGACATTAGTTGTTGTTACTGATGACGACAAAAATGCTGCTTTATCAGCACGTAACTTAGCAAATGCTACTGTTGTTACTCCAGCAGGTGTTAACATCTTAAATGTTGTAGATAACCAAAAGATTGTTATCACTAAGTCAGCTCTTTCTCAAGTAGAGGAGGTGCTCGCATAATGGAAGCACGTGACATTATTTTACGTCCAGTTGTTACTGAAGCTTCAATGGCTGGCATGGACGATAAGCGTTACACTTTTGATGTTGATTTACGAGCAACTAAGACACAAGTTAAAAATGCGGTTGAAGAAATTTTTGACGTTAAGGTTGTTAAAGTAAACATCATGAATGTAAAAGGTAAGTTAAAGCGCCAAGGTCGTTACGTTGGATACACTAAACGTCGTCGTAAGGCCATTGTTACTTTATCTGCTGATTCAAATGAAATTAAGCTGTTTAACGATAACAGCGAAAACTAATCACTAAAAAAAGGAGGAATAAACAGTGGGAATTCGTAAATACAAAGCAACCACTAACGGACGCCGTAATATGAACGGTTATGACTTCGCCGAAATCACGAAGACTACACCTGAAAAATCATTGTTGGCTCCGTTAAAGCATACTGCTGGTCGTAACAGTTACGGTCATATTACTGTTCGTCACCGTGGTGGTGGTACTAAGCGTCAATACCGGATTATTGACTTTAAGCGGATTAAGGATGATGTTCCAGCAACTGTTAAGGCAATCGAATACGATCCAAATCGTACTGCCAACATTGCTTTACTTGTTTATGCTGATGGCACTAAGTCATACATCATTGCACCAAAAGGCTTAAAAGTTGGTATGACTGTTCAATCTGGTCCTGATGCTGATATCAAGGTTGGTAATGCTCTTCCATTAAAGAACATTCCAGTTGGTACTGTTATTCATAACATTGAATTAAAGCCAGGTAAGGGTGGTCAACTTGCTCGTTCAGCTGGTGCCTCAGCTCAATTACTTGGTAAAGAAGAAAAATACGTTTTAGTACGTCTTTCTTCTGGTGAAGTTCGTATGGTTCTTGCTACTTGCCGTGCTACTATCGGTACTGTTGGTAATGACGAACACGCTTTAATTATCAAAGGTAAGGCTGGTCGTACACGTTACGCTGGTCAACGTCCACATGTTCGTGGTTCTGTAATGAACCCTAACGATCACCCACATGGTGGTGGTGAAGGTAAGCAACCTGTTGGTTTACCATCTCCTCTTTCTCCATGGGGTAAGAAGACTGTTGGTAAGAAGACACGTTCACACAAAGCTCGTTCAAACAAGTTTATTGTTCGTGGTCGGAAGCGCGGTCCACATACTCGTTAATATTTATATACGTTCTAATACCCGAGAGGAGGTACACTAAATGGGTCGTAGTTTGAAGAAAGGACCTTTCGCTGATGCTTCATTACTGAAGAAGGTTAAGGAGCAGGAAGGTTCTGAAAAGAAGACTGTCATCAAGACATGGTCACGTCGCTCTACCATTTTCCCAAGCTTTATTGGTTACACATTTGCAGTATACGATGGTCGGAAGCACGTTCCAGTTTACGTACAAGAAGACATGGTTGGTCACAAGTTAGGTGAATTTGTTCCTACTCGTACATTCCATGGTCACGCTGCTGATGACAAGAAGACAGGTAAGTAAGGAGGGTGAAGTAAGACATGGCTGAAAACATTACGTCAGCTAAGGCCACTGCTAAGATGGTACGAGTTTCCGCTCGTAAGGTTCGTCTTGTATTAGATGCCATTCGTGGCAAGAGTGTTGCCGAAGCATTTGCTATTTTGAAGTTCACCCCTCGTGGTGCCGCTTCAGATGTTGAAAAAGTATTAAAATCTGCTGTTGCAAACGCTGAAAACAATTTCGATTTAGACCGTGCTTCATTGGTTGTAAGTGAAGCCTTTGCTAATGAAGGACCAACTCTTAAACGGTTCCGTCCCCGTGCTAAAGGTTCTGCTTCTCCAATTAACAAGCGGACTAGTCATATTACAGTGGTTGTTACAGAACGATAGGAGGAATGAATAGTGGGTCAAAAGATCAATCCTAATGGTTTTCGTGTTGGGGTCATTCGTGATTGGACTGCAAAGTGGTACGCAGATAAGGACTTTGCTGATTACCTTAACGAAGACCTTCGGATCCGTAAGTATATTGAAAAGCGACTTGCTGATGCCTCTGTATCAACCGTTGAAATTGAACGTGCTGCTAACCGCGTAAACGTATCAATTCACACAGCCAAGCCAGGTATGGTTATTGGTAAGGGTGGTTCAGAAGTTGAAGCACTTCGTAAAGAACTTAACAAATTAACTGGTAAACGTGTCCACATCAATATTGTGGAAATTAAGAAGCCAGATTTAGATGCACACCTTGTTGGTGAAAGCATCGCACGTCAATTGGAAGCTCGTATTGCTTTCCGTCGTGCAATGCGTGGAGCTATGCAACGTGCTATGCGGGCTGGTGCTAAGGGTATTAAGACTCAAGTTGCTGGTCGTTTGAATGGTGCTGATATGTCACGGGTAGAATCATACTCTGATGGTACTGTTCCATTGCATACTCTTCGTGCTGATATTGATTATTCTTGGGACGAAGCTAACACTACATACGGTGTCCTTGGTGTAAAGACTTGGATTTACCGTGGGGAAGTTCTTCCTACCAAGAAGAACACAAACAATGATGAACAAGGAGGGAAGTAACACATGTTAGTACCAAAACGTGTAAAGCACCGTAAGGTTCAACGTGGCCACATGCGCGGTGAAGCCAAGGGTGGTAAAACAGTTACTTTTGGTGAATTTGGTTTACAAGCTCTTGATTCACATTGGATTAGCAACCGTCAAATCGAAGCTGCTCGTATCGCTATGACGCGTTACATGAAGCGTGGTGGGAAAGTTTGGATTAAGATCTTCCCACAACTCTCATACACAAGTAAAGGTGTTGGGGTCCGGATGGGTAACGGTAAAGGTGCTCCTGAAGGATGGGTTGCTCCAGTTAAACGAGGCAAGGTAATGTTTGAAGTAGGGGGCGTTTCTGAAGAAGTCGCTCGTGAAGCTTTACGTCTTGCCGGTCACAAGTTGCCAGTTCGCACTAAGATCGTACAACGTGAGGAAGTAGGTGGACAATCTAATGAAAAGTAAAGATTACGTACAAGAACTGAATGGATTAACCACTGATAAGCTACTTGACCGTGAAAAGGAATTGAAGGAACAATTGTTTAACTTACGTTTCCAATTAGCAACCGGCCAGTTGGAAAATACCGCAAGTCTTAAGCAAGTACGCAAGGATATTGCACGGGTTAAGACAGTTCTTCGTCAACAACAATTAAACAAATAAGAATACGAAAAGGAGGATTAGCGCATGAGTGAAGAACGTAATGCACGTAAGGTTTACCAAGGCCGTGTTGTTTCTGACAAAATGGATAAGACCATCACTGTTGTAATTGATACTTACAAGAGTGCGCCTATCTATGGTAAGCGTGTTAAGTACTCAAAGAAGTATTATGCACATGACGAAAACAACGAGGCTAAGACCGGCGACACTGTACAAATTATGGAAACTCGGCCATTATCAGCTAAGAAGCGTTTCCGTCTTGTAAAGATTGTCGAAAAAGCTGCTACCCTATAATTAGCAGAAAACTCTATATATATTCGTATTCTAATTCTTATTTGTAGATGGAAGGAGGACATTAACCGTGATTCAACAAGAAAGTCGGTTGAAGGTCGCTGATAACTCCGGTGCACGTGAAATCTTAGTTATCAAGATTTTAGGTGGTTCTCGGGTTAAGACAGGTAATATTGGTGACATCATTGTTGCTACTGTAAAACAGGCAACACCAGGTGGCGTTGTCAAAAAGGGTGACGTTGTAAAAGCTGTAGTTGTACGGACTAAGCAAGGTATTCACCGTAAGGATGGTTCATACATTAAGTTTGATGAAAATGCCGCTGTTTTAATTAACAACGACAAGAGCCCTAAGGGTACCCGTATTTTTGGCCCAATCGCTCGTGAGCTTCGTGGAGACGACTTCATGAAGATCGTTTCATTAGCTCCAGAAGTTCTCTAAGATTTAACCGAAAATAAGGAGGTGCACAATCAACATGTTCATTAAAACAGGTGACAAAGTTCGCGTTATCGCTGGTAAAGATAAGGGCAAGGAAGGTACTGTAAAAAGTGTACTTGCTTCTCAAAACCGCGTTATCGTTGAAGGCGTAAATATGGTTAAGAAACACCAAAAGCCAAGCAACTCAAATCCTAATGGTGGCGTTATTGATACAGAAGCTGCAATTCATGCTTCAAATGTAATGCTGATTGATCCTTCAACAAATGAACCAACTCGTGTCGGTTACAAGTTCGTTGATGGTAAAAAGGTTCGTGTTGCAAAGAAGTCAGGTAAAACACTTGACTAATTTATAATGAAAGGAGGAATAACTTCTAATGGAAAACCGTTTGAAAGCTAAATACGAAAATGAAATTCGTCCTGCATTAATCGAAAAGTTTAACTACTCTTCAATTATGCAAGCACCTAAAATTGATAAGATTGTATTGAACATGGGTGTTGGTGATGCAACTACCAACTCAAAGAATCTTGATGAAGCCGTTGAAGAACTTGGCTTGATTTCTGGTCAAAAGCCTTTAATTACTAAGGCTAAGAAGTCAATTGCTGGTTTCCGTCTTCGTGAAGGTATGTCAATTGGTGCTAAGGTAACTTTACGTGGTGAACGTATGTATGATTTCTTGGACAAATTAGTAAATGTTGCTCTTCCACGGGTTCGTGATTTCCACGGTGTAAGTAACAAAGCCTTTGATGGTCGTGGTAACTACACTCTCGGTATCCGTGAACAATTAATTTTCCCAGAAATCGATTATGATAAAGTTAACCGGGTTCGTGGTTTAGATGTTGTAATTGTTACAACTGCTCAAACTGATGAAGAATCACACGAATTACTTGCAAAACTCGGTATGCCGTTTGCTAAATAAAGGAGGTTCCACAAATTGGCTAAAAAATCAATGATTGCTAAGTGCAACCGTCCAGCTAAGTTCTCAAGTCGTGAATACACGCGTTGTGCACGTTGTGGACGTCCGCACTCAGTTTACCGTAAATTCCACCTATGCCGGATTTGCTTACGAGAACTTGCCCACAAAGGACAAATTCCTGGTTTGAAGAAGGCTAGCTGGTAAACAAAAAAACCGACAAAAGGAGGAAAACATCGATGTCTATGAGTGATCCAATTGCAGATTTCTTAACTCGTATTCGTAATGCTAACATGGCTCAACACGAATCTGTTGAAGCACCTGCATCAAAGATGAAGAAGGACATTGCTGAAATCTTAAAGAACGAAGGTTTCATTCGCGATGTTGAATACGTTGATGATAACAAGCAAGGCATCATCCGTGTATTCTTGAAGTACGGTAATGATGGTCAGCGTGTTATTTCTGGCTTAAAGCGTATTTCTAAACCAGGTTTACGTACATACGTTAAGTCTGATGCTGTTCCTAAGGTTCTTAATGGATTAGGAATTGCTATCATCTCAACATCTGAAGGTGTTGTTACTGATAAAGTTGCTCGCGCCAAGAAAATTGGTGGCGAAGTTATTGCTTACGTTTGGTAATAAATTATTATTAGATAGGAGGTGCAAAGATGAGTCGTATTGGTTACAAAGAAATTGATTTACCAAGTAATGTTGAAATTTCTCAAGATGGTAATGTTGTTACTGTAAAAGGACCAAAGGGAACTTTATCTCGTGAAATCTCACCATTAATCAAGATGACTGTTGATGGCAATGTCATTAAATTTGAACGTGATGCTGATACTAACAAGTTAAAGATGTTACACGGTACTACTCGTGCTAACGTTAATAACATGGTTGAAGGTGTTGTTAATGGTTATAAAAAAGTTCTTAAACTTGTTGGTGTTGGTTACCGTGCTCAATTTAAAGGCAACAAATTGATTTTAACTGTTGGTTACTCTAACCCAGTTGAAATGAACAAGCCTGAGGATGTTGACATTAACGTTCCTGATAACACTACTATTGAATTAAGCTCAATTAACAAGGAACACCTTGGTAATTTTGCTGCTGAAGTTCGTGCCGTACGTTCACCAGAACCATACAAAGGTAAGGGTATTCGTTACGAAAACGAACACATTATCCGTAAGGAAGGTAAGACTGGTAAGTAATCTAAAAGGATTATTTAACCTTCTTACATATACAATATATATTATAAAAATAAGAGGTGACTGTTGTGATTTCTAAACCAGATAAGAACAAGATCCGTCAACGTCGTCATTTACGCGTTCGCGGTAAGGTTTCTGGTACTGCGGAGCGCCCACGCTTAAGTGTTTACCGTTCAAACAAAAACATTTACGCTCAATTAATTGATGACGTAAAGGGTGTGACGCTCGCAAGTGCCTCCACAAATGATAGTGAAGTAAGTGGAAAGACTAAGACTGAACAAGCTAGTGGTGTTGGTGTTCTAATCGCTAAACGTGCTAGTGAAAAGAACATTACTGAAGTTGTATTTGATCGTGGTGGATATCTCTACCATGGACGTGTTCAAGCCTTAGCTGAAGCTGCTCGTGAAAACGGACTTAAATTCTAGAAAAAGGAGGAATTACCTGCAATGGCATCATCAGAATTCATTGATCCAGCAAAGTTGGATTTGGACGATCAAGTTGTAGCCATCAACCGAATTACTAAGGTTGTAAAGGGTGGACGTCGGATGCGTTTCGCTGCCTTAGTTATCGTTGGAGACCGTAAAGGTCATGTTGGCTTTGGTACTGGTAAAGCTCAAGAAGTTCCAGAAGCTATCCGTAAGGCTCAAGCTGCTGCTGAAAAGAACTTGATTACTGTTCCTATTGTTGGAACTACTATTCCACACGAAGTTATTGGTGTATACGGCGGTGGAAAGATCATGTTAAAGCCGGCTGTTGAAGGTTCTGGAGTTGCAGCCGGTGGTGCGGTTCGTAACGTTATGGACCTTGCCGGTGTTGCTGATGTTACTTCAAAACGTCTTGGTTCTAATACACCAGTAAATGTTGTTCGTGCAACATTTGAAGGTTTGAAGCAATTAAAGAACGCTGACGAAGTTGCAAAGTTACGTGGTGTTTCAGTAGACCACTTAGCAGAGTAAGGAGGGCACTAAATTATGGCTCAAGTAAAAGTTACCTTAATTCACAGTGTTGCCCACCGTCAACCTACTCAACGCCGGACTGTTAAGGCTTTGGGATTAGGTAAGATTAATAGCTCAGTTATCCTACCAGATAACGCGGCAACACGCGGTCAAATCTTTAAGATCGCTCACTTGGTTTCTGTTGAAGAAGTTAAGTAATTAAAATTAAATAATAAGGAGGTGCCTACCAATGAAGTTAAATGAATTGAAGCCAGCTGCTGGTTCTCGTTCTAAACGTCTTCGTAAGGGTCGTGGACTTTCATCAGGCCATGGTTTTACATCAGGACGTGGTACTAAGGGACAAAAGGCTCATGGAAAGACCCGTTTAGGATTTGAAGGGGGTCAAATGCCTCTTTACCGGCAAATTCCAAAGCGTGGATTTACTAATATCAACCGTAAGGAATATGCAATTGTTAACTTAGCATCATTAAACAAGTTTGATGATGGGACCGAAGTTACTCCACAATTATTGATGGAAAGTGGCTTAGTCAAGAACATGAAGAGTGGCATTAAAGTTCTTGGTAGCGGTAAGCTTGAAAAGAAATTAACTGTTAAGGCTAATAAGTTTTCTGCTTCTGCGGTTTCAGCAATTGAAGCTGCCGGTGGTAAAACTGAGGTGATGTAGTTTGTTCACAGCCGTCAAAAATGCATTCAAGGTAAAAGATATCCGTAAAAAGATTTTCTTTACATTGTTTGTATTGATTGTCTATCGGATTGGGGCAGCGATTACCGTTCCTGGAGTTAATGCTGCTGCTTTGCAGGAGATCTCCTCAACTGGTTTAGCATCAATCCTCAATACTTTTAGTGGTGGTGGGCTAGAGAACTATTCATTATTTGCAATGGGTGTTTCTCCATATATTACTGCCCAAATTGTTGTTCAGCTATTACAAATGGACATTGTTCCTCGTTTTGTTGAATGGAGTAAACAAGGGGAAGTCGGACGGCGAAAACTTAATCAAGCAACCCGATGGTTAACGATTGTACTTGGTTTTATCCAGTCGATCGGTATTACCGCCGGGTTTAATGCATTAAGTACAATTCGTTTGGTTAATCACCCAGGCGTTCAAACATACTTAACAATCGGACTAATTTTAACTGCAGGTACAATGTTTGCTACCTGGATGGGAGATATGATTACTGAACGTGGTTTAGGTAATGGTGTTTCTATGTTAATTTTTGCCGGTATTGTTGCGCAAATGCCAGGTGGTATTCGTCAATTATGGGATGACCAAATTGCAGGTGAATCTGGAAGTGCTTTATGGACAGGAATTGGATTTGTTGTACTTGTTATTGTTGCAATCTTGATTATTGTGGCATTTGTTACATGGGTACAGCAAGCTGAACGGCGTTTACCAATTCAATATACAAGAAGAACAACCACATCACCTTCAAGCAGTTATCTTCCCTTGAAGATTAACGTATCCGGTGTTATTCCCGTTATTTTTGCCGGTTCGTTTATATCAACTCCTCAAACTATTTTGATGGCTTTCCAACAAAATCATGGTGGAGACAGTTGGTATCAAATTATGACGACCATCTTTAACATGCAATCTGGTCCTGGGATCGCACTGTATGTATTTTTGATTGTTGTATTTACCTTTTTCTATGCCTTTGTTCAGGTTAATCCAGAAAAACTTGCTGAGAATTTACAAAAGCAAGGAAGTTATATTTCTGGTGTACGTCCAGGGAAGGGCACACAAGACTATATTTCTTCATTGTTAATGCGGTTAAGTACAGTTGGTTCTTTATTCTTAGGATTGATTTCTTTAATTCCGTTAATTGCAAGTAATGTATGGAATTTAAGCCAGTCTATTGGTTTAGGTGGTACAAGTTTGCTAATTATCGTGCAAATTGCTTTAGATGTTGTCCGCCAATTAAATGGACTAACAATGAAGCGAGAATATATCGGATTTATTCGCGAACCTAAAGGAGGAAATGACTAATGAGTATGAACCTCGTATTAATGGGGCTTCCGGGTGCTGGTAAAGGTACACAAGCTCAAAAAATCGTTGAAGACTTTTCTATTCCTCATATTTCAACTGGGGATATTTTTCGGGTTGCTATGAAAAATAAAACCCCTATGGGAGTAGAAGCTAAGAAATATATTGATAAAGGTGAACTAGTTCCTGATGAAGTTACTAATGGTATCGTTAAGGAACGGTTAGCTCAAGATGATACTAAAGAAGGCTTTATGCTAGATGGTTTTCCACGTAATCTTAATCAAGCTGCGGCTTTAGATAAGATGTTAGCAGAGAGTAATCGTCATCTTGATGCCGTGATCAACATTCATGTTGAGCCGGATGTATTGGTAGAACGGTTAAGCGGACGTTTTATTTGCCGCAATTGTGGTGCTACTTATCATAAAATTTACAATCCACCTAAGGTTGAAGGTACATGTGACATTTGTGGTCATCATGAATTTTATCAGCGTGATGATGATAAACCAGAAACGGTTAAGAATCGTCTAGATGTTAATATTAAGTTGAATACACCACTGGTAGACTATTACCAAAAACAGGGAGTTTTGCACGAAATTAATGGTGAACAAGATATCGACAAAGTCTATGAAGATATCAAGAAAGTATTGACTAACCTAAACTAGATAATAGTTATATCTTGCGTAGATTGAAAACTTATGCTAAACTATGCAAGGTTTATCTATCTGAGTAGTGGAAAGTTGTCTACTTTCCACCATTTTTACGTAATATCTAGAATAGGTAAGGAGGTATTATTTCGTGGCAAAAGCCGATGTGATTGAAGTTGAAGGTAAAGTAACAGAAACTTTGCCTAATGCAATGTTTAAAGTTGAATTGGAAAATGGTGCAGAAATTTTAGCACACGTTTCTGGTAAGATCCGCATGCACTACATTAAGATTTTACCAGGTGACCGTGTAAAAGTTGAAATGTCTCCATATGACCTTACTAAAGGTCGCATCACTTTCCGATTCAAGTAGTTATTGATCAATTACTCTCATAGGAGGATTTATATAATGAAAGTAAGACCATCTGTTAAAAAGATGTGTGAGCACTGCAAGATCGTTAAACGTAATGGTCGTGTTATGGTTATTTGCTCTGCTAACCCTAAGCATAAGCAACGTCAAGGTAAGTAATTTATTATTTAAAGAAATGGAGGTGTAGCCCATGGCTCGTATTGCAGGTGTCGATTTACCTCGTGACAAGCGAATCGTAATCGGCTTGACATATATTTTCGGAATTGGTGATTCTACTGCTAAGAAGATTCTTGAAAACGCTGGTGTATCAGAAGATATTCGTGTTCGTGATTTAACTCCGGACCAAGAAGAAAAGATTCGTGCACAAGTTGACCAAATCCAAGTGGAAGGTGACTTGCGTCGTGAAGTTTCTATGAACATTAAGCGTCTTCAAGAAATCGGATCTTACCGTGGTATGCGTCATCGTCGTGGTTTACCAGTTCGTGGTCAGCATACAAAGAATAATGCTCGTACACGGAAAGGTAAAGCTGTGGCAATCGCTAACAAGAAGAAGTAATTTACTATAATAAAAAAGGAGGTTAGTACTAGATATGGCAACCAAAAAGGGTACGCGTAAGCGTCGTGCAAAAAAGAATGTTGAAACTGGTGTTGCACACATTCACTCAACATTTAACAACACTTTGATTATGATTACCGATGTTCAAGGTAATGCTGTAGCATGGTCATCAGCTGGTGTTTTAGGCTTTAAGGGAAGTCGGAAGTCTACCCCATTTGCTGCTCAAATGGCATCAGAAGCTGCTGCTAAGCAAGCTATGGAACACGGTATGAAGACTGTTGAAGTTGAAGTTAAGGGTCCAGGTTCAGGTCGTGAAGCTGCTATCCGTGCACTTCAAGCAACTGGTTTGGAAGTTACTGCTATTCGTGATGTAACACCTGTTCCTCACAATGGTTCTCGTCCTCCAAAGCGTCGTCGTGTTTAATTGACATTGCTGGAGACAATTATTTCCATCAATTGCCTTTTCGTCTCAAATACGAACCACGTTTTGAAAGGGGTACAAAGATAGAATGATCGAATTTGAAAAGCCAAATATTCACAAAGTTGAAGAAACAGATAACTACGGTAAGTTTGTCGTAGAACCACTTGAGCGCGGTTATGGAACCACTCTCGGTAACTCGTTAAGACGTGTTTTGATTGCATCATTACCAGGTGCCGCAATTACGAGTATGCAAATTGATGGTGTTTTACATGAATTTAGCACTGTTGAAGGTGTAACTGAGGATGTTACGCAGATTATCTTGAATCTAAAAAAAGTTTCCTTAAAAATTGATTCTGAGGATCAAAAGGACCTTGAATTAGATGTTAAAGGACCTGCTGAAGTAACTGCAAGTGATATCCAGGGTGATAATGAAGTTACAATTTTAAATCCTGATCTGCATATTGCAACTGTTGCTGATGGCGCAGAATTACACATCAAGTTAACTGCTGATAAGGGTCGCGGTTACCTTTCTGCTAACGATAATAAGGCCCGGATGGATGATCTTGCAATTGGTGTTTTACCAATTGATTCCATCTATACCCCAATCGAACGTGTAAACTACACTGTTGAAAATGCACGGGTTGGTCAACGTAACGATTATGACAAGTTAACGTTGGACGTTTGGACTGATGGTTCATTGACACCAACTGAGGCAGTTAGTTTAGGTGCAAAGATTTTAACTGAGCACTTGGCTATGTTTGTTGATTTAACTGAAACAGCACAAAATGCTCAAGTAATGGTTGAAAAGGAAGAAACACATAAAGAAAAGATGCTTGAAATGACAATTGAAGAGCTAGATCTTTCTGTACGTTCCTACAACTGTTTAAAGAGAGCTGGTATTAATACTGTTAAAGAATTAACAGATAGAACAGTGTCTGATATGATGAAAGTTCGGAACTTAGGACAAAAGTCGTTAGAAGAAATTAAACTTAAGTTAAACGATCTTGGTGTTTCATTCCGCCAAGATGACTAATTAACATACCAAACGCAAAGGAGGGAACCACTTTATGAGTTACCGTAAATTAGGACGTACAAGTTCACAACGTAAGGCTTTATTACGTGATTTAACTACAGATTTAATCGTTAATGGTCGCATTACAACTACTGAAGCACGTGCAAAGGAAGTTCGTAAGACTGCTGATAAGATGATTACACTTGCTAAGCATGGTGATTTAGCATCTCGCCGTAAGGCAGCTGCATTCGTTCGTAATGTTGTTGCTGATGTTAAGGAAGATGGCGATAATATTCGTGTACAATCTGCTCTTCAAAACCTTTTTGAAGAACTTGCTCCAAAGTATGCAGATCGTAACGGTGGTTACACACGCATCTTGAAGACCATGCCTCGTCGTGGTGATGGTGCACCAATGGTTATTCTTGAATTAGTGGACTAATAATCTGTTCATATAATTTTAAATACGTAATAAAGAATCACTATCATTGATAGTATAGAGCGTTACGATGGTGGGGCTATCCCCTAGTCTAGCTTGAATGCGGGAAACCCTCGCGCACTTCGATGGTAAGTGATTTTTTATTTTTAAATTTTTTTATAGATAATTTTACTGACTTTGCTAAAATATACTTATTAACTACATAAAAAAGAGAGGAAATGCCGTGGCTGGGATTAAAGTGCGAAATATTACATTCAAATATCCAGATAGTGAGGCACCTGTTTTAAAAAATATTAGTTTTGATATAAGACCAGCTTCGTGGACCGCAATAATAGGTCATAATGGAAGTGGTAAAAGTAC
Organism: Lactobacillus sp. 0.1XD8-4; assembly: GCF_009663775.1. Taxonomy (GTDB): domain Bacteria; phylum Bacillota; class Bacilli; order Lactobacillales; family Lactobacillaceae; genus Limosilactobacillus; species Limosilactobacillus walteri. The sequence continues at coordinate 34,231 of NZ_RDBR01000009.1, forward strand.
CCTTGCTCGTTTGATTGATGGTTTGCTTATTCCTACCACAGGTTCGATTGAAATCGATGGCGTTCGTGTTGATGAGACAACCTTAGGAATAATTCATCAGCAAATAGGTTTTGTATTTCAAAATCCTGAGAATCAATTTGTTGGCGCAACAGTAGCGGATGATGTAGCATTTGGGTTAGAAAACCGACAAATTGCTCCGAAAGAAATGGAAAAAAGAATCGATAGTGCTTTAGAAATGGTAGGAATGACTAAATATAAAGATGTCGAACCAATCAATCTTTCTGGTGGTCAGAAGCAGCGTGTTGCTCTTGCAGGAATTTTAGCGCTGATGCCTGAAGTAATCATTCTTGATGAAGCAACTAGTATGTTAGATCCATTGGCGCGTAAAGAGATTCTTACTTTATTAAAAAAATTGAAAGATGAACAAAACATTTCGATCATCTCTATTACCCATGATCTTAATGAAATTGAATTGGCAGATAATACTATTGTGATAAATAATGCACAGATAGTAAAAGATGGGCCAACCGCTGATGTTTTGAAAAATAAAAAACTATTAACTGAAATTGGCGTCGGCATTCCAGTTAGTCAGCAATTACAATCATTATTGGCGGCACGTGGGATAAATCTACCAAATAAGTATTTAAATTTAGAGGAGTTAAAATATTGGCTAAGTCAGCAGTTACAGTAACAAACCTCCACTATACATATCCAAATACAACTAAAGAAGCTTTAGCTGGAGTTTCGCTAACGATTCAAGAGCAGGACTTTGTTGCAATTGTTGGTCAAACTGGTAGTGGTAAGTCAACGTTAGTGTCATTAATTGATGGATTACTTCAGCCGGTTAGCGGCCAACTTAAGATTGCGGGCCTAACTATTGACGCAAGTACTAAGGCTGATCAACTAAGTAAGATTCACCACCATGTTGGTTTTGTTTTTCAATTTCCGGAGCAACAGCTATTTGCAGAAACAGTTGCTGAGGACATTTCTTTTGGACCACATAATTTAGGATGGTCGGAAAGAAAAATACAAGAAGCAATCGATGAAGCACTAATGAGGGTTGGATTGCCGTTAGAATTGAAAACGCGATCGCCATTTGCGCTTTCCGGCGGTCAAATGCGAAGAGTGGCGATTGCGGGTGTATTGGCAATGCAGCCGGGCATCTTAATCCTTGATGAACCTACTGCTGGCTTAGATACCCAAGCAACCAATGAATTACTTGCGTTAATAAAAAAACTAAATGACAATGGTACGACAATCATAATGGTAACTCATCAAATGGAACAAGTTGCTCGTTATGCTAATCGTGTAATTGCGATGAACGAAGGAGCAATTGTTGCTGATACAACTCCCCAACAATTGTTTAGTTATCCAGATAAATTGACAAAGCTATCTTTAACTTTACCGGCTTCTGTTGAGATTGCTCAGTTTCTCAATAATAATGGAGCAAAATTAGAAAATACGGAGCCGTTGACCCTTGAAGAATTAGCTAATGAAATAGTTAAAGCGATGGAGAAAAATAATGACTAATAAAATTGTCTTTGGAAGCTATGTCCCTGTAGAATCGATCCTTCACCGTCTCGACCCCCGTATTAAACTGATAATGTGTATTGCTTTTGTTATTTTAATCTTTTTTGTCAACAGTGTGTTAACAGCAGTATGGCTTTTTGTGGCGCTATCTATCGCTATTAAATTAAGCAATGTTGGCTTTAAACAATATTGGCAGGGAATAAAGCCGCTTTTCTTGATAATCTTAATTACAGTTGCTTTTCAGATTTTATTTAGTAGTGGTGGTAAAACATATTGGCATTGGGGAATTATGGCGATTACTTATGATGGGTTAATTAATTCTTTAATTATTTTTTACCGTTTTATTGTTATTATTACAGCATCTACGGTTCTCACTGCCACAACTCCTACATTTCAGATTGCTGATGCTTTAGCATGGCTTATGAAGCCGCTACGAGTAATTAGAGTTCCGGTAAACCAAATTACGTTAATGCTTTCAATAGCATTACGTTTTGTACCAACCATTATGGATGAAACAAGTAAAATTATGAAAGCACAGCGGGCACGGGGAATGAATTTTAATGACGGTAGTATTTTAACTCGGATCAAACATCTTGTCCCCATTCTTATTCCGCTCTTTGTTAATTCTTTTAAGCGGGCAGAGGAACTCGCAACAGCAATGGAAGCACGTGGTTATGACCCTAATGCCGCCCGGACCCACTATCGACAATTGCTATGGCATGCGCGTGATGCGTGGGCTGGCATAGATATGATGATAGTAACAGTAGGCTTATTTTGCATACGGATATTTTTTTAGTAAGGAAGTAAATAATGTATCGTTATAAAATAACTTTTGCTTACGACGGAACTAACTTTTCTGGGTTTCAAATTCAGCCTAATAAACGGACTGTTGAGCAAACGCTAAAAAATGCAGTAAACAAAATTGCTAAGCATCCTGAGCCGGCAATCTCAGTAATTGGGTCTGGTCGGACTGATGCAGGGGTACATGCAATTAATCAAGTAGCTCATTTTGATATTCCATATCATTTGAGTAACGACTCCATGCGTAAAGCGCTAAATAGTATTTTGCCGTTAGATATTTTGATCAAAAAGGCAGAATTAGTAGATAATGATTTTCATGCTCGTTATAGTGCCCACCGGAAAACCTACCGTTACCGAGTAGATCAAGGGGAGTTTGTTAATCCCTTTAAGCGAAATTATACAGCCCACTTTAAGTATCCCGTTGACTTGAATAAAATGCGTCAAGCAGCACGCGGCTTAATTGGAACACATGACTTTACGAGTTTTGTTGCTTCAGGAAGCCAGGCTAAAAGTAATGTGCGAACAATTGAAAATATTTCAATCAGTCGTGATGAACTGCGCAATGAAGTCGTCTTTGATTTTACAGGAAATGGCTTTTTATATAATCAAGTTCGGATTATGGTTGCCTTTTTACTTGAGGTTGGTGCTGGTCAACGTCCGATAGATGATGTTGAACGTGTATTAGCTGCCAAAGATCGGACCCAAGCAAGAATGACAGCTCCTGCTAGTGGTTTATACTTAGTTAACGTTGATTATGGAACAAATGATGAAAAGGATTGACGTAGCGGTCAGAAGAAAGTATACTAGTCAATGGTATTTCTTTTCCATCTAATAACTCGGTACACTATTATATGCAAAAGAAAAACAAAATTGGAGGACTTAATCGTGAGAACGACATACATCGCAAAACCTGGTGAAGTTGATCGCAAGTGGTACGTTGTTGATGCTAAGGATGTCCCAATGGGTCGTTTAGCATCTGCAGTAGCATCAATTTTGCGTGGTAAGAACAAGCCAACATTTACTCCACACGTTGATACTGGTGATTACGTTATCGTTATCAACGCTGCGCAAGTTAAGTTAACTGGTAAAAAGGCATCTCAAAAGATGTACTACCGTCACTCAAACTACCCTGGTGGTTTGAAGCAACGGACTGCTGGTGACTTCCGTGCAAAGGAACCAGAAAAGTTATTGGAAACTGCTATTAAAGGTATGCTTCCACACAACTCTCTTGGTCACAAGCAAGGTTTGAAGTTACATGTTTATGCTGGTGAAGACCACAAGCATGCTGCACAAAACCCAGAAGTTTTAGACATTACTAACTTAATCTAAGGAGGGAATGGAATTGGCTCAACAAGTACAATACAGTGGTACTGGTCGGCGTAAAGATGCAACCGCACGTGTTCGCTTAGTACCAGGTTCAGGCAAGATTACGATGAACGGCAAGGCAATTGAAGACTACATTCCATTTGCCAACTTACGTGCTATCGTTAACCAACCATTTGGTGTTACTAAAACAGAAGGTCAATACGATGTTTTAGCTAACGTTAATGGTGGTGGATTCTCTGGTCAAGCAGGTGCAGTTCGTCACGGTATCGCCCGTGCACTTCTCGCCGTTGATCCAGACTTCCGTGACGCTTTAAAGAAGGCTGGTCTCTTAACTCGTGACCCTCGTATGAAGGAACGTCGTAAGCCAGGTCTTAAGAAAGCTCGTAAGGCTGCTCAATTCAGTAAGCGTTAATATTTTCGATTATCGCTTCCAAAAAGTATCAGTATTATGCTGGTGCTTTTTTTATTTTTAAACATAGTTAATCTAGGATATAATACTGAGTAGATACTTTAAGGAGGTCTAATCTATGAGTAAAAAAGTAGCATTGATCACAGGTGGAAGCCAAGGAATCGGTAAAGCAATTGCTGAGCGATTAGTTAAGGATGGCTTTGCCGTTTCTCTGGTGGCAACTAATAAGGAAAAATTGCAAAAGGTTGCTGATGAAATTAATAATAATGGTGGAGAAGCCTTGCCGATCGTTGCCGACGTTGCTGATCGTGATGAGGTTTTTGCCGCTGTTGAAAAGACTGTTAATCACTTTGGTGAGTTTAACGTTATTGTTAATAATGCTGGATTAGGTCCTACAACACCAATTGATACGATTACACCTGAGCAATTTGAAAAAGTATATGGTGTAAATGTTGCTGGGGTTCTATGGGGCATTCAAGCAGCTCATAAGGCATTTAAGGACTTAGGTCATGGTGGAAAGATTATCAATGCTACTTCGCAAGCAGGGGTTGTTGGTAATCCTAACCTTGCCCTTTATTCTGGGACAAAATTCGCCATTCGTGGAATTACCCAAGTAGTAGCACAAGACTTGGCAACAGAGGGGATTACGGTAAATGCCTTTGCACCAGGGATTGTAAAAACACCAATGATGTATGATATTGCTCATCAGGTTGGCAAGAATGCTGGCAAGAGTGATGAATGGGGAATGCAAACATTTGCGAAGAACATTGCAATGAAGCGGCTTTCGGAACCTGAAGATGTTGCAAATGTTGTTAGTTTCTTAGCTGGTCCCGATTCAAATTATGTAACTGGTCAAACGATTATTGTTGATGGCGGAATGCAATTCCATTAAAATCTTAAGAAATTATAGTTTTAGAAAGGATCATGGCAGTTGGTTGTCACGATCCTTTTTAACTTCTTCTAAAAATCTTGCGATAAATTAACCCAAATTGAATGGATTTTGCTACAATTAATAACTAGTAGAAATGAGGAGGCAAAGCTTGTGGCAAAACGGAAACGGAGAAGCAGCAAACGTCATTCAGGATTAAACTGGTTTGTGGGAATTTTAGCGGTTATTGTTATCTTTTTAGGAGTTTATGTTGGTCATCATTTTTACCGCATTTGGAACCAGCAGCGAATTGAACAGGAAGCACGGGAAAAAGACCGTCGTGCTAAGCAATTATTTATTCAACAGGTTGCTCCAGAAGCGCAGGCAATGCAAAATACGTACCATGTATATGCTTCAATTACAATTGCGCAGGCGATTTTAGAATCTCAATGGGGAACAAGCAAGTTAGCATCCCAGTACCATAATTTATTTGGTATTAAGGGGACAGGTCCCAATTCGCAAGTCATGACCACTAAAGAGTATGTCAATGGCAAATGGATTGTCACCAAGGGCCGTTTTCGGGTTTACGATAGTTGGAGCGATTCAATTAAAGACCATACTCGCTTGATGTTAAACGGGACGGATACTAATCAGCAAAATTATGATAAGGTTGTCCATGCGACGAGCTACCAAGAAGCGGCACAAGGCTTACAAGATTCAGGCTATGCAACAGATCCAGATTATGCTCAAAAACTGATCTCGGTAATAAAAGCTTACAAGTTATATAATTACGATAAGTAATAAGGAGTACCTAAGGATGAAAGAATTAGAAGAAAAAATCAAAGAGTATGGGACTGTTTTACCAGGAAATGTTTTGAAAGTTGATGCTTTTTTAAATCATCAAGTTGATCCGCAATTGATGTTTCATATTGGTCAGCAGTTTGCTGAGCTATTTGCAGATGAAGGAATAACTAAAATTTGGACAGTGGAGTCATCGGGGATTGCGCCTGCCGTTATGACAGGATTAGCAATGAAACTACCGGTTATTTTCGCGCGGAAACACAAGAGCCTTACATTAAATCAAGATATGTATACGGCGGATGTATATTCTTATACGAAGAAAACAACTAACCGTATTTCAATTTCTAAAAAATATGTAGATCCTGATGATAAAATCTTAATGATTGATGACTTTTTAGCGAATGGTCAAGCTGTTGAAGGACTCCTTGAGATTGCAGACCAAGCTGGTGTTGATGTAGCCGGGGCAGGGATTGTTATCGAAAAGAGTTTTCAACCTGGTGCTGGTGAATTGAAAGAACGGGGGATTCGTGTTGAATCATTGGCACGAATTCAGTCATTGAGCGATAATAAAGTTGAGTTCGTAAAAGACTAATAAGGGGAGTGATCTAATGGGCAGAAATGCTATTTACCCAGGTAGTACTTTAGGAATTATTGGGATTAATCGAAACGGAGCCGCATTAATTGCTACTGCCAAAAAAGCGGGCTTTAATGTTGGCGTTTATGTTGATCGTTCACAACCATCGGTAACAAAGATGGCTGACTTTACAATGGTAGGGGCCTTAAATGATCGGGTGAAGTTAACACAGTTTGGTGAAGCTTGTGACGCAATCATTTATCAAACACCAAATGTTGACTCACGTGTCCTACACTATTTAAGCAAGTATGCTGTAATTCCACAGGGGATTAATGCTTTAGAAATCGTTCAAGACCGCTTAATGGAACGGGCATTTTTAGACCAAGTGAACATTAATATTGCACCATATGTAACTGTCGTAAGCTTGGATGATGTCTACCAATCAATTGATTCAATTGGTTATCCTGCTTTATTAAAGCCAATTCAGCGGGGAATTGGTGAAAATTCAATGTTGATTGAGCGACAATCTGATATTACTCGGGCAGCTGACTTTATTGATACTGGTACATATCTTCTTGAATCATGGATTGATCATACAAATGAATATACAATGACGGCGGCTACTAACGGTAAAGATACGGAAATCTTTCCGTTAGCTCAGTTACAGTACAATAAAGACCGGCAATTAATTTCAGTTGCCACGCCGGCGAGCGTTCATGATGATATGTTAAAAGAAATGCAACGGATCGTAAAAAGCGTGGCTGCCTCGCTTGAGTATAAGGGTGTATTTTCAATTAACTTCTATGTAACATCGACAGGAACTTTATACGTGAAAAATATTGAACCAGGATTGACTTCAATCGCCAATGTTTATGATGCAACTGCCAATGTTAATCAATATGAAGAACAATTAAGAAGTGCTGTTGGCATGCCCCTTCACGTTATTGCACCACTTCAGACCGGGTTATTAATGGTTATTCGGAATTATCAATCCCGCGCAATTCAACGTCAATGGCTGCTTAAAGATAATTGGCAATTTAGGTTCTTTAATGATGTGGGGGATGATGATCAAGCAATTTTGGGATTTGTCTGGGTCACGGGCAGTGATAATTTAGCAGCATTGAAGAATCAAGTAGACGATACCGAGGTATGGAAAGATCAAGCATAAGTTTGTTAAGTAATTATTATCTATTTAGAGGGACTGGGGACAGGTGCTGCAGTCTCTTTAATTTTTCCTAACATATGTTCGATTTTATCCCCGAATAATGTTCTAATTTGGTATAATATTAGCCGATGAAAATTTAGAGAGGATGGAATAGCGTGAACAACGGTCAAGCATTATTAGAAGGAATGAACGATAAGCAATCCGAGGCGGTTTTGACTACTGAGGGACCGCTTTTAGTAATGGCGGGAGCTGGTTCAGGAAAGACACGGGTACTAACACACCGCGTGGCATACTTAATCGAAGAAAACGGGGTATTGCCGTGGAATATTTTAGCGATTACTTTTACTAACAAGGCCGCTCGTGAGATGAAAGAACGGGTTGGTAAGCTGTTGGGAGAGAGTGCTAATGAGATTTGGGTATCTACATTCCACGCCTTGTGTGTCCGAATTTTACGGCGCGATATTGAAAAAATTGGTTATAATCGTGCATTTACAATTGCTGATACTAGTGAGCAACGAACATTAATGAAACGAATCTGTGCCGAATTAAATATTGATACTAAAAAGTTTGATCCGCGAAGTATTTTAAGCGCAATCTCTAATGCTAAAAACGCTTTGATGACGCCAGATGACTATAGTAAAGAAGCAAATAGCATGTTTGAGAATATGGTGGCACGCGCATATAAGCTTTATCAGCAAGAATTAGAAGCTAACCAAGCGCTAGATTTCGATGATTTAATTATGAAAACGATTGAATTATTAGAAAGTGACCAAGAAACGCTTGAGTTTTATCAAGATAAGTTCCATTACATCCACGTTGATGAATATCAGGATACTAATGATGCTCAGTATCGCCTAGTTAACTTACTAGCACAAAAATATCAGAATTTATGTGTAGTCGGGGATGCTGATCAGAGTATCTATGGATGGCGTGGAGCCAACATGAATAACATCCTAAACTTTGAACATGATTATCCGCAAGCTAAGACAGTAATGCTTGAACAAAATTACCGGTCCACGCAAACCATCTTAAATGCTGCTAATGAGGTTATCGCGAATAACCTATACCGAAAGAAGAAAAATCTTTGGACGGAAAATGGGCAAGGTGATAAGATTTCATATTATCGTGCGCAAAACGAGCATGATGAAGCCCAATTTATTGTTTCCAAGATCAAGGAAGAACAAGAAAAAAACGGCTATCATTTTAATGATTTTGCCGTTCTTTACCGGACTAATGCCCAATCACGGATGATTGAAGAAACCTTCTTAAAGAGCAGTGTCCCTTATACGATGGTCGGGGGTCACAAGTTCTATGATCGGCGTGAAATTCGTGATATCCTTGCATACTTAACATTAATTGTTAATCCGGCTGATTCAATGAGTTTTGAACGGGTTGTTAATACGCCTAAGCGTGGAATTGGTTTGACTAGTGTTGAACACTTACGGAACTTTGCAAACGATAATGGCTGGACGCTCCTTAAAGCTGCTCAAAATGTTGATACAGCTAACGAGATTACCGCACGGACACGCAGCAAGATTGATGAATTTGGTCAATTGATGGCTAACTTGACCAAACAGGCGGAATACCTTAATCTAACTGATTTAACAGAACAAATTCTTGAATTAAGCGGTTATAACAAGATGCTTAACGATGATCGCAGCCTTGAAGCTCAAGCCCGGCGAGAAAACTTAGATGAATTTAAATCAGTTACCCAAGAGTACGATGAACAGCATAAGGATGACGATGATTCGAATGTACAAAAGGTTATCAACTTCTTAGCAGATCTTGCGCTGGTTTCTGACCAGGATGATGTTGATGAACAAGCGCCAGCGGTTACTTTAATGACCCTCCATGCCGCCAAGGGACTTGAATTTCCGGTTGTCTTTCTTGTAGGGATGGAAGAGGGGATTTTTCCGTTATCCCGTGCCCTAATGGAAGATGATGAGCTTGAAGAAGAACGACGCTTAGCCTACGTTGGGATTACGCGGGCAAAAAAGAAGCTTTATCTAACGAATGCCTTTTCTCGGTTACTATATGGTCGTGTGCAACGAAACCAGCCTTCTCGCTTTGTCGAAGAAATCGATTCTGATTTATTACAATTTGAGAATAATCCGTCTGGAGGTGTTCTCAGTGATCGAGACTTACCTTTTGGCAAGGCGGCAGCTACCGCATCAACTTACCGCGATCAACGGGCAAAACGAACTTATCGAAGTGCGGGAAAGCGTGTAAAGCCAATTACTAATACTGGTACTGGAGCGGATAAAGTTGGTTGGAAAACAGGTGACAAGGTTGAACATAAAAAATGGGGCCAAGGCACTGTTGTGAAGGTAAATGGTACAGGAAATGATATGGAGTTAGATATTGCATTTCCAAGTCAAGGCGTAAAGCGACTACTCGCTAGCTTTGCTCCAATTACTAAAGTACAAAAATAATGAAATGAGGCGTAGTAAAGATGAGTGAGAAACAAGCGCCAGTAAAAGAACTATCTCTTTCTCAAGCTAAAAGTGAAATCGGACCGTTACGCGAGAAATTAATAAAATGGGGGAAAGAGTACTATGAACAAGATAATCCATCAGTTGAAGACTACGTATATGATCGCGCCTACCAACGGCTAGTTGAATTGGAAGAGCAGTTTCCACAGTTAAAAACAGCTGATTCGCCAACACAAAAAGTCGGTGGAACAGCAGAAAGTCAGTTAACAAAAGTTCGGCATGAAATTCCGATGTTGTCAATGGGGGATGTTTTTTCAATTGAAGAACTAATGGATTTTAACCAACGACAACAAGAGAATCGTGATGTAAAAGTTGAACCGGAATATAATTTAGAACTCAAGATTGATGGTTTATCGTTATCACTGGTTTATGAAGACGGCCAACTAGTTCAAGGGTCAACTCGTGGAAATGGGACCATTGGCGAAGATGTAACAGCAAACGTCCGAACAATCAAGTCCGTTCCAGAAAAATTGCCCGAACCCTTATCAATTGAGGTTCGTGGCGAGTGTTACATGCCCAAAGAAGCATTTGCTAAGCTTAATGCAAAACGAGAAACGGAAGGATTACCAATCTTTGCCAACCCGCGAAATGCAGCTGCAGGAAGTTTACGGCAATTAGATCCTAAGGTAACAGCCCAACGTGAGCTTGACACATTTATGTACTATGTTCCCGAATATCAAAAGCTGGGTGTGAAGACGCAAGCTGATGCTCTTGAGAAAATGCGGGAACTAGGATTTAATGTCAATCCTAATAATCGGGTAGTTCATAATAGAACTGAGATCGAACAATATATTGCAGAATATACTGCTCAGCGGGACCAGCTTACTTATGGGATTGATGGGATCGTCGAAAAGGTAAATGATTTAGATACAGAAGTTGCGCTGGGTAATACAGTAAAAGTACCACGATGGGAAATAGCGTATAAGTTTCCTCCAGAAGAGCAAGCAACGATTGTCCGTGATATCGAATGGACAGTTGGACGGACCGGCAATGTTACCCCAACTGCGGTAATGGATCCTGTTTTATTAGCTGGGACAACTGTAAGCAGGGCTTCGCTGCACAATCCTGATTACTTACGTGAAAAGGACATCCGAATTGGTGATACTGTTTACTTGCATAAAGCAGGGGATATTATTCCAGAAATTTCTAAGGTTGACTTAAAGAAGCGTCCTAAGGATTCTGTTGAGTATGTCATCCCCACGAATTGTCCCGTTTGTGGGTCAAAGTTAGTTCATCTTGATGGTGAAGTTGCGCTTCGTTGCATTAATCCAATGTGTCCTGCTCAAATCAAGGAGGGCTTGGCTCACTTTGCTTCGCGTAATGCGATGAATATCGATGGCCTTGGTCCCAAAATCATCCAACAACTATGGGATAAAAAATTAATTCACGATGTTGCTGGTCTATATCGCCTTAATCATGACCAATTATTAACTTTAGATAAATTTGGTGAAAAATCGACCGAAAACCTATTGACATCGATTGATAATAGTCGTAATAATTCTGTCGAGCGCTTATTATTTGGTCTTGGAATTCGCCATGTTGGTGCTAAGGCAGCCCGAATAATTATGGAACATTTTGGTGATCTTGACTCATTGATTAAGGCTACTGCGGATGATATTTCAGCGATCGATGGAATTGGGCCAACGATTGGTGAGAGTATTGTCACCTACTTTTCTAATAGTCAGGTAGCCGAATTAATTGACGAGCTGCGAGACGCGGGGTTAAACTTTGCTTATCTTGGTTCGCGGGTAAATACTAATCCCGAAAGTGAATGGAATGGTCGACGAGTTGTTCTAACAGGTAAATTAACAGAAATGACTCGCGGCGAGGCCAAAACCTGGCTTGAAGACCATGGCGCTAAGGTAACAGGAAGCGTCTCAAAGAAAACAGATATTGTCATTGCTGGAACCGATGCTGGAAGTAAGCTCGCTAAAGCTCAAGACTTAGGGATTGAGGTATGGGATGAACAGCAGTTTAGTACAGCGATGAAGGAGGAACAGTAAATCGTGAAGCGAAAGGTAAAGAAAATAGCCATTAGTGTTGCCGTTCTGATGTGTACTGTGTTACTCGCATCATGTGGCTTTGGTGGTAAGTCATCTTCTAAAAACTATTCGACAACTGGTTCAGGAAATGGCTCTTACCAAGGGGTTATAAAGAACGGTCGCTATCGGACTAGTAAAGCACGCGGTGTAAATGTTGCACAAAACGATAACCAATATAATCTTAAAAGTTTTGAAACAGGGTTAACCCAAGTTTCAAAACGAGTATTTTCAACTAAAAGCTATATTTTCCAAGAAGGACAGTACTTAAGTAGTGGTACAGTCGAAAACTGGCTTGGGCGGAAAACTAAGAACAATCCGGAAGGGCTTAACCCTGCTCAGGGCAAGAAGGGTAATCCTAATCCTATCTATGTTCAGCAACTGGAAGAACAAGATTATATGCAAGAAAGTGGTAACTCAATGAAGTTACGGGGGATTACAATTGGTATTGGGTTAAACTCAGAATATAATTATCAAAAGAAGACTGGCGGACCAACCTTGACAAAGAAGATTAGCGATAGCGAACTTCGTGAACAGGGCGAGATTGCGGCTCAAAAAGTTTTACAACGGGTTAGAAAGAAGCCGGGAGTTGGCAATGTGCCAATTGTAATTGCATTGTATAAGCAAGCTCCCGATGATAGCCTTGTGGGTGGAACATTCTTTGCATACAGCAAGAATAGTGGCAATAAGATCAGTGGCTGGAAGAAGCTTGACTACAAGAATGTTGTTCTTCCAAAGGCTAGTGCATCAACCACTAATAGTTCTGATCAGACTGATGATGACAGTTTCTCTAACTTCAAGAGTCAGATCCAGAGTTTCTTCCCGAACTTAAGCGGGGTTACAGCTCAGGCTCAGTACGAAAATGGAACGTTATCTGGTATGCATATTACGGTGACAACCCAGTTCTATAGTCAAACTGAAATTACTAGTTTTACTCAATACATTACTCGAGCGGCTAAGAAGTACTTGCCAAACGGAATCCCAATTGATATTAAGATTCAATCTGATTCGGAAATTCAGGCAGTTGTATATCGGAATGCAGGTTCGGATAATTTCCAATCACACATTTTTAACTCATACTAATATTTAGAAAAGGGAGCGAAAGGTCAATTCGTCATTAATGAAGTGATTAGCTCCTTTTTTATTTTCCTCCAATGATGAAATGGGGGCCTATTCTGTGCTAAAATTGTTAAATGTATATGTAGATTTAAATTACTGGAAAAGAGGTAGAGAGAATGGCCAGTAAAATCACTGAGCAACAAGTAGAACACGTTGCTGAACTTGCTAAGCTTGAATTCCCTAAAGACGAGCTGGGCAAGTTTACCACTCAATTAGGAAACATTATTGATATGTTTGAGGACCTCGAAGCGGTTGATACTGATGGCGTTGAACCAATGACCTCGGCAACCGATCGGGTAAATGTAATGCGCGAAGACAAGGCAGTTAAGAGTTCTAAAGAAGAACAAGAAGCCTTGCTTAAAAATGCTCCCGAGACTGATGGTGGTTACATCAAGGTTCCGGCAATTATTGACGAAAGTGAGGATGGCGAATAATGGATTTTTACCAAACAAGCTTGAGTCAATTGCACGATGACTTGGTAAATAAAAAAATTAGTGCAACTGAATTAACTAAGGAAACCTTTGACCATATTAAGAAAAATGAAGATCAAGTTAAGGCGTTTATTACCCTAAATGAGGAAGAAGCAATGAAGCGGGCAGCTGCGATTGATGCTCAAGGAATTGCAGCTGACCAATTAACGTCAGGGGTACCGCTTGCAGTTAAAGATAATATTCTGACAAAAGGTTTGACGACTACTGCGGCTTCAAAGATGCTTGAAAACTTTAATCCAGTTTATGATGCAACTGTTGTGGAAAAGCTTAATGCCGCAGGATACATCAACGTTGGTAAGACTAACCTAGATGAATTTGCGATGGGTTCATCAACAGAAAACTCCGCATTCTTCACCTCTCATAATCCATGGGATCTTACGCGGGTGCCTGGTGGTTCTTCTGGTGGATCAGCGGCTGCTGTTGCTGCTGGAGATGTTCTTGGTGCCCTTGGTACTGATACTGGTGGTTCAATTCGGATGCCAGCCTCATTTAACGGGGTTGTCGGTATGAAGCCAACGTATGGCCGGGTATCACGTTGGGGAATTATTGCTTTTGGTTCTAGCTTTGACCAAGTTGGTTGGTTGACCCAAAATGTAAAGGATAATGCTCTATTAACAGCTTTGATTAGCGGTAATGATGAACATGATATGACCTCTTCACTCAAAGAGGTACCAAATTGGGCTGCTAATTTGAATGAAAATACTAACGTTAAGGGCTTGCGGATTGCGGTACCAAAAGAATACTTTGATGGATTAGATGACGATGTTCAAGCAGTAATCAAGGCAGCCTTAGATCACTTAGAATCATTAGGCGCAATTGTTGATGAAGTTAGCTTGCCGCACACTAAGTATGGGGTTCCTGCTTATTATATTTTGGCCTCATCAGAAGCCTCATCAAACTTACAACGTTATGACGGTATTCGGTACGGGTTCCGTGCAGATGATGTAAAGAACTTGGAAGACGTTTACGTTCGTTCCCGTTCTGAAGGATTTGGTGAAGAAGTAAAGCGGCGGATTATGTTGGGAACATTCTCTCTTTCTGCTGGTTTCTACGATGCTTACTTTAACAAGGCGGCGAAGGTTCGTCGTCTGATTGCGCAAGATTTTGAAGAAGTATTTAAGGATCATGATGTTATTGTTGGTGCTACTGGCGCAACAACGGCCTTTAAGATTGGTGCAGAAATTGATGATCCTAAGAAGATGTACATGAATGATGTATTGACTGTTCCTGTTAATATGGCTGGCTTGCCTGCAATGTCTGTTCCGGCTGGTTTTTCTGCCAAGAACGGCATGCCAGTGGGGCTTCAAATTATTGGTAAGGCCTTTGACGAACAAACAATCTACAACACTGGTTATGTTTTTGAACAGACTACTGATTTCCATAAAAAGACACCACAGTTAGGAGGTCAAAACTAAGATGAACTTTCAAACAACCATTGGACTAGAAGTCCACGTTGAGTTAAAGACTAATTCAAAAATCTACAGTCCATCCCCCGTTGAATACGGTGACCAGCCTAACGCCAACACCAATGTTATTGATTGGGGATATCCCGGTGTATTGCCAAGCTTAAACAAGGGGGTAGTTCGCGATGGAATTATGGCTGGGCTAGCTCTTCATGCGCAAATTGCCCACCATATGCATTTTGATCGGAAAAACTACTTCTATCCAGATAACCCGAAAGCTTACCAAATTACCCAATCTGATACACCAATTGCTCATGATGGATGGATTGAAATTGAAGTAGATGGCAAGAAGAAAAAAATTGGTATCAAGGAAATGCATATTGAAGAAGATGCTGGTAAAAATACGCATACCAGCAAGTATTCATATGTTGACTTGAACCGGCAAGGAACGCCCCTCATTGAAATTGTTTCTAAACCAGATATTGCTTCGCCGGAAGAAGCAGTTGCTTATTTGGAAGCATTACGTCAACGGATTCAGTTTACCGGAATTTCTGACGTGAAGATGGAAGAAGGGTCAATGCGGGTTGATACTAACATCTCGATTCGGCCAATTGGTTCGGATAAGTTTGGGACTAAGACTGAAATGAAGAACATTAACAGTTTTAACTATGTTCGGAAGGCCTTAGCATTTGAAGAGCAACGTCACCAAAAAGTTCTAATGGCCGGTGGACAGATTGCCCAAGAAACACGGCGTTATGATGAACCAACGGGAACAACGGTTTCGATGCGGTCAAAGGAAGGGGCTGACGATTATCGTTACTTCCCAGAACCAGATTTACCGCCAGTTAGCGTTAGTGATGAATGGATTAACCAAATTGAAAGCGAAATGCCGGAAATGCCTGGTGAACGTCGTGAACACTATGTTAAGGATCTTGGCCTTAGCGATTATGATGCGATGGTGCTTACCCAAACGAAGGAAATGTCCGATTTCTTTGAAGAAGCGGTTAAGGATGGGGGAGATCCAAAGCGGATTGCTAACTACTTGATGAACGATGTAAACTCCTACCTTAACGACCAACATATTGACTTACCAGACACGAAGTTAACACCAGCTAACCTGGCGGGGATGGTTAAGTTGATTGAAGATGGGACGATTTCTTCAAAGATGGCTAAGAAGGTCTTCAAGGGGATCTTAAATGGTGAAGAACCAAATGCTTATGCCAAAGAACATGGCCTTGTTCAGTTATCTGACCCAGCTCAATTACAGCCAATTGTTGATGAAGTGCTTGATAATAATGAACAATCAATTGAAGACTTTAAGAACGGTAAAGATCGGGCTGTTGGTTACTTAATGGGTCAAATCATGAAACAAACCCGTGGTAAGGCTAACCCACAAGTTGTTACTCAATTATTGATGAAGTCCTTAAAGACTAAGTAGTTAGGAGGAATGACCGTGCGAAAACGAGCTCGGATAATTTATAATCCTACATCTGGCCGGGAGACATTGCGGAGTGACCTTGTTGATATCTTAGCTATTTATGAAAAAGCGGGTTATGAGACAAGCGCTTTTGCCACGACTCCGGCCCCTAACTCAGCTAAAAATGAAGCAACACGGGCAGCTAAAGATGGTTTTGATTTAATTATCGCTGCCGGTGGGGATGGTACCCTTAATGAAGTAGTCAACGGGATTGCCGGCTTAGAGCACCGACCAGCGTTAGCGATTATTCCAGCTGGAACGACGAATGATTACGCGCGTGCCTTACGGATTCCGCGTGATGATCCGATTGCCGCTGCTAAGTTGATTTTGAAGAAAAATAAAAAATTCAAGATTGACATTGGTCGGGCTGGTGAAAACTACTTCATGAACATTGCTGCTGGTGGGACGATGACAGAAGTGACCTATGAAGTTCCGTCACAAATGAAATCACTTTTTGGCTATGCTGCTTACTTTGCTAAGGGTGCTGAACTGATTCCACGGATTAAGCCGATTGAAATGTCGATTAAGTATGATGGACATGAATATCGGGGTAACGCAACTATGTTTATGATTGCTCTTACTAATTCAGTTGGCGGCTTTGAACAGATTGTGCCCGATGCTTCGCTTGATGATGGAAAATTTACCATGATTATTGTGAAGAAGAGTAATGTTATTGATATGCTAAGTTTGATGGCTAAGGCCTTGCAAGGTAAGCACCTTGATGATCCGCGGATTATTTATGCCAAAGCCACTGATATTGAAGTGATTCCATTGAATAAGGATGACCGGTTAATGGTTAATCTTGATGGTGAATATGGTGGTGACGCGCCAATGAAATTCCATAATTTAAAGCAGCACTTAGAAGTAATTGCTAACTTGGACGAGATTCCTGAAGATGCGATTACAACTTCGGCTGACTTTAAGCGGGTTGAAAAAGACTTTATGGATGGAATTGACGATTATAAGGACCACGAGAATAAAGGATATCTGTCAACTGGTATGGTTGACTAAAAATACTTCCTACAAAAATGTAGGGGGTATTTTTTTTACGAAAAAA